>NZ_JBUYEN020000026.1:0-119228 GCF_055229415.2 Bradyrhizobium sp. Leo114 | reverse complement strand
GATACGGTCCCATTGCGTGTCGTTTAGAACGAGCCGATCCAGAACCCCCAAGGCTTCCTCCTAAAAGAAAGCCTTGAATCACGTTCCGTCTGATTTGAGAATCCCAAGAGTCCACACAGCCTAGCGCGTCGTGGGAAAATCTATGACCGCTTGCGCCTTACGGCGTCTCCACCGCGAGGCTGACGATCTTTTCCTTCTGCAGCCTGCCGAGCAGCGCGGCGACGTCGGTCTTGCTCATCGCGCTGTTGCCGAACTGGATCCGGAACATGCCGTCGCGGGCCCCGCCAATGATCGAGGCCTGGTAATTGTCGAGCAGCGCCGTGATGTCGGAAATGCGGGCGTCCGGCGCGAAACGAACTAGCGCGCGCGGCGGGCTCGTCACACCGAGGTTGCGGGTGATCGGAGCGGCGGACTCGAGCGCAGCCGCCCGCTGCTCCAGCGTGAGCGACGCCGTCTGGAACGAACTGCCCTGGCTCTTCATCATCAGCACCGCGCCAATCACGCCGGCCTGCAGCAGCAGCACGACCGCACCAACGCCCGCCGACCACGCCAGCGTCCGCGGCGACAGGCTTGCAAAGAACTGCGAGATTCGCCTGGAAAGGCTCACCGAAGTCGGCCGTGTGCGCACCGGCTCCTGGTCGATCTCGGCGAACAGTTTCTGCATGGCGCGCATCGACGGCGCGCCCAAACTCTCGTTGAGGCGGATGGTCTCGGCAAATTCCTCGCGGATCACGGCATATTGCCCGGCGAGTTCCGCATCGCTGGCCAGCGCCTCCTCGACACGTCGCGCATCGCGCGCGTTCAACGTGCCCGTGGCATGCCAAGGCAGCAGCAATTCGACGTCGCTGGGCTCTTCCAGCATCTTCCTTCTCGCCGCCATCATGGCCAACCTCGCTCTATGCCGGCTGCCTTGAGCAGTTCGGCCAATTTCTTCCGCGCATAGAACAGGCGCGTCTTCACGGTGTTCTCCGGAATACCAACGATCTCGGCGACTTCCTCCACGGACTTCTCGTGGTAGTAGACCAGATCGACAATCTCCCGGTGCTCCAGCGAAAGTGCCGTTAGACACTTGCGCAACGCTTCACCCGTATCCTTCTTCTGCACCGCCACTTCCGGATCGTCGGACGCATCCTCGATCGCGTTCGCGGCGTCTTCATCCAGTTCAGCGTCCTTCCTGCGCCGCAGCGCAGACAGGGCCTTGAACCGGGTGATCGCCAACAGCCAGGTTGAGACGGCAGATCGTCCTTCGAATTTGCCGGCCTGGCGCCAGACATCGAGAAACACCTCGCTGATGAGGTCTTCCGCGACCTGTTCGTCCCGCACAAGCCGGAGTCCGAAACGGTACACTCTGACGTGGTGCCGCCCGTACAGCACCTGCATGGCGAGCCGGTCGCCTTGAGCGATCCGGGCGATCAGAACCTCGTCTGAAGCCGCCTGTGTCGCGCTCAATGGCCGTCTCGCAAGATTGGTCGAGAGCGGGTGGGGGCTGGTTCGATGGAGAGAGCAGAATTCTTCACATTACCGCAATGTGCGGAACGCATGTGTGAACTATCCCACAAACCCCGAATTCCGTGTGAATTCCGCACTCCCTCGCCCCCATATAGGTATCATGGTAGGGCAAAGCCTCCCCAAGACCATGTCGACTGCTCGACCTTAGCAAGAGTCGGCAGATTAGGCAGTCTTCCCGCCAATTCCCACCCGTCGAGCCCAGCACTCGTCCGCCGCGATTGCCTAGTCAAGGTTCCCCCGATTTTCACCTGCGAAAACAAGGGAGATGGCGGGACTCTACGGACCGGATTCGGGGTCGAAAGATACCAAACCTAAAGGCTTTTCCCCGTAGATTTTGCGAGTTTTCCTCTCGATGGCGAGCGCATGGGCATCGCAGCGTCCTCATTTCTGAACCCGGTTGCGGGCGGATTGAATGGCCGCGGCTCACGGCTGGCTGCCACGAAGCTGTTGCGCCGCGCCAGACGTCGGCGTCAGATCCAGGCGATGGTCGGCGTCTGCTATGTTTTCGACGCCCTCGTGCTCCTGGTCTATGCGAGCGCCGGCACGATCCCGATGGTGTTGGGCATGGCCTACGCGCTTTGCGGCTTGGGCTTGTGCGCCGTCTACGTGCTGCTTTCCGAACTCGGCTTCCACGACCGCTTCAAGGATCACTATCTGGTCGCGCCGCAGTCGGCCCTCCACATGGCGAACCAGCTCGGATTCACCTACATCGCGCCGCAAGTCGGCGTGCTGTTCCTGTGCAACTTGTTCGTGGTGTTCGGCTTCGGCGCGCTCAGGACCTCGGCGCGACAGACCGCCCTGATCTGGACCGTGACGGTGCTCGGCCTCGCCGCGCTGTTCCTTCTGACCGACAAGCCGATCTCGATGCCGCATGGCAGCACCCTGGAGCGGCTCGCCACCGTGCTGGTCTTTGCGCTCACCATCGGGCGCTGCATGTTCTTAGGCATCCTCTCCAGCTCGATGCAGCAATCGCTGTACCAGAACGGGCAGAAGCTGAAAGAAGCCTACAAGCGCATCGAGGAGCTCGCCGAGCTTGACGAGCTGACCGGCGCATTCAACCGGCGCAGCATCATGCGGACGCTGGACGAGGAGATCGTCCGCTCCGAGCGCACCGGCGCACCCTGCTCTGTCGCACTGATCGACCTCGACTGGTTCAAGCGCGTCAACGACGTCTATGGCCATCCGACCGGCGACGAAGTGTTGAGAACCTTCGCGATCTCCATGTTCGCCAACATCCGCAGCATCGACCGCTTCGGCCGCTACGGCGGCGAAGAGTTCCTGCTGATACTGCCCGAGTTGAACGAAGATGGCGCCTCGCGCGCGCTGGAGCGGCTGCGGGTCATCATCGCCGAGCTCGACTGGAGCGCGTTCTCGCCGGGCATGCAGGTGACGATTTCCGCCGGCATTGCAACGCTGCGGCCCAACGAGGGCCCGGACACATTTCTCGCGCGCGCCGACAGCGCGCTTTACGCGGCCAAGGCACGAGGACGCAATCGCATCGCCAGTGCATGACCAAACGAATTCGCTTCCACCGTCGGAGAATCCGACGCGGTGGCATCGCCAATACTCCAGGACAGAGTCACAGTCATGAATTTGAAACCCGCAATCGCCCCCGAGAACTTGCTTGACGAGTTGCAGGCAACGCTCGCGCATGGAACGGTGGCGCGCCGGGTCGAGACCCTGCGCCGCGTGACCGATCTCTTCGTCAACGGCGCGGTGGACTATTCGGACCAGCAGATCGCGCTGTTCGACGATGTGTTCCAGTGCCTGCTGCTTCACATCGAAACCTCGGCGAAGGCGTTATTGTCCAACCGGCTGGCGCCGATCGATACTGCCCCGCCGTTGACCGTCCGGACGCTTGCCTTCGACGACATGATCGAGGTCGCCGGTCCCGTGCTGACGCAATCGAGCCGGCTCGACGATAACACCCTGATCGAAACCGCGCGCAACAAGAGCCAGGCGCATCTGCTGGCGATCGCGGCGCGCAAGACGCTGAGCGGTGCCGTCACTGACGTGCTGGTGTTGCGCGGTAACGACGAGGTGATCCAGAGCACCGTCAACAATCCCGGTGCCGAATTCACCGAACGCGGCTTCACGCGGCTGATCAGCCGCGCCGAAGGCGATGACGACCTTGCGACCTGCATCGGGCTCCGCCCGAGCATGCCGCGGCATCTCTATCTGAAACTGCTGGCGAAGGCATCGGACACGGTGCGGCACCGGCTCGAAGCCGCCAACCCGCAGCAGGCCAAGGAGGTGCCGAGCGCGGTGCGCGAGGCGACGCGGCGCGCTCGCTCCGCGCCCGCGGCGGTCACGCGCGACACGGCGATCGCCCATGCGCTGGTGAAGTCGCTGTATGAGGATGGCCGCCTCGACGAATTCCAGGTGGCAGCGTTTGCCGACGCCGGCAAGTTCGACGAGACCAATGCCTCGATTGCAGCTCTTGCCAATGTGAGTCTGGCCGTTGCCGAGAACATGATGATCGAAACCCGCGCCGAAGGCGTGATGATCCTGGCCAAGGTCGCAGGCTTCTCGTGGTCGACCGTGCGCTCGATCATCAACCTGCGCGACGAATTGTCAGGCGGCGAGCCGACGGATCTCCTGGCCTGCATGGAGACCTACGAACGGCTCCGGCCATCGACCGCACAGCAGGTCTTGCGCTTCCACCGCATGCAGCAGTCCGCGCCCGCGGCTTAGCCTTCACACTCGTCATTGCGAGGAGCGATAGCGACGAAGCAATCCATGCCTCCGCAAGTGGAGAGATGGATTGCTTCCCTGCGCTCGCAATGACGACGTGGAGGGACCGCAATCAATATCGAAGCACCTTCGAGCCGATCAGGGCGCCGATGGCGGCGACCAGCGTGGTCCCGATCGTGTACCAGGTCGCCACGAACAGCGGTGAATCATCGGCGCAATGCGATGCGTAAAGCGTGGCCGCAAGTCCCGCTGCCAGCAGGCCCGCGATCGCGCCGGCGACTGCCGGGCGCGCCGGCGCGCCATGGCGCAGGCCGAACAAAGCGGCCGCGAGCAGCGGCAGCGACAGCAAGGGAATCGAGATCAGGCAGGCCCGCGAATTGTTGCCGACCAGCCGCGTCATCATCGGCGCGCGCTGCGGCATCATCATCTCGCCGCTGATACCGGCCACGAGCAGCCCGGCCGGAACCAGCAACCACCAGCCAAAGCCACGCAGCGAAGCCTCGGGCCGCGATAGATGCAGGCTGACGGCGATCGCAGAAGCGGCGAGCGCCAGCGTCACGGCGAACTTCAGACCGAAGAACGGGTTGTGCATCGCGGTCATGACATCAGGCCTGACGCCGAGCTCGGTGAAGAACATCAGCAAAGAAATCGGTGCGGCGGCGAGCAACGCCAGCATCAGGACAAAACCCACCGGTTGTGCACGCTGGGTGTTGTCGGCGGCGATCGTGCGAATGAGCTGATCGGTCTCCATGTTCAACTCTCCCGCAGTTTCGCCGTCAGATTGGCGAGCCCGCGATGCAACGCCACCCGCACGGCGCCCTCGCTCATCGAGAATTTTGCTGCCGTATCCTTGATCGAAGCGCTGTCGACGGCGATGGACTGCAGCACCTCGCGCTGCCGCGCCGGCAATGCGTTCAGATGCGCAGCGATTTCGCTCGCGGAGGCCTTCTCCTCCTGCGCCTCGCCGGGCAAGGTCTCGGCAAAATCGTCGATGTTGACGAACACCCGCTTGCCCCGGCGTCGCAGCGCATCGATCAGCTTGTTGCGGGCAATTGCGAACAGCCAGGGCGCAAACGGGGCGTTTACGTCCCACGTGTGTCGCTTCGAATGCACCGCCAGCAGAATGTCTTGCACGATATCCTCGGATTGATCGATCGGTTGGCCCGCGCGCGCCAAACCGCGGCGCGCGGCCGCCCGCAGGACCGGCGTGATCGCCTTCAGCAGGCGATGATACGCCGTGCTGTCGCCTGAAATGGCCGACCGCATCAGGCCGGTCCATTCGTCCTCACGCTCGCGCACGTGCGCTCCCACAACGCAATTCGGTCGATCCTTCAATTTGTTACACCGGCGGCGAACTGATCACAAAATCGTGAAACGGCGCCCGGGCGACAGAATCTCAAATCCGGACCAGCGCAAGTCGAGCGGGCCGTTCGAGATCCACAGCGCTCTTAACATCGATTGCTGGAGCTCGCACCGGTCGGAGCGTGAGCGCAGAATTTTACCTGGAGGAAAATCGACGCCGTGCCCGAAAGCAGCCGCTTTGGCGCAACGGTGCCGCCCCGTTTTGGCCCGGCAAAACCCGAAGATTCCCTTTTTCTGCCCCGCTGCGGACACGCCTCGGGGTCTCATTTCGCCCCTCAGGGGCGGGCAAATGGGGAGATTGTCAGATGATCACCAAAGCCAGCGGGCTTCTGGCGGTGCTTGTGGCCGCAGGGCTGTTTGCATGCGTCGCCGCGCCGTCCCCGGTCGAGGCGGCAGGTTCGGGCGGCACGACTGCCTCGGACTCCGATAGTGCGGCAAGTGTTAAGAAACAGAGTACGCGTCACGCAAAGCGCGACACGTCGGCCAAGACCGAGTCGAAATCGTCCGCTTCCAAGTCCTCCGAATCCAAGTCGTCCGAGGCCAAGAAACCGGATAGCGCCGAGACCGCCGACGCCGCAGCCGTCTCGCTTCCGGCATTGGTCGCCAATGCCAAGGCCGAACTGACCCCCAACGTTCCTGCCGATAATGCGAGTGCGATGTCGGCGAAGGCCAACACGCTGCTCGCCGCATCCGATAAGCCCGACGAGGCAAAGGCGCCCGGTGATGCCGACGTCGTCGCCTCCGACCAACTCAACGAAGTCGATCGCGCGATGCAGGAGAGCCAGCAGCAGAATCAGCCCGCCGCGCAGCCACAGCCGCAGCAGCCTGCCCCGGCGGTCGCGATGACGACCGCCCAGGCGCCGACGGCGGCGCCGGTCGCCAGCGCCGACGACACCACCTGGGACCGGACTTCCCTGATCGGCAAGATCTTCATCGCCGCGGGCGCGTTGCTGACCATGGCGTCTGCCGCCCGCATGTTCATGGCCTGACGTCCCCTTGTGCCCGGACGCGCGGCGCAAATAGCGCCACACCGCGTCCGGGAGCCCACTTGAAGCCCACCCCGTCAGCGGGCACATTGCCGCCAGATCAGGAGAACGGGGTGGATCATGTCGACGTTTGAACACATCATTGTCGAGAGCAAGGGCGCGGTCGGCATCATCAAGCTGAACCGTCCCAAAATGCTCAACGCGCTGTCCTTCGGCGTCTTCCGCGAGATCGCAGCCGCAGTCGACGACCTCGAGGCGGACGACGCCATCGGATGCATCGTCCTCACCGGCAGCGAGAAGGCCTTTGCCGCCGGCGCCGACATCAAGGAGATGCAGCCGAAAGGCTTCATCGACATGTTCACCAGCGACTTCGCCGCTGTTGGCGGCGACCGCGTCGCCAGATGCCGCAAGCCGACGATTGCGGCGGTGGCCGGATATGCCCTTGGCGGCGGCTGCGAGCTTGCCATGATGTGCGACATCATCATTGCTGCCGATACCGCGAAGTTCGGCCAGCCCGAGATCACGCTCGGCACGATCCCCGGAATCGGCGGCACGCAGCGGCTGACGCGCGCGATCGGCAAGTCGAAGGCGATGGATCTCTGCCTCACCGGACGGATGATGGATGCCGCCGAGGCCGAACGCTCCGGCCTCGTCAGCCGCGTCGTGCCCGCCGACAGGCTGATGGACGAAGCACTTACCGCCGCTGAAAAGATCGCATCGATGTCGCGCCCGGCAGCGGCGATGGCCAAGGAAGCCGTCAACCGCGCCTTCGAGACCACGCTGTCGGAAGGCCTCAACGTCGAGCGCAACCTGTTCCACTCGACCTTCGCGCTCGAAGACCGTTCCGAAGGCATGGCCGCCTTCATCGAGAAGCGGCAGCCTGTGAATAAGAACAGGTAAGTTAAATCACTGTCGTCACCGTCTGTGACGAACCGGCAACAGACAAGCGCTGATTTGATGTGCAGATGTCGCGCGACCGTTTGTCAGTAGCGAGACCATCCCCTAAACAGTAGATGTGACCCAGTCGACGGGGGCGGACAGTCGGGGTGGTTTGCGGGTTATTATGGTTGGACGTGCCGCTAGAGTTAGCGACGTGAGAAGGCGTTTGCTTCAGACGGGCATTTGCCTTGGCGTTATGCTTTGTGTCGATTTCGCCGCCTCGGCGGTCCATGCGGAGAGCCTCCCTGAAGCACTCGCCAAAGCCTACCAGACCAATCCGGCGCTGAATGCCGAGCGGGCGCGGCAGCGGGCGACCGACGAGAACGTGCCGCAGGCACTGACTGGCTATCGTCCGCAGATCGCAGCAACCCTCTCCGCCGGTTTGCAGGCGGTGCGCGACCTCTTGCCAAATAACGTCGTTCAGACCGCGAACCTGAAGCCGTGGCAGATCGGCCTGACAGTGACGCAGACGCTGTTCAACGGTTTCAAGACCGCCAACAGCGTGCGGGTGGCGGAATTGCAGGTGCAATCCGGCCGCGAGGCGCTGCGCAATGTCGGCCAGGGCGTGCTGCTGGACGCGGTGACCGCTTATACCAATGTGCTCGCCAACCAGTCCTTGGTCGAGGCGCAGCGCGCCAACGTCGCGTTTCTGCGCGAAACGCAAACCATCACGCAGAAGCGCCTCAATGCCGGCGATGTCACGCCGACCGACACGGCGCAGGCCGAAGCGCGACTGAACCGCGGGCTTGCCGACCTCAACGCCGCCGAGATCAGTCTCGCGATCAGCCAAGCGACTTACGCACAGGTCATCGGCAATGCGCCCGGGCAATTGCGGCCTGCCGAGACCACCGACCGCCTGCTGCCGCGCAATCGCGAGGACGCGATCGGGCTCGCCTTCAAAGAGCACCCGGCGGTGATGGCGGCAAGCTACGACGTCGACGTCGCCTCGACCACGATCCGCGTCGCCGAGAGCAGTCTGATGCCGAACGTCACGGTGCAGGGCAGCGTGAGCCGCAGCCGCGACTCCGACCCGACGCTCGGCACATTCGGAACCGATCAGGCTTCCATCATCGGCCAGTTGAACCAGCCGATCTATGACGGCGGCATGGCGGCGTCCCAGACCCGGCAGGCCAAGGAAGTGGCGGCGCAGAGCCGGCTGGTGCTCGACCAGGTTCGTAACCAGGCGCGGACCGCTGCGATCAGCGCCTGGGTCGCCAACGAAGGCGCCAAGACGGCGGTCTCCGCTTCCGAGTCCGAAGTCCGTGCCGCGAACGTTGCGCTGCAGGGCGTGCAGCGCGAGGCGGCAGGCGGCCAGCGCACCACCGTCGACGTGCTCAATGCGCAACAGGATTTGATCTCGGCCAGAGCCCGGCTGATCGGCGCACTGCGCGACCGCGTGATCGCCTCCTACAGCCTGCTCAGCGCCATCGGCCGGCTCGACGTCAAGAACCTCAATCTCAATACGCCCGATTACCTGCCGGAGGTGCATTACCATCAGGTGCGCGACGCCTGGCACGGGCTGCGCACGCCGTCCGGACAGTGATCCGGCATAGGCATCACCGCCTTCCCGCCCGCACATTCGCCCTGTAACCTCGCTCAACCGGCGGCTGATAACGCCGGGGCGCAGCAAGCGCCGATCAAACGAGGAAACGCAGGGAGAAGACCAATGCTGACGCGACGCAGTATGATGCTTGCCTCCATCGCGGCCGGAGTGATGATGAACAACAGAGACGTGCACGCCAAGGCAGCCCAGCCTTCGACGCCGGTGAATTTCGACGTGCCGGCCGGCGCCTGCGACTGCCACACCCACATCCATGGCGATCCCCAGAAATTCCCGTTCTTCGCCGGTCGCGTCTACACGCCGGAACCGGCCTCGCCCGAGGAGATGAGCGCGCTGCACAAGGCTCTCGGGATCGAGCGCGTGGTGATCGTGACGCCGAGCGTCTACGGCACCGACAATTCCGCGACCCGCTTCGGCATGATGGCGCGCGGTGGCACGGCGCGGGGGGTGGCTGTCATCGACGACAAGACGCCGGAAAGCGATCTGGATGCGATGCAGAAGGACGGTTTTCGCGGCATCCGCCTCAACCTCGCAACCGGCGGCATCAACGATCCCAATGTCGCCCGTGCCCGCCTGACCTCCGGGATCGACCGCGTCAAGGCGCGGGGCTGGCATGTGCAGGTGTACACGAACTTGCCGCTGATCCCGGCGGTCAAGGACCTCGTCGCTGCATCGCCCGTGCCCGTTGTCTTCGACCATTTCGGCGGCGCGCAGGCCGCGCTCGGCGTGGAACAACCGGGTTTTCCGGACCTTGTCGAACTGGTGAAGTCCGGCAAGGCCTATGTGAAGATCTCCGGCGCCTACCGCGCCTCCAAGCTTGCGCCCGACTATCAGGACGCGATCCCGCTCGCCAAGGCCCTGATCGCGGCAAATCCCGACCGCATCGTCTGGGGCACCGACTGGCCGCATCCCGATACGGTGGTCCCGCCCGGAAAGCAGGTCACGGATGTTGTTCCGCTGTACCAGATCGACGACGGACGCCTCCTCAACCAGCTCGCGGTGTGGGCGCCGGACGCGGCGACGCGCAAGAAGATCCTGGTCGACAACCCGGCGCGGCTCTACGGCTTCACCTCCTAGATTCGCGCCGCGAGAAATAGGAGATCAGGACCGGCAGCGTCACGAGGATGACGATCGGCGCCAGCATCATGCCGGTCACGACCACGACCGCAAGCGGCTTCTGCACCTGCGAGCCGATCCCTCCCGACAGCGCCGCCGGCAATAGCCCGACGCCGGCGACGACGCAGGTCATCAACACCGGGCGCAGTTGCAATTCACCGGTGCGGACCACGGCCCGCATCCGCTCGTAACCTTCATCGATGAGCTGGTTGAACTGCGACAGGATGATGATGCCGTCCATCACGGCGATGCCGAACAGCGCGATGAAGCCGATCGCGGCCGAGACGCTGAAGGGAATGCCGGAGACCAGCAGCCCGAGCACGCCGCCGAAGATCGCCATCGGGATCACGCTCATGGCGAGCAGCGTGTCGACCATCGAGCCGAAATTGAGGAACAGCAGTATCCCGATCAAACCGAGGCTGATCGGCACCACGATCGACAGCCGCTTGATCGCGTCCTGCAGATTGCCGAACTCGCCGACCCATTCGACACGCGATCCCGGCGGGAGCTTGACCTGGTCCGTGACCTTCTGCTGCGCCTCCTGGATCGCGCTGCCGAGGTCGCGCTCACGCACCGAGAATTTGATCGGCAGATAGCGTTCCTGCTG
This sequence comes from Bradyrhizobium sp. Leo114, assembly GCF_055229415.2. Classification (NCBI taxonomy): domain Bacteria; kingdom Pseudomonadati; phylum Pseudomonadota; class Alphaproteobacteria; order Hyphomicrobiales; family Nitrobacteraceae; genus Bradyrhizobium; species Bradyrhizobium sp. Leo114. The sequence goes on along the minus strand of NZ_JBUYEN020000026.1, from coordinate 108,454 downwards.
CTCGCGGTAGATATAGGCGGCGCCCGAGATCAGCTTGATCGAGGCCACTTCGCTCAGCGGGATCTGCGTGATCCCGCCGTTCGGGTTGGCGACGCCGATGCGCAGGTTCTGGATCGCTTCGGCGCTCTTGCGGTACTCCGGGGCAAGCCGCACGATGATCGGGAAATGGCGGTCACTGCCGGGCTCATAGAGATCGCCGGCGCTGTCGCCGCCGACTGCGACCTTGATCGTGGCATTGATGTCGCCCGGCGATAGGCCATAGCGCGCGGCGCGGGCGCGGTCGACGTCGATCTGGATCGTCGGCTGGCCGAGCGAGGTGAACACGGCAAGGTCGGTGATCCCCTGCACCGTCGAGAGCACCGACTTGATCTGATTGGCCGTGTCGGTCAACGCCTGCAGGTCGCTGCCGTAAAGCTTGATCGAGTTCTCGCCCTTCACGCCCGAAACCGCTTCGGAGACGTTGTCCTGCAGATATTGCGAGAAGTTGAATTCGACGCCGGGAAACTTGTCCTGCAACTGCGCCAAGAGCTGCGCGGTAAGCTCATCCTTGTCGCGCGTGCCGGGCCATTCGCTTGCGGGCTTCAGCGGCGCGAAAAATTCCGCGTTGAAGAGACCGGCGGCGTCGGTTCCGTCATCGGGACGGCCGTGCTGTGACACCACCGATTCCACCTCGGGACGGGCGCGGATCATCCGGCGCATCTCGTTGACATAGGCATTGCCTTCCTGCAGCGAGATCGTCGGCGGCAGCGTGGCGCGGATCCACAGATTGCCCTCTTCCAGCTTCGGCAGGAATTCGAGCCCGAGCAATCGTACCGACAGCGCGGTCAAGACCACGAGGGCGGCCGCACCGGCCATCACCACTCGCCGGTTGGCGACCGCCCAGTTCAGGACGGGCAAATAGAGGCGATCGAGCTGCCTCATGATCCAGGTCTCGGTCTCCTGGATATGCGCGGGCAGGATGATCGCGCTCAGCGCCGGCGTGATCGTGAAGGTCGCGAGCAGACCACCGGCGAGCGCATAGGCATAGGTCCGCGCCATCGGTCCGAAGATGTTGCCCTCGACGCCGCTCAGCGTGAACAGCGGCAGGAAGGCGGCCACGATGATGGTGGCGGCAAAGAAGATCGAGCGCGATACGTCGGCGGACGCCGACAGGATCGCGTGGGTCTTGATGCCCATCATGGTTTCGGCGGAGACATGGCTCTGCTCGGCTTCAGAAAGCCGCGTGGTCTGTGACAGGCGGCGGAAGATCGCCTCCATCATGATGACGGTGGCATCCACGATCAGCCCGAAGTCGATCGCGCCGACCGACAACAGATTGGCGGATTCGCCGCGCAGCACCAGGATGATCACGGCGAAGAACAGCGCGAAGGGAATGGTTGCGCCGACGATCAGCGCGCTGCGAAGATCGCCGAGGAATATCCATTGCAGCAGCACGATCAGGAGGATGCCGACCACCATGTTGTGCAGCACGGTGTGGGTGGTGAGATCGATCAGGTCCTTGCGGTCGTAGATGCGCTCGATCCTGACCCCCGGCGGCAGGATCGAGGAGTGATTGATCGATTTGACCAGTTGTTCGACGCGGGCGATCGTCGGTGAGCTCTGCTCGCCGCGGCGCATCAGCACGATGCCCTGCACGATGTCATCGTCATTATCGATTCCGGCAATCCCGAGCCGCGGCTTCTCGCCGATGGTGACGGTCGCGATATCCCTCACCAGCACGGGGTTGCCGCCGGACTGCGACACCATGGTGTTGTTGAGATCGTCGACCGAACGGATCAGGCCGACGCCGCGCACCACCGCGGACTGGGTGCCGATATCGACCGTGTTGCCGCCGACATTGATGTTGGCGTTGCTCACCGCCTGCAACACCTGCGGCAAGGTCAGGCCGTTGGCGACGAGCTTGTTGAAATCGACCTGCACCTCATAAGTCTTGGTCTTGCCGCCCCAGCCGGTGACGTCGATCACGCCGGGCACGGCGCGGAAGCGGCGTTGCAGCACCCAATCCTGCAATGTCTTCAGATCGAGGACGCTGTAGTTGGGCGGGCCGACCAGCCGGTACCGAAAGATCTCGCCGATCGGGCTGAGCGGTGAGATCGTCGGCTGCACATTGCCGGGCAAAGGCGGCAGTTGCGCGAGGCGGTTCAGGACCTGCTGCAGCGCCTCGTCATAGGTGTAGTCGAAGGAGAACTGCAGCTTCACATCGGAGAGGCCGTAGAGCGAGATCGTGCGGATCGTGCGCAGGTTCTTCAGCCCGGCGACCTGGGTCTCGATCGGAATCGTGATGTAGCGCTCGATCTCCTCTGCCGACAGGCCCGGGCTTTGCGTCACGACGTCGACCATCGGCGGCGTCGGATCGGGATAGGCCTCGATGTTGAGGTGCTGGAAGGCAATCAGCCCGCCGATCATGACGGCGGCGAAGATGCCGACCATCAGATAGCGGCGGCTGACTGCGAGAGCGACGAGGCGATCCATTTCAGATCGAAGCTTTCAATAATCCGGGAATGTCAGGTACCGGAGGCGGCGCGATCGATGAACAGGCTGCCCTTGGTGACGATCTGCTCGCCTGGCCGCAGATTGCCGACGATCTCGACGAGATCGCCATTGGTGATCCCCGGCTTGACCTGGCGCAGTTCGATCGTCTTGTCCGGATGCGCGACCCAGACGCGCACCTGGTCGCCTTCATAGATCAGCGCCTGCTTGGGTACGCCGACCGCGGGATGGTCGCCCGGCGAATAGAGCGTGACATTGGCGAACATCTCCGGCTTCAGCGCGCCATCCGCGTTGTCGATGGTGGCGCGGACCAGGAGCCGGCGCGTCGCCGGATCGATCGCTGCGGCGACATAATTGATGCGCGCGGTCAGCGAGCGGCCCGGCAGCGCCATCACGCTGAATGTGAGGTCCTGCCCGACCGCGACCTTGGCGGCGTCGCTCTCGCGGACGAAGGCGAGCAGCCAGACCGTCGAGAGATCGCCGATGACGTAGACGGGATCACTGGCGCCCGAGGAGACATATTGCCCGGGGCCGGCCTTGCGCTGCACCACCGTGCCGCCGATCGGCGCGAAGATCGTGATTTCCGGATTGATGCCGCCCTTCTGGCGCAGCGCATCGATATCTCCGTCGCCGAAGCCCAGGATGCGCAGCTTGTTGCGCGCGGCCTCCAGCGTCGTCTGCGCCGAGCGCAGATCGTTTTGCGCCTGGACCAGCGTGGCCTGGGTCTGCTGATAGTCCTTCAGCGGCACGGCCTTGCCTTCGAACAGGTTCTTCGCGCGGTCGTCCTGGATCTGCGCCAGATCGACCGCGGACTTCGCCTTGTTCACGCCGGTCATCGCCGAGATGTAGTCGTTCTGCGCCTGCACGGTGTCGGCGGCCTCGATCACGAACAGCGGCTGGCCCTTGACGACGCTGTCGCCGGGCCGCGCCAGCAGCTTGGTGATGCGGCCGGTATAGGGCGAGAACACCGGAGTGGAGCGATCCTCGTCGATGCCGATCTTGCCCTCGGTCACGTATTCGGCGCGGAAGGCACGCTCGGAGACCGGCTGCAGGCTGAGGCTCGCCCATTCGGCAGGGGTTGGCGTGTAGCGCTGCAGGCCTTTGCGGGATTGGCTCGAAATCTCCGAATGGCCGCCATTTGCCCCCTTGTTGTGCAGGGATGCGTAAGCCACGCCACCGGCAACCGCCAGCACGGCCACGACCAGCGCCAGGCGCTGACGGCTAAGGGTCTGCAATTGCTTGGTAATGTCTTTGACCATGGGCCGTGGCTGATGTCGGAGGTTCCGCTGCGCGCTAATAGTGCCCAATTACCGGTTCAGACAACCAAAAAAGCGACAATTGGACGCAGGTTCCGGTTTATCTTTGGACAGTGAGGCATGAACGCCGGGTGAATGCCAAGCCCCGGGCAATTCCGGGGGTGACGGCCGGCGAAACTAAAGCGGGCCGTGTGACAGGCCCTGCGTGCGCAGGCAGATCCTGCCTGACCATCCCTCCTGTTTTGACGATGCCGACCGCCTGCCCTTTTCGGCATGGTTGAACCGGTCGCGCTTCGGCATTCCCTCAATTGTGTGCCCAAGAGCAGTGCCCGAACTGGGAAGGAGTTGCAATGGCCATCGATCCCTTGACCGCCGCCGGCGTCGTGCTGGCGACGGCCGCAACCGATGCGGTCTACGTGATGTTCACGTCCGCCGTGGTGGCACGCAAACGCGTGCCGGCGGCAACCTGGAGCAGCGTCTGGTACGTGCTCTCGTCCTATGCGGTGATCAGTTACACCGAAAACTCGGTCTACGTGTTGTTCGCGGCGATCGGCTCCTGGGTCGGCGCCTACCTGACGATGACGTTCTTGCATCGACCTCCCGGCGGCCCACCGGTCGGGGCGGCGGTGGAGTGAGCGCGTAGATGATGCGTAGGATGGGTAGAGCGCAGCGAAACCCATCGCGACGGAGTAAGCGGCACGAATGATGGGTTTCGCTGCGCTCTACCCATCCTACGATGTCGTCCCCTGTGAAAGCAGGGACCCATAACCACAGGGAGTGGTTGTGGCGCGAGCCAGCGGTGCGGAGCCGTAGGGTGGGCAAAGGCGCATCAGCGCCGTGCCCACCGTTACCACTTCGCTCGTGATGGTGGGCACGCTTCCGCCTTCGCTCGTTGAGCTACGGCGGACAAGTCGCTTTGCCCACCCTACGGCATCGCCGCGAGTTCTGATTCAGATTTCAAACAGCAGAGGGATGTGAGTTCGCGTTCTCGCGGCGCATTGCGTCCGAGGTTTGCGTCACTTTCCACCCTCCTCGATAGCAGAGGGCGCAGGGAAAGCCGGGTGCTGGTTGCACCCGTGGGTCCCGTGCAACAAAAAGCACGGGGGTAGGACCACAGGTTCAACCGAAGCATTCCGGCTTTCCCTGCGCGATGGTTTACGGTTTCCTTCGTGCTCTCCTTGGTGACCGGGCTTTCTTGCCACCATCGCCTCTCGCGCGGATTTCTTCGCGCAAAAAACTTAGCGCCAGCGTCGGGGCGCCAGGACCACACGACTTCGCCGTCCGCGATGCGCGTGCTCGTCAGTCACACCCATCACGTCCACCGCATCTCACCGCAACGTTCGTGACGATCGCGAACCGCCCCTCATCCGCCGTGAGACGCGCGGAGTTAAATCACTGATTTGCCCGACGGCGAAAGCGGAATGTTTTTCGCGGCTGGGCTGGACGAGGCAAATCACCTTGGAATCGCTTGCATAATTTGCTTCGCCGTGCACGCGACTTTGGACCCTCTTGGTGAGGAGCGCGCAGCGCGTCTCGAACCATGAGGCCCCGCTCTCGCCTGGAGCCCCTCCCTCGAGACGCCGCTAACGCGGCTCCTCGGGATGAGGGCGGGGGCGCCGTTGCAGGGAACAGCCTTTGGTAGTACTTCTTTTGCAGGGCCAGTCACGCTTGTCTCTTCCGGGAGACCGCGATGACCGCGGCGCACCGATCCTGCCTCACTTCAATGAACTGCCGCCTTCGATTTCCGCGAGAATGCGGATCACCTCCGAGGGAGATGTGAAATGAAGGAAGCCGAGCACTTCTACGCGGCGCCCGCAACCAGCAGCAAGACCCCGGACGGGGTGGTCCGTTATCTCGATGGCACCGACCTGGAGACCAAAACCCAGGCGCTGCGTCTCTCGACGGTTGGTTCGGACGGATGGCCTCACGCTGCCCTGCTCAGTGCAGGCGATATGGTGATCGTGCCTTCTGGTCGCGTCCGCTTTGCGGTTTTTCCGCAATCGACAATGGCCTCCAATCTTGAACGCGAAGGACGGCTCACGATCGCGCTTTCACTGGATGGCGGCATTTGCGAGATGAAGCTCCGCTGTCGCCGCCTCGCACACTCTTCTGCCGATGTGCCGCTGGCGTTGTTCGAGGCGGAGGTCGAGTCGGTACGCCAGCATGTCGCGCCATACGCGGATGTGACAGGCGGAGTCACCTTTGCACTGCACGATCCTCAAGCCGTACTCTCGCGTTGGCAACGGCAGATTGCCGCGTTACGCGCCGCCTGAAACCAATCCGAGCAATCGGGGGCAGAAATGCGTGCCTACAAGGACCTTCGTGAATTCCTGTCCGTCCTCGAGCAAGAGCGGCAATTGCTGCGCATCCATGATCAGGTTCTTCCTGAACCCGACATCGCCGCCGCGGCCTGCGCCCTTACAGAGATCGGCGAGGACAGCCCCGCGATCTATTTCGACAACATCGCCGGCTACACCAGCGCTCGGGTCGCCATGAACATACATGGATCATGGAGCAACCATGCTCTCGCGCTTGGCATGGAAAAAGACGCCAGCATGCGCGATCAATTTTTTGAGTTCGTCCGGCGCTTCCAGCAATATCCTGGCACATTGGAGCGCGTTGAGACCGCGCCCTGGCAGGAGGTTGTCGTCGACAAGGACGTGAACCTCTACGAACTGCTGCCGCTGTTTCGTCTCAACCGCGGCGATGGCGGCTACTTCATCGACAAAGCCTGCACCATCAGCCGAGACCTGGACGACTGGAACAATGACGATGTCGAGAACGTCGGCATCTATCGCCTGCAGGTCAAAGGGTGGAATCGCCTTGGAATCCAGACTGTGCCGCAGCACGATATCGCGATCCATATGGCTCATGCGGAAGCCCGCGGCCAAGACTTGCCAGTCGCGATCGCGCTGGGAAACGAGCCTATCATCACGCTGATGGGCGCGACGCCGCTGCTTTACGATCAGCTCGAATACAAGATGGCGGCCGTGATGCAGGGCGCGCCATACCGTGTCGTCAAGACTGCAAAGGGCCTGGATGTCCCCTGGGGATCCGAATATGTGCTGGAGGGCCGCCTGCTTTGCGGACAGCGCGAGACCGAGGGGCCGTTTGGTGAATTCCCCGGCTATTATTCGGGATGCCATAAATATCCGGTGATCGAGATCGATCGCGTGTCGCACCGCAAGGATCCGGTCTACGACGCGGTCTATGTGGGGCGGCCCTGGACCGAGCTCGACTTCCTGCAAGCCATGACGACGAGCGCGCCGATCTTCCTTCAACTCAAGACGACGTTTCCCGAAGTCGTTGCCGTCAATGCACTCTATACCCACGGTCTGGTGGTCGTCGTCTCGACAAAAATCCGCTATGGCGGCTTCGCCAAATATGTGGGCTTGCGCGTGCTGACCACGACCCATGGTCTCGGATACGCAAAAGTCGTGATCGTTGTTGACGAGCAAGTCGACCCGTTCGATCTTAAGCAGGTGATGTGGGCGATATCGGTGAAGGTAAACCCTGCGGGCGACATCGTGACCATCCCGAATCTCGCGGAGAATCTCCTGGATCCGGCCTGCAGTCCGGCCGGCGTGGTGACCAAGATGATCATCGACGCCACCACGCCGATCGCGCCTGACATTCGCGGCGACTATGGCGAGGAACTCGACAAGCCGCAGCACACCGATCAGTGGCGGACCAAGCTCATGGCTCTGGCGAAGGAGATGCGGACATGACGGCGACAACCGCCGACACTCTTCCGGCCGCATGTCCGCGATGTCGATCAGGCAAGATCGAGGTCCGCAGCAAATCTCCCGTTGCCGGGGTCTGGACCGTGTTCGGTTGTCCGACATGCCTCTATGTCTGGAGATCGACCGAGCCGGAGGAGAACGTGAACCCGGACAAATATCCCGTCGCCTTTCGGCTGCGCCCCGAGGATCTTCCTAAGCTGCAGGTGGTTCCGCCGATCCCGCCGCGTCGATCATCCTCGTGAGTCCGTGCAGGACATTGGCCATTGTCATTCCGGGGCGATGCGAAGCATCGAGCCCGGAATCTATTTCTCCACTTGCGCCTGCGGCCCAATGGATTCTCTGATGTGCACTTGCACATCATAGCTCGCGCTGCGCGCGCCCCGGAATGACGGACAGTGAGAGTTTCTCGGCCATCCCTCGTGACGCCGCTTCGCGATGCCCGGAATGACACCTCGGGCAGTCCGGTGGGCACGATTTTCAATGCGCCATCAATAACGGCAAGTCTGCGTGTTCCATGATGTGGCTGGTGGCGCCGCCGAAAATCAATTGCCGTAGCCTGGTCCTTGTAAAAGCTCCCTTGACCAACAGGTCGCAGCCGTCGGCCTTGGCCGCGGCGAGCACCGCTTCGCCGGTGCTGCGACCGTTCAGCTCGATGCTCAGGGGCTCGGCGGCAATGCCATTGTACCGCAATTGCTTGCGCACCTGATCGGCCGATGGACCCGGCACATCCTGTCCGCCGATGACAGTCAACACCGTCACGCGTCCGGCCAGGTGCAATAGCGGCATCGCCAACGCGTTGGCGCGGGCCTGCTCGGTGCTGCCATTCCAGTGGATCATGATGTTGGTCGCGATCTGTTTCGGAGCAGTCGGCGGCGACAGCACAACAGGCCGACCGCTTTCGAACAATCCCGACTCGACCGCCCGCCGATAGAGAGGGTCCGTAGCAGCACCCGGCCTGCTCATCACAATCACATCGAACACGCGGCCATGGCTGCCGACGAGGCCCTCGCCCGGCGGCACCTCGGCGAACCAGCTATACCAAGGTCGGTCCGCGGTCATTTTCGCAGCAGCAACACCGTGCTGCTGCATGAAGGTCTCGAACAGCTCGCGCTCGCCCGCCGCCTCCGCTTCGCGCCGTACCCGATAGGTTTCCATGGAATAGCTGCTGGCCAGCCCCGCCACGACAAACTCAGGCGTGCCAAACCACAGTGGAACCCCCTCGATATAGGCGCCAGTGCGCCGCGCGAGCAGCACCGCCGTTTCGAGTGTGGATGTCATGGCCGGGGTATTTTGGGTCGGTACCAAAATCGTCTTCATTGTCAGCTCCCGCCCGTTGCAGATGAACGATAGTCCAGGCAGCCAAAACGGCACTGACTTTCGACATGCTAGACCTTCGGGACGGGATCGCCAACGCCGAGTGCATTGCGAAATGGATTCTCTGTGGTTACGCATCATAGTTCGCGCCTTCGCGCCCCGGAATGACTGAGGGAGCCCGTGGCCCATCCCTCGAGACGCCGCTTCGCGGCTCCTCGGGATGAGGAGTCATTCCGGGGCATCGCGAAGCGATGAGCCCGGAATCCATTTCTCCGCCTGCGGGTGCGGCGCAATGGATTCCGGGCTCGCGCTGCGCGCGCCCCGGAATGACGGAGGAGAGAGGCGGCGCGCTCCCTCAATGGAAATCGCGTGACGGCGGCAGAATGCGGACGTTGCGGGGGTGGCGGATTCTTTGCGGGGAGTTTTCGCCGTGGTCGCGGCGATCGTCATTGAGGGGTTCGACCAAAGCGGGGCCGGCGGGCACGGCAGGCTTGGCGCTGAAGGCGTCGTTGGAGAGATTGATGAGGTCGTAGGAGCGGTCGATCATGCGTTGCGCGACCAGGTGCGTCACCTCCTCCGGGCTGCTCTGGATATAGCCCTCGACCAAGATCAGACGCGCGCCCATCACCTCTTTCCGGTATTGCTCCATCACCTTCGGCCACACCACGATATTGGCGATGCCGGTTTCGTCCTCGAGCGTCATGAATACCACGCCATTGGCGCTGCCCGGACGCTGCCGTACCAGCACCACGCCGGCGCAACGGACGCGGCGGCGGTCGTTGCGATGGCAGATCTCCTTGCAGGACACCACGCGCTCTTTTTCAAACATCGCGCGCAGGAACTCCATCGGGTGGCCTTTCAGCGACAGGCGGATGGTCTGGTAGTCGGCGACCACCTGCTCCTGCCGCGGCATCTGCGGCAAGGGTTTTGCGTTCTCGTCCGGCTGCTCGCGGGCAACAGCGGCTTCGAACAGAGGCAATGGGACATCGTCGGGCAGCCGCCGCACTGTCCAGAGCGCTGCGCGGCGATCGAGCCCGATCGAGCGGAAGGCATCGGCGTCCGCCAACAGGATCAGCGCACGCTTGGGCAGGCCGGTGTCGCGGGCGAAATCCTCCAGCGAGGTGAAGGGACGCCGCTGCCGCGCAGCGACAATGCGGTCGGCCCAGTCGATTTCTTCACCTCTCCCATAGGGAGAGGTCGCGCCCAACGGGTCGCGCCGAAGGCGCGCCCGATGACAGGCTCCAGCGCGGGTGAGGGGCGCGGTCTCTCGTGGGACCTGAGCCCCCTCACCCGACTTGCACATGGTCATGTGCAAGTCGACCTCTCCCCGCTGGGGAGAGGTGGGAGCGTGCGGCAACATCGCAGGTTCACCATGGAATGACGCCTGGATTTGCTTCAGCTTCTCCTCATCCGGGTCTTTCCAGTTGAAGCCGTCGATCTGGCGGAAGCCTAGCCTCACGGCACAGTGCTTACCGCTGCCCTCCTCCAGCGTGTTCTGGGCGAAGCTGAAGGATACATCGATCTCGCGGACTTCGACGCCGTTCTTGCGGGCGTCGCCGACGATCTGCGCGGGAGCGTAAAAGCCCATCGGCTGCGAGTTGAGCAGCGCACAGCAGAAGGCGTCGGGATGATGATGCTTGAGCCAGGAGGAGATGTAGACGAGTTGGGCAAAACTCGCGGCATGGCTTTCCGGGAAGCCGTAGGAGCCAAAACCCTTGATCTGGTCGAAGCAGCTTCTGGCGAATTCGCCATCGTAGCCGCGTGCGACCATGTTGCCGATCAGCTTGTCCTCGTACTTGCCGATGGTGCCGAGATTGCGGAAGGTCGCCATCGAGCGGCGCAGGCCATTGGCCTCTTCGGAGGTGAATTTTGCGGCTTCGATGGCGATCCGCATCGCCTGCTCCTGGAACAGCGGCACGCCGAGGGTCTTGTGCAGCACCCTGTACAATTCGTCTGCAGGACCGTGCTCCGGTGACGGTGATGGATAGCTCACCTTCTCCTGCTTGTTTCGCCGGCGCAAATAAGGATGCACCATGTCGCCCTGGATCGGCCCCGGACGCACGATCGCGACCTCGATGACGAGGTCATAGAACTCCCGCGGCTTCAGCCGCGGCAGCATGTTCATCTGCGCGCGGCTCTCGACCTGGAACACGCCGAGCGATTCACCGCGGCACAGCATGTCGTAGACTCTCTTGTCGTCCTGCGGAACGGTCGCAAGCTCCCAGCGCTCGCCCTTGTGATCGGCGATCAGGTCAAAGCTCTTGCGGATGCAGGTCAGCATGCCCAGCGCCAGCACGTCGACCTTCATCATGTTGAGCGCGTCGACGTCGTCCTTGTCCCATTCGATGAAGGTGCGGTCTTCCATCGCGGCATTGCCGATCGGCACGTAGGTGTCGAGCCTATCCTGCGTCAGCACGTAGCCGCCGACATGCTGCGAGAGATGGCGCGGGAATTCGATCAGCTCGGTGGCAAGATCGACGGCGAGTCCGATCATCTCGTTCCTGGGGTCGAGCCCCGCCTGCCGCACCTGCATATCGTTGAGGCCCTTGCCCCAGCTTCCCCACACGGTATCGGCGAGCGCGGCGGTGACATCCTCGGTCAGCCCCAGCGCCTTGCCGACGTCGCGGATCGCGCTGCGCGGACGATAATGGATGACGGTTGCGATGATGGCGGCGCGGTGACGGCCATAGCGGCGATAGACATATTGCATCACCTCCTCGCGCCGCGAATGCTCGAAATCGACGTCGATGTCGGGCGGCTCCAATCGCTCTTTCGAGATGAAGCGTTCGAACAGGAGATCGACCTTGATCGGGTTGACCGAGGTGATGCCGAGTACATAGCAGACTGCGGAATTCGCCGCCGATCCCCTGCCCTGGCACAGGATATTCTGACTGCGTGCGTACCGGACAATGTCGTGCACGGTCAGGAAATAATGCGCGTATTTCAGTTTCCTGATCAGGCGCAATTCTTTGTGCAGGGTCTTTTTGATTTTCGGGGAAATCCGGATCGGAAATCTTTCGTGCGCGCCTTGCCACGTCAAATCTTCCAGGTGACGCTGCGCGGTCTTGCCCGGCGGCACCGGCTCATCGGGATATTGATATTTGAGCTGATCGAGCGAAAAGGTGATGCGGTCGGCAAAGCGCATGGTCTCGGCGATCGCGTCGGGAAAATCGCGGAACAGCCGCGCCATCTCCTGCGCAGGTTTCAGATGCCGCTCGGCATTGGCTTCCAGCTTCCTGCCGATGGCATCGATCGTCGTCTTCTCCCTGATACAGGTGAGCACGTCCTGCAGCGGGCGGCGCGCCGGATGGTGATAGAGCACTTCGTTGGTCGCGAGCAGCGGCACGCCGGCTTTGGTCGCAAGATGGTGCAATCGCGCCAGGCGCCGCCTGTCGTCGCCACGATAGAGTAGGCTTGCGGCGAGCCACACGCCATCAGTGCGGCTCGCCTTCAACCGCGCGAGCAGATCGAGCGCCTTGGCCATCTCGAAACGATGCGGCAATGACAGCACCAGGAGCTGGCCTTCGGCGAAATCCAGGAGGTCGTTCAGCTTCAGATGACATTCGCCCTTTTCGATCCGCTCGATGTCATCGCCGCGCTTGCCGCGGGTGAGAAGCTGGCACAACCGGCCGTAAGCCGCGCGGTCGCGCGGGTAGACCAGGATGTCAGGCGTGCCATCCATGAATACGATGCGCGAACCGATCAGCAGCTTTGGCGGATGGGTCACTTTCGAATTTTCGAGCTCCTTGTAGGCGCGCACGACACCGGCGAGCGTGTTGTGGTCGGCAAGCCCGATCACGGGAATGCGGAGAATGCTCGCCTGATGCACATAGGCGCGCGGATCCGATCCGCCGCGCAGGAAGGAGAAATTGCTTGTGATGCCGATCTCGGCATAGTCGGGCGCCGGTTCCATCATGCGAAAAGCCCATGCACGAACCAATTGGCGGGAATGGGCTTGCCGTCTTCGTCGATCAGTTCGCTGTCGTAAAGGCCGTCGCGAAAGATCCAGAAGCGCAGGCCCTGCTCGTCCTCGACGCGGAAATAGTCGCGCGTCAGCACCTTCCCGTCGCGCTGCCACCATTCCATGGCTATGCGCTCGGGACCCTCGACCCGCACCACCTGATGCGTGGCGCGCCGCCAGGTGAAGCGATGCGGCGGTCCATCCGGCACGGTGGCGAACGGCACCTTGATCGGCTCCGGCCTTTCGAACAGGCGCAGCGGACGGAGCGGCGGTTCGCCCTCGGCGCGCGCGGGCCAGGCGGCTTGCGAGGCCGCGGCCAGATGATGCTGCGCAGGGGCGGCAAGCGCCGCGCGCTCGGGGATATGGGTATCCTCCGGCAGGTACACGACCACGCGCTTGCCGCCGATGCGGGCGGCGATGCGGTCGATCAGCGCGGCAAGCTCGTCATTGTCGTGGACATGGGCATCGAGATCGCGCTGCTGCTGCACCACGATCTCGGTACGACCAGCCGACAGGCGGATCAGGTCGAAGCCGAAGCCGGGATCGAGGGGATCGCTCAGTGCATCGAGCCGCTCGCGGAACAGGCGGTCGATCACCTCGGGCTTCGTGACCGCGCGCCCGGTCTCGACGGCAAGCGTGCGCACCGCGCCGTCGGTGCGGAAGAAGCCTGCTTCCAGCTTCCGCGCGCCCTTGCCCTGCTTGTCCATCGCCTGGACCAGCATTCTGGCGAGGTTCTGCAGCGTCATCGCGATCATGGGCTCGGTCGTGACCGGCTCGGGAAACCGCTTTTCGACGATGTAGTCAGGCAATGGCTTGCGCGGACTGATCGGCGCATCGCCCTGCCCCAGCGCATGCGCGAGCCGCGTGGTGAAGGCAGCACCGAAACGCGCCGCAATCTCATGGCGCGCGCGGGCAGCAACATCGCCGATGGTCTTCAAGCCGGCGCGGCGCAGGCCTTTGGTGATCGTCTCATCGGCGCCCAATGCCGAGATCGGCAGAGGGCTGACAGCTTCGACCTCCGCACCATCCTCGATGATCCTGCCTGACGAATGCCGCGTCAGCGTACGCGCGCAAACCGAGGTGGCGGCGATCGCGCCGCTGACGGCAAAGCCGCGCCGACTGAGAGCGCCGCAGATGATCTGCAGCATCGCGTGTTCGCCGCCGAACAGATGGGCGCAGCCGGTGATATCGAGGAAGAGACCGTAGGGCGGATCGAGCGCCACCAGAGGTGTGAAGCGGTCGCACCAGTCGGCGATGTCATTGAGCGTTTTGGCATCCGCGACCTCGTCGGCATCATAGACCGTCAGTTCCGGGCAGATCGCGCGAGCATTGGCGAGTGGCAGGCCAGTCGACAGCCCGCTTCGCGCGGCGATGTCGTCGAGAGAGTGGATGACGAGCGCGTTGTGCTCCTTGATGACCACGACACTGGGGATCTCTTTCTTCACCTCTCCCATAGGGAGAGGTGGGAACTCGCGGCGATGCCGGTTCGATCAAGGAGACTGCGTGACTCGCGGAGGCACCCCCACCCCAGCCCTCCCCCGCTTGCGGGAGAGGAGGTGCGGCGTCCGTGTGGCGATCAACTGGCGAGGCGGTGCGCGCCAGTTGCCGCTTGATCCGATCGATGGGCAGGCGCGGCAGCCACAGGCTGAGGATACGCCGACGGTTCACTGAAAAGGCACTCATCACATTTCCATTCCATGATCCATCGCCCGACCGGGCCATGACGGTTGCGAACGAGCTGCGCATCGAACAGAGGCGCGCCCCACGCGCTCCAACTGGCGCCCGGCGGCGAATGCGCCGCGCGCACGATCCATCTGGTTTCCGCGGTGGACGGAAGCGGCGTTGCGGCGAGGCGCAGCAGCAGCGCGGGGACGCCTGATGATTGCGCTGATAGCGTCAGCTTGCGGCTCGCGACCAGATCGAGCTGCTTGGACTCGCCCCAGACTTCCATGATGACGGCGCCTAACGCGTCGCAGGCGAGCGCATCGGCCGTGGTGCGCAAGGCATTGTCGATGTCGGCGGCGCGCACGGTGACGAGGAGGCGCGGATCGAGGCCGAGTTCGGACAGACCGTTCATCGACAGCGCGCCGGATTCGGTTTCGGAAAAATCCTGCCGCACCCAGACCAGCGGCTTTCGCGCGGCAAGACGGCCGGCGAGACCTGCGATGAAACCGGTGGCGGAAGCGCCCTGGTGCCCCTCGGCAAACACCTCGTGCACCGCGGCTTTCGCGAGGCCGCCCTTGAGCATCGCATCAGCGCCGGCATGACCGAGCGCGATCCGCGGCAGCGGATGCGCTTCATTGGATGTCTCAATGCGCTCGATGCGCCCACGTAGGGACGCAAGCGTGCTCAGGCGTGCGCTCGTCATGCGCCGCTCCTTAAGGAAGATATCGGGGCCGCTGCTGGCTTCCGGGAGAAACTAGAAGCTGGCCCAATTGTTCATGGTATGTTCTAATATAAAGCCAACTGCGCGGGAGGAGTCAATCAGATTGGTAACGGGATAAATTCATGAATGAAATCAACTGGATTCATGAGAGCCGTCATGGCCGGGCTTGTCCCGGCCATCCACGTTCTTTCCTTGGTGAGGAAGGCGTGGATGCCCGGGTCAAGCCCGGGCATGACGAGAGGAGAGACAGGAGGGAGAGTAAGTGCCATGCACCACATCATCCTGGGCAGCGAGACTGATTTCGACGGCTGGCGAAAGGCAGCACGGACGCTGGTGCTGAACGAGGTGCCGCCTGACGATGTGACGTGGACGGTGCGCAACAACGAAGTCGAACCGTTCGATGCGCCGGACCGCGAAGCGCCGCTCGAGCCGCCGCACGGCACGTTCAGCGTGCCGGCCAAATTCGTCGAGCTGGCGAAAACCGCGATCCTGCATCGCGATGCCGAGCGCTTTGCCCTGCTCTATCGCCTGTTGTGGCGCCTGCGCCGCGACCATGACCTGCTCGACGTCGCCGACGACCCTGATGTCGCGCGCATCCATGCGATGGCGAAGGCCGTGCATCACGAGGCACAGCGGATGCGGACGTCGATCCGCTTCCGCGAGATCGGGCGCGAGCACAAATCGCATTTCGTCGCCTGGTTCGAGCCGCAGCATCATGTCGTGGAACTGGCGGCGCCATTCTTCGCGAGCCGCTTCGCCGACATGCCCTGGTCGATCCTCACACCTGATGTCTGCGCACATTGGGATGGACATGCGGTGTCGATCACCCCTGGTATCGGCGAGGCCGGGATGCCTGCAGGCAATCGGCTGGAGGAAATCTGGCAGCGTCATTACGCTACGATCTTCAACCCGGCCCGGCTGGCAGCGAAGCAATCGAGGAACCTGCGGGAGGCTTCGACGATTAAGCCCACAAGCGAAATCGCCACGCCACCGGAACCCGCCATGATCCGCCACGCCGACCGACTGAGTGCGCTGCGGAAGGAAGCCGCCGATTGCCGCGCCTGCCATCTCTATGAGCATGCGACCCAGACCGTGTTCGGCGAAGGCCCGCAAAGCGCGCAGGTGATGCTGGTCGGCGAGCAGCCGGGCGACAAGGAAGATCTCGCCGGAAAACCGTTCGTCGGTCCCGCCGGCCTGATGCTCGACCGCGCGCTCGACGAAGCCGGTATCGACCGCAAAAAGGTCTACGTCACCAATGCGGTGAAACATTTCAAATTTGTGCCGCGCGGCAAGATCCGCCTGCACCAGAAGCCGAATACGCCGGAGATCAAGGCCTGCCGCCAATGGTATGAGCGGGAACTCGCATCGATCAAACCGGACCTGGTAGTGGCGATGGGCGCGACCGCTGCGCAATGCGTGTTCAACAAGCTCACGCCGATCAACAAGAACCGCGGCCGCCTGATCGATCTTGACAACGACGTCAAGGCGCTGGTGACGGTGCATCCCTCCTATCTGCTGCGGCTCCCCGATGAGGATGCGAAAGCGCGGGAATATCAACGCTTTGTCGAGGATCTGAAGATCGCCGCGGAACTGTTGAGGAAACGCGCGCGGGCTGCGGCATAAGCATGGCCCCATGCATAGCACTGCAAATATCAAGCCGTTGATCTATTTACAACCTTACATTGATGGACAATACTCCCCTATTACAGGGGGAGTTTGGGGCGTCTTGTTCACGCCAATGACGTTCCCATGCGGTCGACGCGCTGCCACGGCGCCACAGCCCCGGCGTCAGGCAGCGCGCGACCGCTCCTCTCCATCACACATCCATCACACACTTTCGCTACGAGCATGGCTCGTCATGTGAATGGTCAACATTCGTGTCGCGAGCGCGCGTGACAGACGATCATCGATGCAACACCCAAGCACCGTTGCGACACGCGTTTCATTCAAGCACACTACGGCTGTCATCTAACCTTCAAGTCAATGGTCAAGACTAAGGGCCTCCTTCCGTATTTCGACGGGGCCTCAGAATGACCGATTTTGCACTCAATACTTCAGTACGCGACGAAAGACCGATTCAGCCGGCTTCAAGGCCAAATCTCGATAAAGGCTTCAATCCGCTGACGATGATCCTCTTCTTCGGCATCCTCGCGGCGGGGTTGCTGTTCGTCGCCTACAGCATCTATTCCGACGTCGATGCCACCGGCACCCGCGTCACCACGTTCTTGCCCTACATCCTGCTGTTCGTTGCGCTCTTGATTGCGCTCGGCTTTGAATTCGTCAACGGCTTCCACGACACCGCCAACGCGGTCGCGACCGTGATCTACACGCATTCGCTGCCGGCCGAAGTCGCGGTGATGTGGTCGGGCTTCTTCAACTTCCTCGGCGTGCTGCTCTCGTCTGGCGCGGTCGCCTTCGGCATCATCTCGCTGTTGCCGGTCGAGCTGATCCTGCAAGTCGGCTCCAGCGCCGGCTTTGCCATGGTGTTCGCGCTGTTGATCGCCGCGATCCTGTGGAATCTCGGCACCTGGTATTTCGGCCTGCCGGCCTCGTCTTCGCACACGCTGATCGGCTCGATCATCGGCGTCGGCATTGCCAACGCGCTGATGCGCGGCCGCGATGGCACTTCCGGCGTCGACTGGAGCAAGGCCACCGAGATCGGCTACGCGCTCTTGCTGTCGCCCCTGGTTGGCTTCATCTGCGCCGCGATACTCCTGCTCGTGCTCAAGATGATCGTGCGCAACCCTGCGCTCTATGCCGCGCCGGAAGGCCACAAGGCGCCGCCGCTCTGGATCCGCGGCCTCCTGATCCTGACCTGCACCGGCGTCAGCTTCGCGCACGGCTCCAACGATGGGCAGAAGGGCATGGGCCTGATCATGCTGATCCTGATCGGCACCGTGCCGACGGCGTATGCGCTGAACCGCACGCTGCCGGAATCCATGGTCGCCCAGTTCCAGAAGAACTCGGAAGCTGCCTCCAAGGTGATCGCGGCGAAGGGCGCCGGTCACAGCATCATCGGCGATCCCCGTCCGGCCGTGACGCAGTACATCTCGCTGCACCACCTCAATGAGGGCACGTTCCCCTCGCTCGCGGTGCTGGTGAAAGATGTCAGCGACCAGGTGACGAGGTACGGCTCGCTGACCAAGGTGCCCGCGGAAGCGGTCGGCAACACCCGCAACGACATGTACCTGATTTCGGAAGCGATCCGCTTCCTGATGAAGGACAAGGAGAGCGACCTCAGCAAGGAAGACGTCGCGACGCTGAATGCCTACAAGGCTTCGCTTGACAGCGCGACCAAGTTCATCCCGACCTGGGTGAAGATCGCGGTGGCGATCGCGCTCGGCCTCGGCACGATGATCGGCTGGAAGCGGATCGTGATCACGGTCGGCGAGAAGATCGGCAAGACCCACCTGACCTACGCGCAGGGCGCCTCCGCCGAACTCGTTGCCGCCGCCACCATCGGAGCCGCGGACACCTTCGGCCTGCCGGTGTCCACCACGCACGTGCTGTCGTCCGGCGTCGCCGGCACCATGGCCGCCAACGGCTCGGGGCTGCAGATGGCGACCATCCGCAACCTCCTGATGGCCTGGGTACTGACGCTGCCCGCCGCGATCATGCTGTCGGCTTCGCTCTACGTGCTGTTCGCGAACGTGTTCTGAGCGGCAGAGCCATCAACAACAAAGGCCCGCGCGATGCGCGGGGCCTTTTTGTTTTGTGCGAGGATAGCGCCACACTCTGTCATTGCGAGGAGCGCAGCGACGAAGCAATCCATCTCTCCGCAAGCGGAGGCATGGATTGCTTCGCTGCGCTCGCAATGACGGGGAAGGACGACGAAAGGGCGTCACACCGCGAGCGTGTTCTCCACCAGCTTGATCCAGTAGGACGTGCCGTAGACGATCGCCTCGTCGTTGAAATTGTAGGCGGGGTGATGCAGGCCGGCGCTGTCGCCATTGCCGCAGAAGATGAAGGCGCCGGGGCGCGCTTCCAGCATGTAGGCGAAATCCTCCGCGCCCATCATCGGCGGCATTTCGTGGACGTTGTTCTCGCCGGCGATTTCCTTGGCGATCTTGGTCGCGAACTCGGTCTGCGAGCGATGGTTGACGGTGACGGGATAGCCGCGCTCGTAGGTGAGGTCGATCCTGGCGCCGGTCATCTGCGCAACGCCGGCGACCACCTCATGGATGCGCTTCTCGACCAGCGCCCGCACCTCCGGCGTCAGCGTGCGCACCGTGCCACGCAGCTCCGCGGTCTGCGGGATGACGTTCCGGGCATTGCCGGCGTGGAATTCGCAGATCGAGATCACGGCCGAATCCAAGGGATCGACGGTGCGCGAGACGATCGACTGCAGCGCCGTGATCAATTGTGAGCCGACCAGCACGCTGTCGATGCATTTGTGCGGCCGCGCGGCGTGGCCGCCATGGCCTTCGATCCTGAAGTCGATCGCGTCCGTTGCCGCCATGATCGGGCCGGTCCGGATGGCGAACGAGCCGACGGGGATGCCGGGGCCATTGTGCATGCCATAGACCTGCTCGATGCCGAACCGCTCCATCAGCCCGTCCTTGATCATCGCGGCAGCGCCCGCGCCGCCCTCCTCGGCCGGCTGGAAGATCACAATCGCGTTGCCGGCGAAATTGCGGGTCTCGGCGAGGTAGCGGGCGGCCCCTAACAGCATCGCGGTGTGCCCGTCATGGCCGCAGGCGTGCATCTTACCCGGCGTCCTGGATGCATAGGGCAGATTGGTCTCCTCCTCGATCGGCAGCGCATCCATGTCGGCGCGCAGCCCGATCACCCTGATGTCGCCACTGCCGGCTGGTTTCTTGCCCTTGATGACGCCGACCACGCCGGTGCGGCCGAGCCCCGTCGCGACCTCATCGCAGCCGAATTCCCGCAGCCGCTCGGCGACGAATGCTGCAGTGCGGTGGGTGTCGTACATCAGCTCGGGATTTTCGTGGATATCCCGCCGCCAGGCCTGGATGGCGGGCTGCAGGTCGGCGACGCGGTTGACGATGGGCATGGCACTTCTCAAGTTCTGTGATTCAAACGTGTGTGATGTTTAGCATGCAAGCGGCGGTCCACCCAACAGGCGCACCGGCCGGTCATGCCTATTCGTCATGGCTGGGCTTGTCCCTCCCGCCCACGTCTGATTGTTTGGGCAGCAGAAAAATGCGCAGATGCCTGGAACATTTTCGGGCAACGCGGCCCACGGACGGGTGGAAAGCAAGAGAATGCCTGGAAAGCTCGAGGGTGATTTCGACTATATCGTCGTGGGCGCCGGCACCGCCGGCTGCATCATGGCCAACCGGCTTTCGGCCGATGCCTCAAAGCGCGTGCTGGTGCTGGAAGCCGGCGGCGACGACAACTGGATCTGGTTTCACATCCCGGTCGGCTATCTCTTCGCGATCGGCAATCCGCGTTCCGACTGGATGTTCAAGACCGAGGCGGAGCCCGGCCTCAACGGCCGCGCGCTCGCCTATCCCCGCGGCAAAGTGATCGGCGGCTGCTCGGCGATCAACGCCATGATCTCGATGCGCGGACAGGCCGCCGATTACGATCACTGGCGCCAGCTCGGCCTCACCGGCTGGGGCTACGACGACGTGCGGCCGGTGTTCCGCGGGATCGAGGATCATTTCCTCGGGCCGAGCGAGGACCACGGCACGGGCGGCGGCTGGCGCATCGAGGCGCCGCGGCTGTCCTGGAAAGTGCTGGACGCCGTCGGCGACGCCGCGGAAGAAATGGGCATCAAGCGCATTCCGGATTTCAACACCGGCGACAACGAAGGCGTGAGCTATTTCCACGTCAACCAGAAGCGCGGCCGCCGCTGGTCTTCCGCGCGCGGCTTCTTAAAGCCCGCATTGCACCGGCCGAATCTGCGGCTGGAAAAGAACGTGCTGGTCGATCGCCTGCTCGTCGAGAATGGCCGCGCCGTGGGCGTGCGCTTCATCCGCGACAATGAAATCATCGAGGCCCGCACCACGGGCGAAGTGATCCTGACGGCCGGCGCGATCGGATCGGTGCAGGTGCTGCAGCGTTCGGGCATCGGACCCGCCGACTGGCTTGCGCCGCTCGGCGTCGATGTCGTGCTCGACAGGCAGGGCGTCGGGCGCAACCTGCAGGATCATTTGCAGCAGCGCGCGATCTACAAGGTCACTGGCGTGCGTACGCTGAACGAGACCTATTACTCGCTGTTCCGCCGCGGCCTGATGGGCCTTGACTACGCGCTGCGCCGCCGTGGTCCGCTCACCATGGCGCCGTCCCAGCTCGGCATCTTCACCCGTTCCGATCCGCGCCGCGAGCGCGCCAACATCCAGTTCCACGTGCAGCCACTGTCGCTCGACAAGTTCGGCGATCCCCTGCACCGCTTCCCCGCAATCACCGTGAGCGCCTGCAACCTGCAGCCGACGTCGCGCGGCACCGTGCGCATCCGCTCGGCCCAGCCTGACGAGAAACCGTCGATCGCACCGAATTATCTTTCGACCGACGAGGACCGCCAGGTCGCAGCCGACGCGATCCGCACCACGCGGCGCCTGATGAAGCAGAAAGCGCTTGCGCAATATCGGCCGGAGGAATTCCTGCCCGGCCCCTCTGTGGGCGATGACGATGCATCGCTGGCAAAAGCCGCCGGCGATATCGGCACCACGATCTTCCACCCAGTCGGCACCGCGAAGATGGGCACGGCCAGCGACCCGATGGCCGTGGTCGACGAACGCCTGCGCTTCTACGGCATCGCCGGCCTCCGCATCGCCGATGCGTCCGTGATGCCGACGATCACCTCGGGCAACACCAACACCCCGACCGCGATGATCGCGGAGAAGGCCGCTGCGATGATTTTGGAGGACGGGCGGTAACCCATCTCGTTCTGTGCGCCGAATTCGCCTTTGGCAGCAGCCATTGACCAAATCCTATAGGTATATTACTATATAAAAGTGAATGATGCGTTGCGCGAGATTAAGCCTGCCATTTTCGTGGGCTCGAGCCAGAAGGACTTGCGGGCCTTTCCTTCAGCCGTCCGAAGCGAGATCGGTCAATCGCTTTTCGAAGCGCAACTGGGCGAGCATCCACGCAACGCCAAGCCCTTGAAGGGCCTGGGCGGCGTACTAGAGATTCGAGACAATTTTGACGGCGACACTTACCGAGCCGTCTACACAGTCCGGTTCGAAGGCGTCCTGTACGTCCTGCATGCGTTCCAAAAGAAATCCACAAGTGGGATCGCCACACCGCAACGACATATGGATTTGATCCGGCAGCGTCTACGCGACGCGGAGGCTATCCACAAGGCAACCAAGGGAGACTAGCGATGAGCGCCAAGAAAAAAGTGCCCGCCCATACCAAGGGCTCCGGCAACATTTTCGCTGATCTCGGCTTGCCCAACGCCGAGGAGCATCAATTGAAGGCCGCGCTGGTCGCGCAGCTCAAGCGGCTGATGGCCGAACGGGAGTTGACTCAGACCGAGGCCGCCAAGCTGGTCGAAATGAAACAGCCCGACCTCTCGAAACTCCTGCGGGGTCACCTCAAGCTCGCATCCGTGGAAAAACTGATGCGGATGCTCACTGCTTTCGACCAGGACGTGGAAATCAGGCTGAAGCCGCATCGTAAGCGCGGCGAGGCAGGCCGGATCACGCTTGTTTCTGCAGTGTAGAATGTATGCTCAGTCAGCGCCGCATCTCGATCGGGTCTGCAGATAGGCGCATTGCGCTGGTGCAATGGGCCGAAGACAGCTCGCACCGGCCGCCCGCGCTTCTGCTGCATGGCACAGGTTTCGTGGCCGACGTCTGGGATGACGTCGCGCGCGATCTTGCATCCGACTACACGGTATATGCGCTCGATCGCCGCGGCCACGGCGACAGCCACAAGCCCGCGGCGAACTGCTATCACTTTCAGGACTATGCGCAGGACGTGTGCGCGGTCATCGAAGAGCTTGATCTGCACGACATTTACGGCATCGGCCACAGCGCAGGCGCAACCGACCTGCTGCTTGCCGCAAAGCTGCTGCCGGGACGCTTCGCACGCCTGTTCGTGATGGAGCCGACCATTATGGATCCGCGCGCCGCGCGCGACTGCGTGACGGGATTGAGCGAACGAGCAACCTCCTCCGTGCAAGGCGCCCTGCGCCGCCAGGCCGAGTTCGACAGTTTTGACGCGGTATTTACACGTTATCGCGCCGCGCCGGCATTTGCGGATTGGTCCGAGACTTCGCTCTGGGCCTATATCAGGCATGGCTTTGCGCCCCTGGAGAACGGAAGGGTACGGCTTCGTTGCACGCCCGAAATCGAGTCGGCGATCCTGCGCCCGATCTTCGAGGCCATGGAGCAGGTCTACGCCGGAGATGCGCGCGGCAATCCTTTCGGCTGGCTCAGTGAAATCGATTGTCCCGTGCGCGTGGCCACAGCCGAAAAGTCCTGGCCGATCTACAAGGAGATGGCGTCACGAGCCGTCTCGCTCATTCCCGATGTCAGCGCGTGGAATTTCGATGGCATCGGCCATTGCGTGGCGCAGGAAGCGCCGCCAATGCTGTTGCAGGCCCTGCGGGAATTCGCGCGATCGGAACGATGAAGCCCGCTCACTGCAGCACCGGGCTAATCCAAAGCCGCGTCGCCGGTCCTCTATATTGAAACAGCCCAGAGCAACACGTTAGTTCGTTGCGAATATCCATTGTGGAGGAAGTTCAAATAAATGGACAAACCAACCTTACCGGAATTGACGATCGAGAAGCTATGCCATGTTGCGAATTGGGCCGCCGACTGCGCGGAACGAGCACTCCCGGTGTTCGAGGCGCGCGCTCCAAATGACGCTCGTCCGCACCAAGCCATCTACGCCGCACGAGCTTTCGCGCGCAGCGGTGTACGGACCGCAGATCTTCGCAACTTCGCGTGGGGCGCACAGTCGGCCGCAAAAGATGTGCAAGATCCTGCCGCAGCTGCAGCCGCTCGTGCCGCTTCGACCGCTGCCGCGACGGCTTACACGCATCCAATCGCGACATCGCACCAGACAAATCACATCTTGAGCTCAGCCGCCTACGCCGCGCATGCAAGGGCGCTTTCGGCCGGCGACGAACCCGGTGCGAGCGACGCTGAAATTCGGTGGGCGATAGGGCGTGCATCGCCCGAGATCAGGCAGCTCGTCCAGCAATTTCCTACACGCGCCCCAAGCAAAGGGCGGTTTCACACACTGCTTTATCGCCTCGATACCGGCTTGCGGAGCTGATCGACGTACATGCGTCGAATGCTGGCCGGCCGAACGCATCACGCAACAATTGAAGTTGCGAAAGATGCGAGAAGGCGTTATATCGTCGCGTAGCCGGGCGCGCTGCGCCGCCACCGACGATCGGGCTCATGAAACTCTACAACTTCGCCTTCGGCCCCTACCCGCAGCGGTTGACTATCTACGTCGCCGAAAAGGGCCTCACGGATATCGAACTGATCCGTTTGGATCCGCCGACCGACCAGACGAACTGGCCGCCGGCCTTGCTCAAAGGTCTCACGCCCGCCAGTTCGTTGCCGATCGTCGTAGACGACGACGGGACGGTGGTCGGGCAGTCGCTGGCGATCCTCGAATATCTCGAGGACACCCGTCCGGGCCCAGACATGCGCGGCAGGACGCCAGCGGACCGGGCGCACACACGGGAGCTCGTCACAGTCTTTGACGACGCGCTTTCGTTCTTCGCCCTGTGGGCCCGGCACGGCAGCCTTCTGAATCGCGGCGTCGACCGCGAAAGTCGCGACGTCGCCGAGATCTGCGCTCCCAGCCATTTCCAGAAACTGCGGCTCGCCGAGCGGATGATCGGCGATGCCGAATTCCTGGCCGGCGAAGCCGTGACCATCGCCGATTGCGTCGCGATGGCGACGCTTCGTTACGTCGACGGCTTCTACGACGTGCCGATCCCGTCCGATTGCTCCCGGCTCTCCAATTGGTACGCGCGCTTCTCGTCGCGGCCGAGCGTGCCGGCCCATGACTTTCCTCCCCATCAGCACGCGCTCGCGCGTCATCTGATGACGCAGACCGGGATTTCGATCGAGAATGCGCATGAAGAATGACGCGTCCACCGCTGCCTCGCCGGTTTCCGAGATCGTGCGCCACTTCAGCGATCGCGCAGCGGTCGCCCGCTACGCCGAGGATACGCCGCGCAAGGTGCCCGGCTTCGCCGATCTTCAGCGCATGGCGTCGCTGCTGCTCGCCGAACGCGCGCCGGAAGCGGCTGATATCCTCGTCCTCGGTGCCGGCGGCGGTCTGGAGCTGAAAGCGTTCGCCGAGGCAAGGCCGCGCTGGGGCTTCACGGGGATAGATCCCTCGGCGGCGATGCTCGATCTCGCGCGTGACGTGCTGGGGCCGCTCGCCGCGAGGGTCCGGTTGATGCAAGGTTTGATCGAAGACGCACCTGCCGGGCCCTTCGATGGCGCGACCTGCCTGTTGACACTGCATTTCCTTTCGAAGCCGGAGCGCCTGCGCACGCTGCGCGAGATGCGGCGACGGCTCAAGCCGGGCGCGGCGCTCGTCGTGGCGCATCACAGCCGGCCGCGGGGCGGCGCGCTCGAATGCTGGCTGACGCGCTCCGTCATGTTCGCGAACGGCACCGGAGCCGATCCCGCGCAGGTGTCGGCCTCCGCCGCTTCCATGGCGCAGCGGCTGCCCATTCTGTCCGCCGAAGAGGACGAAGCGCTTCTCGCGGAAGCGGGCTTTTCCGACGTCGCCCTGTTCTACGCCGGATTTACGTTCCGAGGCTGGGTCGCAGCCGCCTGACGGGATACACCTTGCACGGCGCTGCTGCTCACGAAATCGTCATCGCCTCGCGCCAATAGACCGCCGCTGCCGGGAATAACCCCTCCCCTCGCCCAATCACATCTCCGCAGACCCAATCACGGGCGCATGGAGAACTGCGATGAGCGAGTTCGATCACGACCACAGGGACGAAGGGCGCGGCGTGAGCCGCCGCAGGGTGCTGGAGTGCATGACCTGGGCGGGCACCGGCGTGCTCTGGACAGTGGCGGGCGGCGTGCCGCGCTCGCTCGGCATGGTCGGTTCTGCGCAAGCCGCCGAGGCTTCCGGCATGACCTTCCTGCAGATCAGCGACAGCCATGTCGGCTTCGACAAGGCCGCCAATCCGAACGCGCTCGGCACGCTGGAAGAAGGGATCGGCAAGATCAACGCCATGCCGGCGAAGCCCTCCTTCATGATCCACACCGGCGACATCACACATCTGTCGAAGGCCGCCGAATTCGACAATGCCGAGCGCGTCATCTCGCAGGCCAAGCTCGACGTGCATTACGTGCCGGGCGAGCACGACCTGATCGACGAGGAGGTCAAGCTCTACAAGGAGCGCTACGGCCGCGGCACCAGGGGCGCCGGCTGGTATTCGTTCGACGCCGGCGGCGTGCACTTCGTCGGCCTCGTCAACGTCGTCGACCTCAAGGCCGGAGGCCTGGGCAATCTCGGCGCCGAGCAGCTCGAATGGCTCGAGGACGATCTGAAGGGCCGCTCGAAATCGACCCCTATCGTGCTGTTCGCCCACATCCCGCTGTGGACCGTCTATCCGACCTGGGGCTGGGGCACCGAGGACGGCGCACGCGCGCTGGAATATGTGAAGGGTTTCGGCTCGGTGACCGTGCTGAACGGGCACATCCACCAGGTGATGCAGAAGGTCGAAGGCAACGTCACCTTCCACACCGCGCGCTCGACCGCCTTCCCGCAGCCGGCGCCGGGCACTGCGCCCTCGCCGGGTCCGATGAAGGTCGAGGATGCCAAGCTGCGCAGCGTGCTCGGCATCGCCAGCGTCAACTTCAAGCAGGGACAGGAGCGCCTCGCCATCATCGACACGCCGCTGCAGGGCTGAAGAGGAACAGGTTCATGAGCACGATCAATCGCCGTGACTTCGGCATCGCCGTCGCCGCGGCCATGCTGCTCCGCGCCACCGCTGCGCGCGCCGCCGATATGGAAGTGCATATCGACAATTTCGTTTTCCAGCCCGCGCAGCTCGACGTGAAGGCCGGCACGACCGTCACCTGGACCAATCGCGACGACATTCCGCACACGGTGGTATGCGCGGGAAAATTCAGGTCGAAGCCCATGGACACCGACGGCAGCTTTTCATTCACCTTCACGGAGGCCGGCGAGTACAAATATTTTTGTTCCCTGCACCCGCACATGACGGGCATGATCAGGGTCGAGTAAGTTGACGATCTCTGCCAGCGCACCCCTGCCCGGCCGGCGGATCGACACCGGCCGGGCCAAGACACGGGCCAAGACATTCGCCGCACAAACCGGGCATGAGGCGATGAACGCGTCGGAGGACAATCCCGAGAAGGCGCGGCGCTTTCGCGAGGCCGCACTGCCTTATCTCGACGATGCCTATACATTGGCACGCTATCTCCTGCGGGACGCCAGCGATGCCGAAGATGCGGTGCAGGAATGTTTCCTGCGCGCCTACAAGCATTTCGACAGCTATCGCGGGCCGGCAATGAAGCCTTGGCTGTTCGCGATCCTGCGCAATGTCTGCCGCGCCGAATATGCGCGGCGCGCGGGCATCAAGACCGGCGCGATCGAGGATGTCGCTGGTAGCTCGGAGGTAACCCCGCTCTGGCATGAGGCGCAGGAGACGCCAGAGACGCAGATGCTGCGCGAGAAGGATTCCGCGGCAATTCGCCGATTGATCGCGGCGCTCGCCGAACCGTTTCGCGAGACCTTCGTGCTCCGGGAAATCCAGAACCTTTCTTACCGCCAGATCGCCGATGTTGCGGCCGTGCCCGTCGGCACCGTGATGTCGCGACTTGCCCGCGCCCGCGCGATGCTGCGCTCGGCGTGGCTTGCGGAACAGGAGCAAGCAAAATGACCTGCGAGGAAGCCGAGGTGCTGCTTCAGGCGCTGATCGACGGCGAGCTCGACGCGGGACATGCGCGCGAGGTCGAGGACCACTTCGCAGGCTGCCCGCGCTGCACGGAGCTGGCGAAAGACTATCGCGCGATCAGCCGCATGATCGCGGAAAAAGATGCAAGCTACACTGCGCCGCCCGAGCTGCGCCGGCGCATCGAGGCCGCGCTGCCGCAGCCGAAGGTTGCCCCAAGTCGCCGCGCGGTGCTGCGCGGCTTCGCGCTGGGATCGGCGGTCTCCGCGATGGCTGCCACCGGTCTCGTCGCCGTCATCCTGCGCAGCGACGACGAGGCGCGCGTCCAGTCGGAACTGGTCTCGGCGCATCTGCGCTCGCTGCAGGCCGGCCATCTCACCGACGTGCTTTCCACCGACCAGCACACGGTCAAGCCGTGGTTCAACGGCAGGCTCGATGTCGCCCCGCCGGTGATCGACCTCACCGCCCTGGGCTTTACCCTGATCGGCGGACGCCTCGACTATGTCGACGCCCGCCCGATCGGCGCCGTGGTCTATCGAAGGCGCCAGCACGTCATCAACCTGTTCGTCGCGCAGACATCGGACACCGAGCGCCACGCCGCCCGGATGAGCCAGCGGCAGGGCTTCAACATCCGCCACTGGAGCGATCACGGCCTGAATTTCTGGGCCGTCAGCGACCTCGCCGCCGACGAGCTTGCCGAGTTCGGCGAGAAGTTCGAGACGGCGATGCGGACTCCGGCCACGTAGCCGGACGGTTGTGGGCGACTATTGCTGCGGAGGGTATCGGTCGAATACGGGCAGCTCGTGCGCGCGTGCCATCCATTGGACCCGCTCGGCGACCTGGACATGGATCACTGGCGGAACGACGTCAGGATCATCATAGGTTCCGCTCTGAACATCGATGATCCCGGGCAGCATCTGCTCGTTGACGTAGAAAAGACCGGTGCCGCAGTTGGCGCAAAAATGCCGGCGGCCGTGCTCGGATGATTCGTAGACCTTGGGCTGGCCTTGCGTCACCTTGACGGCATTGGCGGGATACATCGTCCAGCCGACCATCGGCGCGCCGGCGTGGCGCCTGCAATCCGAGCAGTGGCAGAGGGCGTGCGTAAGGGCTTCGCCTTCAGCCTCGTAACGGATGGCTCCGCAATGACAACCGCCTGTGATGCGCATTTCATCTCCTCCCAGGTCGTTGATAGAGCCGATTAGTCGAAGGCGTAGTCCACCAACACGCGTTGGTTGGTGAGAGCTACGGCGATTGCGCTTCGCTAATCCGCCCTACGAGTCCACACGGCTACGCCGACTTGCGCACCGCGTTGTCGACCAGCGTCTTGCCGAGCGACCAGATCGCGCCGGGGACCTTGTGGCTGCCGGCGATGACGGTGTCGAAGGCCTTTTCGATCCAGGTGCAGTCGTCCTCGGTGAGGACGAGCGGTGGCAGGAGCTTGATGGTGTGGAGGCCGTGGCCGGCGACCTGGGTCAGGATCTTGTGGTCCTTGAACAGCGGCACGGTGATGAGCTGGCAGAACAGGCCCTTGTTGGCGGTCTCCAGCACGTTCCAGGATGCACGCAGGCGCAGCGACTTCGGCGGGCCGAACTCGATGCCGATCATCAATCCCTTGCCGCGGACTTCCTTCATCAGCTCATAGCCCGGCACCATCCGCGTCAGCGCGAGGCGGAGCTCGGCGCCGCGCTTGGCGGCCTGCTCGACCAGCTTCTCGGCCTTGATGACGTCGAGCGTCGCGATGCCGGCGGCCATCGCCAGATCGTTCTTCGAGAATGTCGAGCCGTGCACGACGGCGCGATCCATCTGGTTGAAGATCTTGTCGAAGATGCTCTTGCGCGTCAGCAGCGCGCCGACCGGGACATGACCGCCGGACAGCGCCTTCGCGAGCAGCACCATGTCAGGCTCGATATTCCAGTGCTCGACGGCGAGGAATTTGCCGGTGCGGCCGATCCCGGTCTGAATCTCGTCGGCAACAAGCAGCGTGCCGTATTTCCGGCACAGCGCCGCGGCACCGGGCAGGAATTCGTCCGAGGGCATGTTGACGCCCTTGCCCTGGATCGGCTCGACGATGAAGGCCGCGACCTGGCGCGACGACAGCGCCTGCTCGAGCGCGGCAAGATCGTTGAAGGGAATCTGGGTACAGCCGGGCAATAGCGGCTCGAAGCCGGAACGGAAATTGGTGTCGTCCATCAGCGACAGCGCGCCATAGGACAATCCGTGAAACGAATGCGAGCAGGACACGATGCCGGGGCGCCCGGTCGCGCCACGCGCGAACTTGATGGCGGCTTCTACCGTCTCGGCGCCCGAATTGGAAAAGAATACCTTGTCCAGATATGGCACATATTCGAGCAGGCGCTCGGCGAGGATGCCGGCGAGCGTGGACACGTCAAGCTGCACGAGATTGGGCAGATCGGCATCCAGCACGCTCTTCAAGGCCTGGCGCAGCGCCGGGTGGTTGCGGCCGATCGCAAAAACGCCAAATCCGCTGAGTAGGTCGAGATAACGTGCCCCCTCACGATCGAAGAGATATTGGCCTTGCCCTTTTTGAAAGCCGACGTCATAGCCGATGGTTTTGAGCACGCGCACGAGCTGCTCGTTCAAGTAGCGCGCGTGCAGGGAACTGCGCTGCGCTTGGCGCTCCACAAACATCTCGGAAACGTCTAGATTTGAGCTTAGCATTGGCTACATACGTCGGTTGATGGTCATTTCGTCAACTCAAAACGCCGAATGCGGCGTTTTGCCCCCAAGCTTTGGCTCTTCTACACTTAAGCACAGGTAAGACCATGTTGCACTGCCCACCCAAGCTCGCGCTCACCATAGCATACTCGGGATTCGTTTTGGCGAGCACAATGGTCCCAGCGCTGGCTGCGGATCCGACCGGCGACTGGCGCGTGGCTGACGGTGTCGCCCATATCCGGGTCGCACAATGCAACGGCAGCCTC
Organism: Bradyrhizobium sp. Leo114; assembly: GCF_055229415.2. Taxonomy (NCBI): domain Bacteria; kingdom Pseudomonadati; phylum Pseudomonadota; class Alphaproteobacteria; order Hyphomicrobiales; family Nitrobacteraceae; genus Bradyrhizobium; species Bradyrhizobium sp. Leo114. The sequence continues at coordinate 77,527 of NZ_JBUYEN020000026.1, read as the reverse complement.
TGGGGCGCAGTCGCCTGGGAGAAGACCCCCGGCGGCAAGGATACGCATAATCCGGACGCCGCGAAGCAAAGCCGGCCCACGCTCGGCATGCCGATCCTGATCGACATGAAGAAGAAGGCGGGCACGGATGCGTGGGAGGGCCAAGTCTATAATGCCAAGGACGGTCAGCTCTACAGCTCTACGATCAAGCCAATTGGCTCTGACAAGCTCGAGATTCAAGGCTGCGTGCTGGGCTTTCTCTGCGGCGGCGAAACCTGGACCCGCGTTGGGCCTCCGATTCCCTCCAGCGCCGCTGGCAGCACGCCCCCTGCCAACAGCATGGCCAAGGGCGCCGCGCCCAAAGGTGCATCGCAGCAGGCAGCCGCTCCGACGCCGCCCAAGACCACCGGCTCGGTGAGCTCGGCTCCCGCCACCGCGCCGGCCGCGTCTTCCAAGCAACCGGCCGGCCAGAAGCAGGCAGCAGCCGTCCCAGCCGCCCCATCAGGTGACGTCGTCGGCGATATCTGCCTCCTTCCGGACGTCGCGCGGTTTACCCATTAGTGCCGGCTGGAAGAGCAGCACCGCAGCGAGAGTCGTGACCAGCGACAGCGCGAGCAATTTGCCCATGCTCGCGGTTCCTGGATGACTTGAAAGCCACAGGCTGCCGAACGCCGTTGCCGTCGTCAGCGCGCTGAAAAAGATTGCTCGCGTCAGGCTCGACTGCAGCAGATTCGTTCTGCCCTGACGCCAGGCGGTGACGTAATAGATCTTGAAGGCGACGCCGACGCCGAGCAACAGCGGCAGCGCGACGATGTTGGCGAAGTTCAGCGGCAGCCCGATCAGCACGCAGATTTCCAGCGTCACGGCGCCCGCGACCAGCAGCGGCACGATCGTCATCAGCACGTCGGCGATGCGCCGCAGCGTCAGCCAGAGCAGCAGGCTGATCACGATCAGCGACCAGATGCCGGCGTGGATGAACGCCTTCACCACAGTATCGCCGGACTTCAGGATCGAGACCGGGCCGCCGATCGCGGTCGGCTCGGCCGCGAGCACGGCGGCGGCGAATTTGCGCAGCGTATCGTTGTCGTTCGGATCGCCCTTCGGCAGGGCCTCCACCCGTATCAGCCCGTCCTTGGCCTTCCATTGGCGTACCAGTTCCTCCGGCAGCGACTTCAGGGTGACGGTCTGGGCCTGCAGCATGTCCCTCAGCTGGTCGAGCACCACCTTGAGCGGCGAAACGAACACGTTCTGCGCCTTATCGCGCGTCGCCTGATTCGAATCGGCGAGCTTGGTCAGCGCATCCGCAAGCCGGCGCGCAGCCACGGCGCCGGCGTTCTTGATGTCGCCGGCTGTCTTGCGGAGGTTGTCGGCCGAGCTCTTCAGGGACTCGACATTCTCCTGGTCGGTCGGCGGCGCATCGATCGAATCCGGATTGAGCGCCGGGTTGAGCATCTTAGCCGCCTGCGCGATCAGCTTCAGCTTGGCCGGCTGATCGGTCGGCACGAAGCTGTCGAGCGACCGGACGCTCAACACCTCCGGCAGCTTCTCCAGCCTCTCCTCGATCTTCCTGGCGTCGGCTTCCGAATGCGTCATCACGTTGATCGCATTGGCGCCGGTGTTCGGGTCCCGCCTCAGATCGAGGAAGGTCGCGATCGATTCGACGTGCGAGTTGCGCAGGTTGATCGGATTGAAGTCGAACTTCATGTAGTAGAGCAGCGGCAGGCCGGCGATCACCAGCGCAAGCGTGCAGATGATGATCGCGACGCGATGCTTCTCCAGGAAGTGGTCAACGGGCGCGAGAAACGCGTAACCGACCGGCTCCTTCTCGCCGGGCGGATTGAGCAGATCGAGGAGCGCCGGCAGTGTGGTGATGCTGGTGAGGAACGCGATCAGCATGCCGGCGCCGGCGATCTTGCCGAGCTCGGAAATGCCCTTGTAGTCGGTCGGCAGGAAGCACAGGAAGCCGGCGGCGGTGGCCATCGCCGCAAGCGACAGCGGCACCGCCGAGCGCCGCGCCGCGTTCTCCAGCGCCAGCGTCAAGTTGTCGTTCTTGAAGCGTTCGGAGCGGTAGCGGACGCTGAACTGGATGCCGAAATCGACCCCGAGGCCGACGAACAGCACGGCAAAGGCGATCGACAACAGGTTGAGCGAGCCGACCATCATCAGGCCGACGGCCGTGGTGATGGCAAGCCCGATGAACAGGTTCAGGAACACGGCGAAGATGATCTTGGCCGAATGCAGCGCGAGCCACAGGATCACCAATACGATCAGCACGGTGCCGATGCCGTTGATGACGGCGCCGTCCTGCACGGTGGCATATTCCTCGTTCGCGATCGGGACCGGCCCGGTGAGGCGGACGCGCGCGCCATATTCGCTTGCGAATTTCAGGTCCGCAGCCGCCTGCCGGATCGCATCGGTCGCTGCCTTGCCGGGCTCCAGCGCCTGATAGTCGAGCACCGGCTTGAACTCGATGAAGGCGCGCTTGTCCGAATCGGTCAGCGGCTTATCGCTGGTGAGCTCCCGCCAGGAGAAGGTCGGATTGCCCTTGTTGCTGAGGACATCCTCGACCGTCTGAGAGATCAGGTTGAAGGGCCGCGCGGCATTCTCGAGCTTGGCCTGCCCGCGCTTGACGCCGGCAAGGCCGGTCTCCAGCGCACCGGTGAGGCCGCGGATCGAAGGATCGCCGGCCATGATCTCGATCAGGGGCGCGGCTGATTCGAGCTCGCCGGTGACCTGCGCGACTTCCTCGGTCGGCAGAAACAGAAGCCCGTTCTTCTCGAAGAATTCGCCGGAGCCGAGCGGGGTGACCGATTCGAAATGCTCGGTGTCACCGGTAAGCTTATCGGCCAGCGCCTTGGCCGCCAGACCCGTGAGTTCCGGCGTGGGCGCCTCCACGACGGCAAGAATCAGGCGCTCGCGGTCGAAAGCTTCCTCAAACTTGATGTCGCGCTGGCGCCAGTCGAGGTTGGGCGAGATCAGCGTATTGATGTCGGTATTGATCGTGAAGTTGCGCGCCGCATAATAGCCCGCCGCCACCGCAAGAATCAGCGAGAGCACGACGACAGGGACGGCAAATCGCGTGCACGTCTTAACAATCGAGACAACAATACGTGTCAGCACTTCATTTCTTTCTGATCTCAGGAAGCACGCCGAAAACGCCCGCTATGTAGCGGAGTTCCCAGGGCCGATCTAATGTTGTTTCGACCGCCCGACCGCTGGTTCACGAAGCAGCGTCGAAAACGGCCGGAACGGCGTTGCGCGCGGTATATCCCGCCCCAGCGGGCAATAAAGTGACGAACAAGTGAGATGGGTTGGGCATTAATGCCGCAGTTTTAGGTATTTTGATACCTTAAAATGGTAACCCGAGTGATAACCGTTCCGTAATCCGGCTTTCCTAGACGCTCATTTTTTGACACAAAGCGCTCTTCTTCCGTGCGCTTGGGGGTGGGCTTAAGTGCAGGAACCGGTGGTGTGGATATTGCAGCAGGCAGGACATGCCGGCTGCAGTATTCGGTCGCGCGGGTTTTCGGATCAGGATTGGTGCAATTTGCTTAACGGACGTCCCATGGAGGTTTTTCTAGCGCAGCCGCGGGGGTTTTGCGCCGGCGTGGTGCGCGCCATCGAGATCGTCGAGCGGGCGCTCGAGAAATACGGGCCGCCGGTCTATGTGCGGCACGAGATCGTCCATAACAAATACGTCGTCGAAAGCCTGAAGAACAAGGGCGCGATCTTCGTCGAGGACCTTTCCGAGGTTCCGGCGAACGCGGTGACCGTGTTCAGCGCCCATGGCGTGGCGCGCAGCGTCGAGGAAGAGGCCGCCGCACGCGGCCTGCCGGTGCTCAACGCCACCTGCCCGCTGGTCACCAAGGTTCACAACCAGGGCAAGCGCTATATGTCGAAGGGCCGGGCATTGATCCTGATCGGGCATGCCGGCCACCCCGAGGTCGAGGGAACCATGGGCCAGGTTCCAGGCCCCGTGCTGCTGGTCCAGAGTGTCGAGGACGTCAAGGCCCTGACGCTGCCGGCTGATACGCCAGTCGCCTACATCACCCAGACCACACTGAGCGTAGATGACACACGTGAGATTATTCTGGCGCTCCAGGCGCGGTTTACAGACATTCAAGGCCCTGACATCCGCGATATCTGTTATGCCACACAGAACCGCCAATCCGCGGTAAGGGACCTGAGCAAGCTGGTGGATGTCATCCTGGTGGTTGGGGCCGCCAATAGTTCCAATTCCAATCGGTTGCGCGAGATCGGCACCGAGGCCGGTGTCGCCAGTTACCTCATTGCCGATGGCACCGAACTCAACTCGGAATGGCTGAACAATGCGAAGACCGTCGGCATCACGGCAGGTGCCTCGGCACCCGAAGTGCTGGTCGACGACGTGATCGAGGCGTTGCGGCGCATCGGACCGGTCAAGGTGTCGGTCCTGTCGGGCCGGGAAGAGAACATCGAATTCCGCCTGCCGGCCGAACTGACCGCGGGCTGACCCAAACTAGGTCGTGAGAGTCGAGAGAGAAAGAATGGCAATACCCTTCTTCAAGGAACTCCGCATCGGCGGCTATCTGCTCAAGCAGAAGCTGCGGGGCCGCAAGCGCTATCCGCTCGTGCTGATGCTGGAGCCGCTGTTTCGCTGCAATCTCGCCTGCGTCGGCTGCGGCAAGATCGATTATCCGGATGCGATCCTCAACCGTCGCATGACCGCCCAGGAATGCTGGGACGCGGCCGACGAGTGCGGCGCGCCGATGGTCGCGATCCCCGGCGGCGAGCCGCTGATCCACAAGGAGATCGGCGAGATCGTCCGCGGCCTGGTGGCGCGTAAGAAGTTCGTCTCACTCTGCACCAACGCGCTGCTTCTGGAAAAGAAGCTCGACCTGTTCGAGCCGTCGCCATACCTGTTCTTCTCCGTGCATCTGGATGGCCTGAAGGATCACCACGACAAGGCGGTGTCGCAGAAGGGCGTGTTCGACCGCGCGGTGTCCGCGATCAAGGCGGCGAAGGCGCGCGGCTTCACCGTCAACGTCAATGCCACCATCTTCGACGGGCATCCGGCGGAAGAAATCGCCAAATTCCTCGACTTCACCACCGAGCTTGGCGTCGGCGTCTCGATGTCGCCGGGCTACGCCTATGAGCGCGCGCCGGACCAGGAGCATTTCCTCAACCGCACCAAGACCAAGAAGCTGTTCCGCGACGTCTTTGCACTCGGCAAGGGCAAGAAGTGGAATTTCATGCATTCCGGCTTGTTCCTCGACTTCCTGGCCGGCAACCAGGAATACGAGTGCACGCCGTGGGGCATGCCGGCGCGCAACATCTTCGGCTGGCAGAAGCCCTGCTATCTGCTCGGCGAAGGCTACGCCAAGACCTTCAAGGAGCTGATGGAGACCACGGACTGGGATTCCTACGGCACCGGCAAGTATGAGAAGTGCGCCGACTGCATGGCGCATTGCGGCTACGAGCCGACCGCGGCGATCGCAGCGCTCAACAACCCGCTGAAGGCAGCGTGGGTCTCGATGCGCGGCATCCGCACCAAGGGTCCGATGGCGCCCGAGATCGACCTCTCGAAGCAACGCCCGGCGCAGTACATCTTCTCGGAGCAGGTCCAGAAGAAACTCTCCGAGATCCGCCGCGACGAAGCGGCCGCCGCCCAGCAGAAGGCCGCGCAGAAAGCCTCAACCGCCGCGTAAGCCGCGAGCGACAATCGAATAGGCAAAAGGCCCGACCGTCGATGACGGTCGGGCCTTTTGTTTTGTCCGTAGCCCGTTTACCACGCCCACCGCCGTCATTCCGGGGCGTGCGCAGCACGAGCCCGGAATCCATCAAGCGGTAGGTGATGGCGGAGAAATGGATTCCGGGCTCGATGCTTCGCATCGCCCCGGAATGACAGCCCCGTTGTTGCCAAGCTTCGTAGCCCGGGAGGAGTGCAGCGTAACCCGGGATTTTCTGAGCCAGCGTTTACACCGGTCCCGGGTTACGCTGACGCTTCACCCGGGCTACGGCCTCAGCAGCTACGCCGCCGAGCGAATCGGCTCCACGGGGACGAGGGTCTCGCCACCCAGGAGGAAGCCACGGCAGCCGCGCAAGGAGCGCAGCGCGCGGTTGAAGTCGATTCCGGTCGAGACCAGCGAGCGCAGCGTCAGCGGGTTGCGCGCCACCCCGCGCAGGACCTTGCGCAGGTCGATGTCGCCGTTCGGCTTGACCGCGGTCTTCGCCAATTCCGGCAGCGCGCGGTGGGCGGGATCGCTGATCACCCGGAGCGCCGCGAACGGGACGCCCGCCCTGGCCGCGTAGGCCGCAGCGATGTGGCTCTCCATATCGACGGCGGCAGCGCCGGTTTCGGAGCGCAGCGCCGCCTTGCAGGCCCTGGCCGCAATCACCTGCTCAACGCCCGCGAGCCCGCCCCTGACGATCTTGCGGCGCTTCAAGGTGGCGCTGGCAACCATCTCGTCGTTCAAGGCCATATCGGCCAAGAATCGGGTGTCGCCGGAAAGCACCTCCGTCGCCACTACGACGTCACCCGATCGCAACGCCGGATCGAGCCCGCCGGCCACGCCGAACGAGATCACGCCGCGGAACGATGACGAATCGAGTGTCGCCAATAGCGCACGAAGCTGCTGCGGATCGCTGGAACTGCAAATAACGATCATGCCGGGCCCTGCCGCGATGCGGGCCTCCTGCACTAACCCCGTTACGATCAAGACCGGCCGCGGATCCAGCATTTTCCCCACAGTCGCGGCGGCCCCCGCCCCCAAGCTCACATTCCGACCCCTACCACCCTGCTGTTCGTGCTTCGCAAATTCCGATACCGCGCTAGCGCCCAGAGCGGGAAGAACTTGGAGTAGCCATGATAACGCAAGTAAAACACACGCGGGAAGCCCGTAGCCGTGAAGCGCTGCTCCTCCCAGAGTCCTTTTTCGCTCTGTGTGCTTTTTAGGTACTCCACCCCCCCTCGAACTGCGGGGTTTTCGACTTCTCCCGCCGCCATCAGCGCGAGCAAAGCCCATGCCGTTTGCGAGGAGGTCGAAGGCGCGGCCTCATAGCCCCGATAGTCGAGCCGGTAGCTGACGGCGTCCTCGCCCCAACCGCCGTCCTGATTCTGGACCGACACCAGCCAGTCGACCGCCTTCCGAATCATCGGGTCCTGATGGTCGACGCCGGCGGCGTTGAGCGCGCAGAGCACCGACCAGGTGCCGTAGATGTAGTTCAGCCCCCAGCGGCCGAACCAGGAACCTTCGGCAAGCTGGGTGCGGCGCAGATAAGCAACGCCGTCAGCAACCGCTTTGCTGGTCTTTTCGGTCTCGCCGAGCTGCGCCAGCATCGAGACGCAGCGCGCGGTGACGTCCTCGGTCGGCGGATCGAGCAGCGCGCCATGGTCGGAGAACGGGATGTTGTTGAGGTAATATTCGAGGTTGTTGACGTCGAAGGCGGCCCAGCCGCCGTCGCGGCTCTGCAAGCCCTCGATCCATTCGCGGGCGCGGGCAATCGCCGCATCGTACTCCTTGGTGCCGGTATAGCGGCGCGCCCGATCCATCGCCATGACCACCACAGCGGTGTCATCGAGGTCGGGATAGTGGTCGTTGTTATACTGGAACGCCCAGCCGCCCGGCCGGACGTCGGGCGCCTTCACTGCCCAGTCGCCCTTGAAATCGAGCACCTGCCGCGGCTTCAGCCAATCGAGCCCCTGCTTGGCCTTGGCAAAGGTCTCCTCGCCGCCGACCTCCTCCAGCGCGTGGCAGGTCAGCGCAGTGTCCCACACCGGCGATACGCAGGGCTGGCAATAGGCCTCGTTGTCGCGGATCACCAGGAGCTTCTCGAGGCCGCGCCGCGTGGCGGCACGCGGCGGATAGTTCTCGTCCTTGCCGAGCGCGTCATACATCATCACGATGTTGGCCATCGGCGGATAGATCGCGCCCATGCCGTCCTCGCCGTTCAACCGCTCTTCGATGAAGGCGAGCGCGGCATCGATCGCACGCTGGCGCAGGCTCTTGGTAAATAGCGGCTCGACTACGCGCAGAACGCTATCGAGTCCGCGGAACAGCAGGAACCAGCCCCAGCTCTGATGCGGCGCCTTCGGCGGCATGCCGACCGACTTGGGATCCTGCAGGAACAGTTCGTCGAGGCCGACGCCCTTCGGGTTCTTGGCCCGCGGCTTCAGCGCGGCCAGGACCATCAACGGCACCATCGTGGTGCGCGCCCAGTAAGAGATCTTGTTGATGTGGAACGGCGACCACATCGGCAGCAGCATGATCTCGACCGGCAGCACCGGCGTCGCGCGCCAGGTCACGATACCAAACAGCGCCAGCAGGAAGCGGGTGAAGACGTTGGAGCCCGCGGCTCCGCCGCGCGAACGGATCGCCTCGCGCGCTTTCACCATATGCGGCGCGTCGACGGAATCGCCGATCACCTTCAGCGCGAAATAGGCCTTCACGCTCGCGCTCATATCGAACGGACCGTCATGCACCAAGGGCCAACCGCCATGGGCGCCCTGCACACGGCGAAGGTAGTTGCCGATCTTCGCCTCCAGCCCGCTGTCGACGGGCTCGCCCAGATAGTGGCACAGCAGCACATATTCCGCCGGGATCGTGCTGTCGGCCTCGAGTTCGAACACCCAATGTCCGTCGGATTGCCGATGGCCGAGCAGCGCCTCGGTCGCCGTGGAGATGCTCTTCTCCAGTGCGATCGGATCGACGGCGGCGGTATCGTTGACGGCATCCATTTTGTTCGATTTCTCCTTCTCTTGAACGTGCTGCTGCTACGTGCGCCGGTGTATGTCAGTGCCTCGCCAGGACCAGATCGGCGGCGCGGTCACCCGACCGCACCGATCCCTCGATCGTTGCCGGCAGTCCCGTATCAGTCCAATCGCCGGCGAGAAACAGGTTTTTATAGGCCGTGACCGCGCCGGGGCGCAGAGCGTGCTGTTCCGGCGTGGCCTCGAATGTGGCACGGCGCTCGCGCACGATCTGCCAAGCGGGCAATGGAGGCAATTCGCCGGAAATGCCGGCGGCCTTGCAGACATCGCGCCAGATCGCCTGGGCGAGTTCCTCGCGCGGCATGTCGACGAGACGATCGCCATTGCTGATCGTGACCGAGAGCCGCTGCGGGAACGCGAACAACCATTCGACGAGGCCGCCGATCACGCCGAGGATCGGCGCAGCATTGGGCGGCGGATCGAAGCGGAAATGCGCGTTCACGATGGCGCGGAATTTGGTCGGCGTCTTCAGGCCCGGCACCAGCGATGCCGCAGCGCGCGGCGGGACCGCGAGCACCACCGCGTCAGTGGGCGCCAGATCGATCGTATCGTCGCCGAATTTCAGTTCGCTGACATGATCGGACACTGTGCCGAACTGTCGCAGCTCATGGCCGAGCCGCACGCTCGAACCCCTCTCCTGCAGCAGCTTCACCGCGGGTTCGATCAGGACCGAGCTCAAACCGTCGCGCGCAATCAGCGGCCGGCAGGACTCGCCGCCGGCAAGCAGCGTCTCGCGTACGATCGCACCGGCCAATCCCGCCGAGCCCTCGGGCGGGTCGACATTGAGCGCGGCGAGCAACAGCGGCTGCACCAGACGATCGTACAGCGTGCCTTTGCATGCGATGGTATCGCCGACCCGCTTGTCGGTGCCGGCCCAGACGATCGGCGCCAGGGCGAGGTAGTCGCGTAAGCTCGTGTCGGGAACCCGGCGCGCTTCGTCGAACACCCAAAGCGGCAGGCGGGAAGCGCCGAGATCGAGTTCCCAGCGCTTGCCGGTTGCAAGATCGACCAAGGGAAATTTCGCGCGTTCCGGCCCGACCAGCCCGGCTTCGGTGCCGATCGATTTTGCATAGGCCAGGGCATGGCGGTTGCCGGACAGCAACAGGTGATTGCCGTTGTCGATGGTGAGATTGGTCGCGGCGTCGAAATAAGAGCGGCAACGGCCGCCGGTTTGCTGCGTCGCCTCGTGGACGTGCACCGTGTAGTTCGCGCTCGAAAGGCGAACGGCTGCCGAGAGGCCGGAAATACCGGCGCCGATGATATGAACGGTCTTTTGCATCAGATGTCAGATGAACGCGTAACGAAGAAGAATGCCGATCTTTTGCATCTTGCCGACGCGAACGGGCTCGCGTGGCGTTGCAAAACCCCTGATGATCAGGAGATCGAGGATCGCGCGATAGTATTTCGACATGATCCGTGGCGCGCGCACCGCGCGCCGCGAATTACGCTTCATGATGTCATCCGCCTTCTCGAAATGTTTCTTCGCCCGGTCGGCAAGCGGCAGGCACACTTTCGGCAAGTTGCGCTCGGCGATCACCCGCTGGGGCTCGTTAGACGTAATGCCGGCATGGAGCAGCATCTCGCGCGGCAGATAGAGCCGGCCGAGGCCGGCGTCCTCGTCGACGTCGCGCAGGATGTTGGTGAGCTGCAGCGCCCGGCCAAGATGATGCGCGAGCAGGACGCCGTCCTCCTCGGGCAGGCCGAACACCCGCACCGAGAGCCGGCCGACCGCGCTCGCCACGCGGTCGCAATAGAGATCGAGCGTCGCCATGTCGGGGGCGCGGATGTCCTGCGGCACATCCATCTCCATGCCGTCGACGATAGCAAGAAAGTCCTCGCGCTTCAGGCCGAAGGACTTGACCGAGGCAACATAGTCCTTGAGCCGCGGCGGCGGATTGCCCTGGTACAGCGCATCGATATCGTCACGCCATTGCTGCAACGCGGCCAGCCGCTCGTCGCGCGGACCGTGGGAATCGGCGATATCGTCGACCTGGCGGCAAAAGCTGTAGATCAGGAACATCGCATCGCGCTGCGCGCGCGGCAGGATCCGCATCGCGGCGTAGAACGAACTGCCGGACGCGGTGGTGCCATAGTCTTCTGCGTTGGCCGCCGCCGTCTCAACGCTCATGCGCCGGCCGCCGTTTTTGACACCGGCCGGCGCCCGATGGCGCGACGGGCCAATTCGCCGGCGACGCCGCCGAGGCTGTTGCCGAGCATTTCGAGCGGACTGAGATGCACGCGCTCGCTGAGGGGATCGCGCACCTTCAGCATGTTCACGATCCTGTCGGCAAATGCCTGGATCACGGATATCTCCAGACCCAACCGCAGATCCTTCACCTCGGCGGCGAGCGACTTGCTTTCGGCAAGCAGCGTCTCGGTGCGCACCGCGAGCGCCTGCAGGCATTGCAGCAGCGACGGTGGAGACTTCGGCTCCCCGAGCATCTCGACGGTCGCGCCGGATGCGGCCAGCGCATCGCGCGGCAGGTAGATACGGTTGAGATTCTTGTAGTCCTTGGCGCAATCCTGCAGGTGGTTGTTGATCTGCAAGCCCGCGCATAGCGCGTCCGACGCCGCCCAGGTGGACGTGCTCTCGCCGTGGACATCGAGCATGAAACGGCCGACCGGCATCGCCGAGTAGCGGCAGTAATGGATCACCTCGTCCCAGTTCTCGTAGCGCAGCTTTGTCACATCCATGCGGAACGCGACCAGCACGTCCAGCGCGTGGCGCGGCGGCATCGCTCGCTCGGCGAGTGCACGGCGCAGGTTGACGGCTTCCTTTTGGGTATCACCCTCACCCAGGAGCTCCTTCTCGAGCAGATCGAGATAATGGAGCTTTTCGTCCGCCGGCAACGTTGCGTGGTCGGCGATGTCGTCGGCGGTGCGGACGAAATTATAGAAGGAAAGGATCAGGGCGCGGTGACGCGGATGAATGATCCACGACGCGACCGGAAAATTCTCGTCGCGGTGGGTCTTCCCGGATCGCAGTTCGCTCGCGCTTGTCATCAGGAACCGGCCACATTCGCCCTGGCTAAGGCACATGCGCCAGAAGTTGCGCGCATGCGGTGGATTGCGTGCCCCATATAGGGGAATACGCGACCAAAACCAATGCTGTATGGGCAATGTGCGCGGCGCCTGTGCCCAATATCACACAGTGGGCATAGGCTCTCTTGCGGCAATTTTTCGCGTGCAAAATACGGCGTTACTGCCCGTGGCTCTTCAATACCTGGTCGCAGGCCGCGCTGATCTTGGTGCGGTTCTCCTTCAGGCAGGCGAGGATGGTGAAATCGCCCTGATCGATCACCGCGCGGCAGTGCTTCTGAACGTCGCGGGTGCAGGCCTTCTGTTCCTCAGGCGTGCCGCTGCGCGATTGCTGCTGGGCGAAGGCGTCAGATGAAAACGGGATCGACAACAGCGCGAGGGCCAATAGAACTTTACGCATCGTATTCCTTCATTTTCGACAGCAAAAAACCCTGTTCCGGAAATTGCGTTTCGGCAGGACCCGGCGCGGATTTATTGGGATTTGCGCCGCCGCGTAGCAAAGCGACGAAGAAAGGACAAGCGCCGCTAAATGCGGCCAAATTTGCGGTGCTGTAAAGGGCCATCTAATCAGTTGAAAAACCAAGAAATTCCTTTCGATCACGGTTCGCTACAGACTGTTGCAGCGCAGATGCCGATATCAGATGAACAGACATGACGTGAGATGCGGCTTGATTCTGTCGAGCAAAAATGGCCTGTTTCCCGCGATTCCGCCGGCTATGACAGGCAGGGTGGGTCGTTTGAACCTGTGGGATCGCGATCAACACTAAGTGTTCGATGCGGCGAGGCGTATCTTGAAGAAGGTCGTCGATTTTTGATGGGAAAACTCACAATGAAGCGGTTTGGTTTGGGCTTGTTCGGGCGCGCGATCGCGGCGGCCGGCATTGGCGCGGTGGTCATGTTGTCGGTCAGCGCGGGCAACGCCCAATCGTCGGGACCATTCGCTGGCTTTGACGGATCGTGGAGCGGTTCGGGCACCGTTGCGCTCTCCAACGGCACCACGGAACGGATCCGCTGCAAGGCCAGCTACAAGGTCAACGCCACCGGGCTTGGCCTGAAGCAGAGCCTGAATTGCGCCAGCGACAGCTATAAGTTCGACCTCTCCAGCGACGTAACGAGCCAGGGTGAGCGCATCTCCGGCAACTGGAGCGAGAGGAGCCGCAACATCTTCGGCAACCTGCAGGGTACCGCGGGCGGCGGCCAGATCGAGGTGTTCGTCGAGGCGTCCGGATTCGCCGCCACGCTGAACCTGCGCGCCCACGGCAACAGGCAGGTCGTGCAGATCGACTCCAAGGGCGAGATCCGCGGCGTCAACATCACCCTGACGAAGGGCTGACACTCTCGCGAATTCTGTGGCCCGGGTGAAGCGACAGCGCAACCCGGGCTACGACACTGTCGCAGCACCGTCCCAACGCGCGCAGAAGCCCTCGATGTCGGTCGACTGGAATTCGGGAAGGCGCGCCATGATGGTTTCGAACGGCCAATCCCACCACGCGATCCGCGCGAGCTGCGCCGCGATCTTGCGATTGAACCGCTCGCGGATCTGCCGGGCCGGCACGCCGCCGACGATGGTGTAAGGCGCCACATCGCGCGTCACCACGGCGCCCGCCGCCAGCACCGCGCCGTCCCCTACCGTGACACCGGGCAGGACGATGGCGGCGTGGCCGATCCACACATCGTTGCCGATCACCACCCGATCGTCCCTCCGCTCGGCGAAGAAGCCGCGATCACGCTCGGCCGTCTCACAGTAATATTCGGGACAATAGGTGAAACGGTGCAGCGACGGACGGTCGATCGGATGGTTCGGTGCCCCGATCCGGACCTGCGCGGCGATGGCGCAGAACCGGCCGATCTCTGCATCCCCGACCATGCAGCCGGGGCCGAGATAGGAGAAATCGCCGAGCTCCGAATATTCGACGGAGGTATCGCCGAGGATCTCGCAGCACTTGCCGATCGTGCTCTCGCGCAGCTTGACCGTCGGCTCGATGACGGTGTCGGCAATCTTCGGGCGCGGACGCGGCGCTTCATTCATTTTGATGTCTTCCTGTTTCGTGAGGCGGGAGCTTCATTCAGCCTAGCCGACCTCGCCATCGATATTCAGCACCTCGCGGGCAACGTCAATGAAGCTGCGCACGAAGCGCAGTTCGCGCTTGTCGACGGGAGCAAGGAGATAATATGTGAAGGTCTCGCTCATGTCGGTGATCTCGATGCCAACCAGCTCACTTGATGCCGACAGGCTGTCCTCAGGCCACAAGCCGACACCTACGCCGTGTTGCACAGCCTCTTTCACGACGGGAAATGTCGTGGTCTTCACGAGACGCGTCAGAGTGATGCCGAGTTCGCGACACCTCTGGTGCAGCAGGCGCTGCGTCAGCGAGCCATCCTCCGGCACGATCACCGCCTCGTCCACGAGGTCGCGCAGCGAAAGCCTCCTGCGGCGCGCCAATGCATGGCCGCGACACATATAGGCCCGGTAGCGCGCCCGCGTCAGCGGCAGGCTGTAGAGCTGCTCATCGATCACCGGATCGGCCACGATGGCAACATCGACGGCGCGTTCATGCAAACGCTCCATGGCCAGCGTCCAACTCACCAGCGTGAACTCGATCTGGACGCGCGGGTAGAGCGTCGTATAGCGGGCGATCACGGGCATCGCCGGGCGCGGCGCATTGGCGACCACGCTCAAATGTCCGCCGGACATCTCGCTGTAATTGGCAACCTTCTCCTCGATCAATTGCTCGAGTGTCCGCAGCCTGTCCGAGACCGAAAACAACTCGCGACCGGCGCGCGTCAGCTCCAATCCGTCACGGCGGCGGACGAAGAGCTTGATCCCCATCGTGCGCTCGAGGTTTGCGACATGCTGGGTCACTGACGATTGAGTGACGCCGAGTTTTTCGGCCGCACGGGTGAAACTCCCCTCCCGCGCGGAATGGGTGAAGGCGCCGATCTGATACGGATTTGCCCGCATCGGGCCCGACCTCGCAATCGCAGTTCAACAACCTGCGCTGCTCCGTCCATTAGCACGGCTAATATGACGTCACGGTGACGTTAATCTGGCTGGCTACGCGTGGCCAAGCTTCTCATCACGCGAGACTCTCACCGTGATGACGCAGTGATGACCATCGTCCGAGGACAACGATATGCAGCTCAGCGCTTCGCGGATTCTGACCACCCACGTCGGCAGCCTGCCACGTCCGCATGAACTCGAAGCGATGCTGCTGCGCCGGGAGAAGCGCGAACTGGACGCATCAAGACGGCGCAGGGCGCGGAGATTAGCATCACGGCGGCTTTGGAAACGCTGAGGGAAGAGCGATCGGCCGCGCGCAAAGCGCAACTCGATGTCTCGGTGCCGGCGGCGATTTACCGCACAAGAAGCCGGTGCCCTGCCCGAGGAAGCATTCCAACCCGTCACGCAAGTGTCAGACGCGTTCCTTAACGCTGACGCAACGCGACAAAGGCTCCGGGGAATAGATCGAATGGCGAGCATTGAACTTTCAGCCATCAGGAAATCCTTTGATGGCACGGAGATATTGAAGGGCGTCGACCTCAGGATCGAGGATGGCGAGTTCATCTCGCTGGTCGGTCCCTCTGGCTGCGGCAAATCAACGCTGCTGCGCGTGATCGCAGGTCTCGAGCCGCAGAGCGCGGGCGAGGTCAGGATCGATGGCGTCGCTGCCGACGGGATCAGGCCGAACGCGCGCAACCTCGCGATGGTGTTCCAGTCCTACGCGCTCTATCCGCACTTGAGCGCGTTCGACAACATCGCGGTGCCCTTGCGCATGCGGCGCCTCTCGGCGATCGAACGCCTGCCCCTCCTCGGCGCGCTGCTGCCGAGCCGGCGCCGCAAGGAACGCGGCATCCGCGAGGATGTGGCAAAGGTCGCCGAACAGCTCGAAATCGCGCATTTGCTCGGTCGCAAGCCGGCGCAATTGTCGGGCGGACAGCGGCAGCGCATCGCGGTCGGACGCGCCATCGTGCGCCAGCCGGTGGCCTTCCTGTTCGACGAGCCGCTGTCCAACCTCGACGCCAAGCTGCGCGTCCATATGCGCGCCGAGCTCGCGCAACTGCACCGCCGGCTGAACACCACCTTCGTCTACGTCACCCATGACCAGGCCGAGGCGATGACGATGTCGAGCCGGATCGCCGTGATGATCGGCGGTGAGCTGGTGCAGGTCGGCACGCCCACCGACATCTACGACAACCCGCGCGATATCCGCGTCGCCGAATTCGTCGGCAGCCCGAAGATCAACATCCTGCCCGGACGGATCCGCGACGACGGCCGCATCGAGGCGCTCGGTATCGCATTGCGATTGACGAGCCCTACCGCGCCGGGCCCCTGCCGGATCGGCGTGCGCCCCGAGCGGATCGAGCTCGGCGGCGGGCCGTTCTCCGGCCACGTCGTACACGTCGAGAACATGGGCTCGGAAGCGTTCGTGCATCTCGGCATCAATGGCAGCGACGCGCGTCTCGTGGCGCGTATCGACGACCCGAGACGACTGCCGCCGATCGCAACCCCGGTCTCATTCGGCTTCGCGACGGATGCCGTGCGCGCCTTCAACGCCGAGGGCAAACGGATCGAGGTCGAGATCGAGCACACCGAGCGCGTGCGGGAGCGGGCCATTGTCTGACGCCGCAACGATCGACACTGCCGCCGTCGCCGCGCCGGCGGCGAGCGCAGCCCTGCGCAAACGCAACCACCGCGCATCGACGGCCTACGGCCTGGTCGCGCCGGCTTTCACGCTGATGCTGCTCATGCTGCTCGGCCCGCTGGCGAGCGTGATCGCGCTCTCCTTCACCGACTATCAGCTCGGCGCTCCCGCCTTCTCCTGGATCGGCCTTGCCAACTACCAGGACATGTTCACCGACAGGGTATTCTGGGTCTCGCTGCGCAACACGCTGACCTACGTCGTCATCGTGGTGCCGGGCGCCGTGACGCTCGGGCTCGGCATCGCGCTTCTGATCGAAAGCGGCACCAGCCTGCGCAGCCTCTACCGCACCATCTATTTCCTGCCGGTGATGGCGACGCTGATCGCGATGGCTGTGGTCTGGGAGTTCATGCTGCATCCGCAGTTCGGCCTGGTGAACGGGCTGTTGCGCGGCGCCGGGCTACCGGCCTTTAGCTGGCTGCAGGACCGCGGCACCGCGCTCTATGCGCTCTGCGCGATCGGCATCTGGCAGGCGGTCGGCTTCAACATGGTGCTGTTCCTTGCCGGCCTGGTGTCGATCCCGAAGCAGCTCTACGAGGCCGCCGAAATCGATGGCGCCGCCAGCGCCTGGGCGCGGTTTCGCCTGGTGACCTGGCCGATGCTTGGCCCGGTGACGACTTTCGTGATCGTGATCAGCGGCATCCGCTCGTTCCAGGTGTTCGACACCGTGCACATCCTCACCAAAGGCGGGCCGTCGAAATCCACGGAGGTGCTGATCCACACCATGTACACCGAGGGATTCGAGTTCTTCCGCTCAGGCTACGGCGCCGCGCTCACGGTCGTGTTCCTGGTCTTCGTCCTCCTGCTCACCTTGATCAAAGCGAGGCTCGCCGATCGCGGCGTGCAATACGCATGAACAGTATCCGCACCATTCCGCTCTGGCCCGCCGTCCGCCATTTGCTCCTGATTACGGGCGCCATGGTGCTGCTGGCCCCGTTCATCTGGATGATTTCCACGGCCTCGAAGCCGCCGGAGGAAGTCTTCTCCAGCGAGCTGCACCTGATCCCGCATCATTTCGCGCTATGGGACAATCTGAAAATCGCCTTCGCCAAAGCCAATCTCTGGCGCTTCCTGCTCAACGGCGTGATCGTCACCATCTCGATCTTCGTGCTGCAGGTGCTGATCGCGCTGCCCGCCGCCTATGCGCTGGCGAAGCTGCGTTTCCTCGGCCGCGACACGCTTTTCGCGCTGGTGCTGTTCGGAATCCTGATTCCGCCGCAGGCCACTGCGATCCCGGTGTTCCTGCTGCTGCATAAGCTCGGCCTGCTCGACAGCTATGCGGCGCTCGTGCTGCCGTTCACGATTTCTGTGTTCGGCATCTTCCTGATGCGCCAGTTCTTCAAGTCGGTCCCCGACGATCTCGTGGACGCGGCGCGCATGGACGGCATCTCCGAGTTCGGCATCGTCTGGCGTGTGATGCTGCCTGCCGCGATCCCCGCGGTCACCGCCTTCGGCATCTTCTCCGTGGTCGCGCACTGGAACGATTATTTCTGGCCGCTGATCGTGCTCAACAGCGAGCAACTGCGCACCCCGCCGCTGGCGGTGGCGCATTTCCGCAACAACGAGGCCGGCACCAATTACGGCCCGCTGATGGCGGCGGCGATGGTGATCATCGCGCCGCTCCTGATCGCCTTCCTACTCGCGCAGCGTCGCTTCATCGAAGGCATCACGCTGACCGGAATCAAGTAACGCCGTCATCTCAAACAGGAGCCTGTCCTATGCTGAAATCGTGGATCGCCGGAGCCGTGCTGTCGCTTGCCGCCAGCGCGTCGCTGGCACAAACGCAGACCGAGATCGTGCTGCAATATCCGTATCCGGAACTGTTCGCCGAGACTCACAAGCGCATCGCCGAAGAGTTCGCCAAGGAGCGGCCCGACATCAAGATCACGCTGCGCGCGCCTTACGAATCCTATGAGGACGCTACCCAGAAGGTGCTGCGCGAAGCGGTCACGAACCAGATGCCCGACGTCACCTTCCAGGGCCTGAACCGCATCCGCGTGCTCGTCGACAAGAACATCCCGGCCCAGCTCGACAACTACATCGCCGCCGAGAAGAATTTCGACCGCCAGGGTTTCCACCAGGCGATGTTCGACATCGGCACCGCCAGCGGGAAGATCTATGCCCTGCCCTTCGCGATCTCGCTGCCGATCGTCTATGTCAATCTCGACCTGTTGAAGCAGGCCGGCGGCGATCCCAACAACCTGCCGAAGACCTGGGACGAGCTGATCGCACAAGCGAAGAAGATCAAGGCGCTCGGCCCTGACATCAACGGCGTGACCTATGTCTGGGACATCACCGGCAACTGGCTGTGGCAGGCTCCGGTGTTCGCGCGCGGCGGCACCATGCTGAATACCGACGAGACCAAAGTCGCCTTCGACGGTCCCGAAGGGCAGTTCGCGATCCGCATGCTCGCCCGCCTCGTCAATGAAGGCGGCATGCCGAACCTCGACCAGCCCGCGATGCGCGCGGCCTTTGCCGCCGGCAAGACCGGTTTCCACATCACCTCGACCTCCGATCTGAACAAAGTCACCCAGATGATCGGCGGCAAGTTCGAGCTCAAGACCCACACCTTCCCGGACGTCGCATCGCCGAACGGACGCCTGCCGGCGGGCGGCAATGTCGTGATGATCCTGTCCAAGGACAAAGCCAAGCGCGACGCGGCATGGGAAGTCGTGAAGTTCTGGGCCGGTCCGAAGGGTGCGGCAATCATGGCCGAGACCACCGGCTACATGCCGGCCAACAAGGTCGCCAACGAAGTCTACCTGAAAGACTTCTACTTGAAGAACCCGAACAACTACACCGCGGTGAGCCAGATGGCGCTGCTGACCAAATGGTACGCCTTCCCCGGCGATAACGGCCTCAAGATCACCGACGTGATCAAGGACCACATGAACTCGATCATCAGCGGCGCGCGCTCCAAGGAGGCTGATGCCGTGCTCTCCGAGATGACCGCCGACGTGCAGAAGCTGCTGCCGAAGACATCAGGCGCGGCGCGCTAAAGCATGATCCGGAAAAGTGTGAAGCGGTTTTCCGAAAAGATCATGCTCAAATAATAGCCTAAAGCGCGATGATGATTCATCCTCATCTCATCGCGCTTTAGGACCTTTCGAAACCCGCTGCGGGGCGTATCATGCGCCCCGCAGCTCATTGCGGAGCGCCCCCATGAAACTCATCCATATGAGCGATATCCACCTGACTGCGCCGGGTTCGACCATCGGTGGCCGCGATCCGCGGAAGAACTTTGAACGCGCGCTGACCCACGTCCTCAGGGATCACCATGATGCCGAACTGATGGTGATCACCGGCGACCTTTCGGATTGGGGCGACCGTGACGACTATCAATGGCTGAAGCAACGCCTCGAATCCTTCCCAATCCCGGTGCGGCTGTGCATCGGCAACCACGACAACCGCGCCAACTTCCTCGGCGTGTTTCCCGACCTCGCCGGAGAGGGCGGCTTCGTACAGGGCGTCCATGACCTGCCCGCCGCGCGCTGCCTGTTCCTCGACACCGCGCATCCCGGGACACACGCCGGCCGGTATTGCGACGAACGGCTCGGCTGGCTCGCGGCGCGGCTTGCTGAGCATGACGGACCGTTCCTGCTCTTCATGCATCACAACCCGATGCCGACGCATATTGCGCCGCTCGATCAGATCCGTCTGCTCGATGACGCCGCCTTCCGGCGATTGGTGGCGCGGCATCGCGAGCAAATCCGGCATATCTTCTTCGGCCATTGCCACCTGCCGCTCGCGGGATCGGTCGCCGGCATTCCCGTCTCCTCGCTGCGCGGCACCAACCATGCGAGCTATCCGCTGTTCGCCGAAACAGAGGTCCTGTGCGCGTCGGATCTGCCTGAAGCCTACGGCGTTGTGTTCTTGGGCGAGGATTACGTCACCGTACACATGGTGGAATTCGGCTACGATGGTCCGCTCCGCATCGAGGGTTCGCCCGACTATCAGACCTGGAACCGGGAGACCATGGTGCGATGAAGTTTGTCGTCCTGACCGATACCCATTTCGTCGCTAGCGGCCGCAGGATCTACGGTCTAGATCCGGCGGAGCGGCTCGCGGCCGCGATCACCTGCATCAACCGTGACCATCCCGACCTTGCCTTCGTCATCGTCACCGGCGACCTCGCCCATTGGGGCGAGGACGCGGCTTACGAGCATCTTGCCAACGTGCTGGCGCTTCTGAACGCGCCGACCATCCTGATGATGGGCAATCACGACCGCCGCGATACGTTCGGCCGCTATTTTCCTGGCGTTGTCAGAGACGGCGACGGCTTTGTGCAATCCATGCAGGTATTCGACGCCGCGACCATCGTCGCCCTCGACACGTTGAACGAGGCGGCTCCGAACCATGAGGGCCTGCTCTGCGAGCGCCGCCTCGCCTTCCTCGAGCATGCGCTGACCTCAGCGCCGAACGACCGTCCGCTGCTCTTATTCCAGCATCACCCGCCGTTCGACACCGGCCTGCGCTACATGGACACCATTCGCCTTGCGAATCCGGACGCCGAGTGGGAGGTGATCGCGCGCACGCGCCGGCCGGACTACCTGTTCATGGGCCATCTGCACCGGCCGATCGCAGGACTCTGGAACGGCATCCCCTTCCACATCCAGCGCGCGCTGGTGCACCAGGTCGCATTTGACCTCGATACCCAGGGCCACATTCCCGGCTCGCACGAGGCGCCGGACTATTCGCATGTCACGGTGAGCAGTGGACAGATCGTGATCCACCAATGCTCGTTCATGTATGTCGGGCCGAGGTTCTCGCTGCACGACAAGGCGGCGCTGAATGGGGCTCTGGGGTAGACGATTTGCTTTCCTTCACCTCCACGCTCGCGGGGTGCAGTTCGTAGCCCGGGTGAAGCGAACGCGTAACTCGGGACATCAGCATCAGCGTTCCGCGCGGCCCCGGGTACGTTGGCGCTCCACCCGGGCTACAGTTACTGCATCACTCCGCAGCCTTCGCCTGCGGCGGTGGCGTGGCGGTGCCGCGCAATTTCTCCGACAGGTTGATCAGGAACATTGCGGTCGGCCGGAGGATGAAGAGGTCGGCGACGAGGGCTGCGATCATCGAGAAGGCGGAGAGCCAGCCGAACAGGCGCAGCGACGGCAGGTCGGAGAACACGGTCACCACCAGGCCGCAGGCCAGCACCACCGTGGTCAGGATCAGCGCGGGTCCGACCAGCACGGTTGCGCGCTCGACGGCGACCGCTGCGGTGATGCCGGGCTTGTGCTCGAGCCTCAGGCGGTTGAGGAAGTGGATGGTTGCGGAGAGGCCGAGGCCGAACGATACCGTCAGCGCCACCACGCTCGCAAACTGCAGGCCTTCGCCGAGCAGCCACAACACCGTGCCCGACAGCACCACCGGGAAGATGCCCGGCAGGATGCAGGAGAACATCACGACGACGGAGCGGAAGGCGAGCCCGATGAAGATCGCGACCAGGGCGAACTCGATCGTCAGCCCGTGGTTGAGCTTCTCGATCATGCTGGCGCTGTTGCGCGCGGCGATCGCCGACAGCCCGGTGACGGCGATCTCGTAGCCGGGATGTTCGGCGCGCACCTTGTCGAGCGCGTGATCGAGCTTGTCGACCACCGGCAGGATCTCGCTTGAATCGAGATCGGGCACACGACCGGACACCACCACGGCATCCTGATTTGCGGAGATGAAGCGCCGCACCAGATGTTCGGGGATGACGCTGACATACTCCTTCAGCGTCGCGACATCGGTCGCGCCCGCCTTCTCGGCGAGCCAGCGGCGCAGCGTTTCCAGCGACCAGACATTGCCGACGCCGGCCGCACCTTCGACCGTGGAGTGAACCTCAGCGATCACCTTCAAGGTCTCGGGCGCGTAGAGCGAAGCGCCCTTCGGGAATTCGATCAGGACGTCGATCGGATTGGCGCCGGTCAGCTTGGCGTCAAGCCGATTGCTGGCCTCGACCGCCTGCTGCTTGTTCGGCACCTGGTCGGCCAGCCGATAGCGCGGCTCGAGATTGGCATAGATGATGCCGAGCCCGCCGACGAAGATCAGCGCGACCAGGCTGAACAGCCCGGGCCGGCTGACCATGCGGACCGCGATCCAGTAGCAGAAATTGCGCAGCGCCTGCACGCCGGCATCGGCGCTCTGGAACTTGACCGCGAAGATGCGCTCGTTGCGCACGAACAATACGCCGAATACCGGCACCAGCGACAACACCGCGAGCAGCGCGATGATGGTGGCGGCCAAGCCCGCCTCGCCGAATTTGCGGATCAGGTCGGAATCGGAGAACTGCAGCGCGATAAAGGAAATGCCGGCGGTCGCGTGCGTCAGCACGCAGGCCGGCCCCACCACCCGCACGGCATTGGTAAACGCGCTCAATTTGTCCTGCCCTGCGATCAGCCGGTCGCGCGCCGCGAAGGTGAGCTGCATCGAGTCGGAGAAGCTGATCACCATGATGAGCGGCGTCATCACGTTCAGGAACATGTTGAGATTGAAATTGGCCCAGCCGAGGGCGCCGAGCGCGAGCAGGATCGCGATCATCGGCGGGAATGCTGCCACCACCATGAAGGAGATCTTGCGGAAGAAGATGATCGCGATGATGCAGCCGGCAAGGATGCCGAGGACGTTGTAGGTCAATCCGTCGCGTTCGACCGCGTTGCGGATCTCAAGCTGCATCACCGGCACGCCGGAGAGCTGGGCATTGAGGCCGCTGCCGGAGAGATCGTCGGCCATCACCTTGCGGATCTCGCCGACTGCTGTGCTCAGCTTGTTGCTCGAGACCACTTCGGGATCGAGCGACAGCACGACCAGGGCCAGCGTACCGTCCTCCGACAACAGCTTGCCGCGAATGATCTCGTTGGATTTCACCGTCTCGACGAACTTGTCGTAGGCGGCGCCTTCGGGCAGTTCGTTGGGGAATAGCGCCGCCGGCAGTTTGCCGGGCTCCGGCGCCTGCCGCGCCGAGAACAGCGAGATCAGGCCGCGCACCCCGTCGACCAGTTGCAGGTCGGTGACCATGTCGCGCAATTTCTCGAGGTTGTCGCGCGCCAGCAGCGTCTTGCCCTCGACCACGACCAGCACGTCGAACTCGGTCGCCGGGAAGCGCTTCGTCACCTCCTCATATTGCTTGTAGTCCTTGGTGTTGGAACGGAACAGTTGCGACAGCGAATCGTCGATCTTGATTCGCTGGACGCCGAACACTGCCGCGATCATCAGCGCGACCAGGACGATCAGCGAGACGACCGGCGCCTTGACCGCGATCAGCCCGATGCGCTCCAGCCCGAAAGCGATACTGGCCCCCTGCGGCGGCTCCTCGACCTTTCCGACGTGGACCTGACTTTCGGAATTCTTTTCGAGCATGCCCTGTCCAGTTCTGAAATCGGCGCGAATTGTCTAGCTTGGGTTTTCCGGGCGTGCACAACGCTCTACAGTCACTTCCAATCGGGGCTAGCCCTTGAAAACACGGAAGTATTGACCGTCGCCGGTTTTACAGGCCCCTCCGGCGCCTCGCAAGCACAAGGGAGAGGTCAAATCAGCGTGTGCGGTACAAAAATCGCCATTAAGTATCTGATTTGTCACAGCGCACGAACGGATCGGACTGAAGCAGTCCCGCTCTCATCTCTTTGTTCGAACGTGATCTTTTCGGAAGGCCGGTCCCGCCTCCCCGATCGTCAGCTCAGGACGCGCCGAGCTGCGGCGGAATGCCTCCGCTCTCGTCCTTCAAGGCAACGCCGGTGACTTCGCGGCTCAGTCCCTCGCGGACCAGCCACGCGATTCGGTATGCCGCTTCCGCGTAGGTGAGGCCCGCGCGGTGGATGTTGGAGATGCAGTTGCGTTCCGCATCGGTGCGGCCGATCCGCGGCGCGAAGGTCAGGTAAGCGCCGAGGCTGTCGGGCGCGGACAGGCCGGGCCGCTCGCCAATCAGCACCAAGACCATGCGCGCGTTGAGAAGCGCGCCGATTTCGTCGCCCAGCGCAACCCGCGCGCCCGACGCGATCACGGTCCCGCCGATATCAATCCGGCCAGCCGCAAGCTTCGGCAATAGATGGCGTACCAGCTCGACCGCATGGACATTGACCGCGGTCGGCGACAGGCCATCGCCGATCACAAGAGCGAGTTGGCTGGACGTGCTGCCGTGGCTCTCCAAGGCGCGCCGCGATTCGGGATCGAGCATGCGTCCAAGATCGGGACGCCGGAGATAGTCGCGGCGATCGCGCGCCTGGCTCGACACCTGGAGCAGCTGCAGGCCGAGCTCGTTCAATCCCGCAATGAGGCCATTGAGATCGAAAGCCGCATGAACGGCATCGCGCGCACGGGCATGGTCGAGCGTAAAGCTCAGCAGCGCCTCGGTCGGCAGGCTGGAGCCGGAACGGCCGAGCCCGACGCGCGCCGGCGTCAATTCCCGCAGGCGCGTCAGCGAAAGGGGCGGCGGCGCCGGTGGCTTCATTTCGGGCTACTCGGCGGGCACGGAAGCTTCGCGCAGCCGGATCGAATAGTTCGACGCGTTCTGCTGGCCCCTCGAGGCCGCACGCGCGAACGTGATCAGGTGATGCGCGATCATCGAAGATGCGATCAACCCTTCGATGTCGCCGCGGCGAAGCCGCCCGAGCGCGAACTTCCAGAACGTCCGCCTGTAGTCGCCGAGCACGCCGACCTGCCAGAAGATGTTGCGCAGCATGATCAGCCCGCGCTTGATATTGGCCCAGCTCTTCCTTTCCGGGCTGATAGGCACCTTCACGCGGTGGGCGTAGGTGTAGTCGCATTGGTGCTCGTAGCGCGCGAACAGCTTTTCGGGCTCGTAGGCCACCTCCATGCACCGCTTCCAGGAGCTGATGACCTCATCATAGGGCAAAAGGAACTCGACGTTGGAGTCGCGGCTGTCGTCCTCGACCAGCCGTCCCTCGCGTTCGAGCCGATCCCAGAGCGGCGTCTTCGGCAGCGCCTGCAGCAGGTTGATCGTCAATAGCGGAATCCGGGATTCATCGACGAAAGCAAGCAGCGCGTCCGCGGTCTCGGCCTTGTCGGTGTCCAGGCCCATGATGATGCCGGAGACGACCTCCATGCCGTAGGAATTGATGGTCTGAACGCCTTCGAGGATCGGGACCATCATGTTGTGGTCCTTGTGCATCGCCTTCAGCGCGTCGGGATCGGGCGTCTCGATACCGCAGAAGATGGTGACGAAGTAGGCTTCGCGCATCTTCTCGAGGATCTCGGGGCGCTTGGCGATGTTCAGCGTCGCCTCGCAGGCGAGCCGCACGACATAACCGGTCTTCTTCTGCCACTCGATCAGATGCGGCAACAAGTCCAGTGTTGCCTTGCGGTTGCCGATAAAATTGTCATCGACGAAATAAACCGTGTCGGTCATGCCGCATTCGCGCAACCGCTCGAGCTCGGCGATGATCTGCTGCGGCGTCTTCAGGCGCGGGTTGCGGCCGTAGAGGCCGGGGATATCGCAGAACTCGCACTGATAGGGGCAGCCGCTGGAGAACTGGATGCTGCCGAGGAAATAGCGTCGTGTCTCCGCAAGCTCGTAGGCCGGGATCGGGAACTCCGTCATCGGCACACGGTCCATGGTCTTCAGAACCACCTGCTCAGGTGGGCGCGACGGATCGCGCGCCAGCCGCGCGATCAATTCATTGGTGGCGTCGCCGAGCTCGCCGACGTGGAGATAGTCGAACGACGGATAGTAGTCCGGGCAGGCGCTGACTGAGGGGCCGCCAAGGGCGACGGCAAGATTGAAGGCATGCGCCCGACGGCAGATGTCGTTCATGTGGTGGCGCTGGATGTGCATGCCGCTGACGAACACCGCCTCCGCCCACTCGAAATCTGCCTTGCTGGCGGGACGGATGTTCTCGTCGATGAAGCGGACCTGCCAGTTTTCCGGCAGATAGGCGGCGATCAGCAACAGCCCCTGCGGCGGCATGAAAGCCTTGACGCCGTCGGTCAAGGGATAGGCGTATTCGAACGTACCGAACGCCGATGTGTAGCGCGGGAAGACGCAGAGGATGCGTCGCGCCGTCTCGATGCCCTCAGCTCTCATCAAAACTTCCTTAAGACGAGCCTAAACCAAATGTAAGCACGGCATCGAACGCTGGGCCAGAAATTCTTCAAGATTGTGGCAGCGCACACGCGCAGGGAACGGTTCGTTGCCAAAGAGCACTGCGAGAGGGAACGCCGAGTTTCAGGCGATCAGGCGCGAGGCAAATTCGGGCAGCAGCCCTGCACGATCGGTAAGCTGGAAGTCGTTTCCCGCGAGCCCGGCGCGGAGCAGCCAGTCGTCGAATTCGGGCGCCCGCTTGAGACCGAAGACGTTCCGGACATAGAGCGCGTCGTGGAACGACGTCGACTGGTAGTTCAGCATAACATCGTCGGCGCCGGGCACCCCCATGATGAAAGTGACACCGGCCGCGGCCAGCAGCGTCAGGAGATTGTCCATGTCGTCCTGGTCGGCCTCGGCGTGGTTGGTGTAGCAGACGTCGACGCCGAGCGGCAGGCCGAGCAGCTTGCCGCAGAAATGATCCTCGAGGCCCGCGCGAATGATTTCCTTGCCGTCATAGAGATATTCCGGGCCGATAAAGCCGACCACGCTGTTCACGAGCAAAGGATCGAAAGCACGGGCGACCGCATAGGCTCTAGCCTCGCAGGTCTGCTGGTCGACGCCGTGATGGGCGCCCGCCGACAGCGCCGAGCCCTGCCCGGTCTCGAAATACATGACGTTGTCACCGACCGTGCCGCGGCGGAGCGACAGTCCCGCCTCGCGCGCTTCGCCGAGCAGCGCAAGATCGACGCCGAAGCTGCGGTTGGCGGCTTCCGTCCCGGCGATCGACTGGAACACCAGATCGACCGGCAGGCCCCGCCCGATCAGCCCGAGCGTCGTCGTCACATGGGTCAGCACGCAGCCCTGGGTCGGGACCGAAAGGCGCGTGATGATGTCGTCAAGCAGCCTGAGCAGGCCGCCGATGATATTGGGATCGTCGCTTGCCGGATTGATGCCGATGCAGGCGTCGCCTGATCCGAGCAGGAGCCCGTCGAGGATCGAGGCGGTGATGCCCTTGACGTCGTCAAAGGGATGGTTGGGCTGCAGCCGCGTGCTCATCTGGCCGCGCAACCCGATGGTGTTGCGGAAGCGGGTCGTCACCTCGCATTTCTTCGCAGCCAGGATCAGGTCCTGGTTGCGCATCAGTTTCGACACTGCGGCCGCCATTTCCGGCGTGATGCCGCGGGACAGCCTCTGCAGCGCATCGGTGCTCGCGGCATCCGACAACAGCCAGTCGCGAAAGCCGCCGACGGTCAGTGACGAGATGACGGCAAAGGCTGCGGCATCATGGGTGTCGAGGATCAGCCGGGTGACCTCGTCGTCCTCGTAGGGGATGACCGCCTCGTTCAGGAACTGCTTCAGCGGCACGTCGGCGAGCGCGACCCGCGCCGCGATCGTCTCCTGCGCACTTCCGGCCGCGATCCCGGCAAGGCGGTCGCCGGAGCGCGGCGGCGTGGCCTTGGCGAGCAGGTCGCGCAGATCGCCGAATACGTAAGAGGTGGCACCGATGACGTGGCGATAGACCATGAGGGATTCCCGCGCGCTGGCCGCGCTTCATTGGATCAACAGTCTATCACCATGCAAGAACCGGTGCCGACCGGCTATCCGGTCCCACCTGGGCTACCTCGCCACCGGTTGCAATGGGGGGAACTTCGCGCATTAAGAAATTGTCCACCAAAATTCTGGATGATTTTACCGGCCGTTGGTGCTCCCCGGCCCATCTGGAGTGCCCCGAATGGCTGAAATCACGACCTCCCCCCGCCCCATCCCTGTCCGCGCCATGGCGTCCCGGCTTTCCCTTGCTGCCAAGCTGTATGCGATCTTTGCACTGTTCGCGGTGCTGACCGCGGCCATCACCTTCCTGTCCGACCACAACAGCCGCCGGAACGCAGAGCTCACGGAGGCCGTGGAGACGGCAAGCCGCGCGGCGCTGAATGTCGAGCGGGTCAATTCGCTCGTCTATGCGGTGGTGATGGAATCCCGCGGCATCTACATGTCGACGGATCCGGCCGCGGTGAAGAAATACGGCGATGGGCTGCTCAAGTTCAACGAGCGCATCCTCGCCGTGGTCAAGAGCTGGGAGCAGATCGTCCAGGCCGACGATGCCGAGCAGTTCGCCAAATTCAAGAAGCGCATCGAGCAGTTCGTCGACTTCCGCAAGGAGCTCGTGCGCCGCGGCGTCGAGATCGGCGCCGCCGCGGGCCGCGAATGGGGCGACAACGACGCCAACCGCGACGTGCGTACGGCGCTGAACAAGGATCTGGAGGCGCTGTCGAAGGTCTATGCCGAGCGCAGCAGGAAGCTGGCGCAGGAGACCGACGCCAATCGCACCATGGCGCTCGTGCTGACCGGCCTCGGCGGCCTGGCGCTGGTCCTGGTGGTGTTCGGCGTGCTGATCATCGCGCGCTCGATCGCCCGCCCGCTGTCCGCGATCACCACGACGATCAGGCAGGTCGCGGCAGGCGAGGAGAACGTCGCCGTTCCCCACACAGGGCGTGGCGACGAGATCGGGGCGCTGGCGCGCGCGATCGAGATCTTCCGGGAGGCGATGCAGCGCAACCGCAACCTCAATTCGCAGGTGCTGCAGGAATCGAGGGCACGCGATGACCGCTCCAGGCACATCGAAGCCTCGGTGGACGCGTTCCGCGAGGCGATCGGCGCCGTGCTGCGTGCGGTCAACGACAATGCGGCCTCGATGCGCGATACCGCGCAGGCCATTGCCAGCGTCGCATCGGATGCCAGCGATCGCGCAGTGACAGCGGCCGGCGCCACCACGCGGGCCGCGGGCAATGTCTCCGCCGTCGCCAGCGCCGCCGAAGAACTCTCGGCCTCGGTGCAGGAGATCGGCCGCCAGGTCCGCCAGTCCGCCGGCGCGGTCGAAGAGGCCGGCCAGCGCACCGACAAGTCTGTCGCCGAGATCGAAGGACTTGCCGCCGCGACCCAGCGCATCGACGGCGTGCTCACGCTGATCCGGGCGATCGCCGAGCAGACCAACCTGCTCGCGCTCAACGCCACCATCGAGGCCGCCCGCGCCGGTGACGCCGGCCGCGGCTTTGCCGTCGTCGCCCATGAGGTCAAGGCGCTGGCGGAACAGACGGCGAAAGCCACCGTCGACATCGGCGAGAATATCGGCACGATCCAGGCCTCGACGCGCAATTCGGTCGAGGCGGTGCGCGAGATCGGCAATGCCGTCCGCGAGATCAACGCCGTGACATCGAATATCGCAAGCGCCGTCGGCGAGCAGGATGCCGCGACGCGCGAGATCTCGATCAATGCGCAGGCGGCCGCGCAAGGCAATGATACGCTGGTGGTCAATATCGGCTCGCTCAGCGAAGCGATGGGAAAGACATCCGTTGCGGCCGAATCCGTGCTTGCCGCCTCCGGTGATTTGACCGCGACGGCGGAGACGCTGTCGCGCGAGGTCGAGAAATTCTTCCGTAATTTGCGCGCCGATCCGGTCGAAGGTGTGCGGAAGAGCGCGTGATCCCTCCGCTCGCTAATGCGCGCTTTGCTCGCCCGCGATCCTCGGCAACAGCAGTTGAACGCGTGTGCCGCTGCCCACCTTGCTATCCAGCCTGATCCGTCCTCCCAGGCGCTCGGTCACGATGTTGTGGACGATGTGCAGGCCAAGGCCGGTCGCGCCTTCGTGGCGGCGGGTCGTGAAGAAGGGATCGAACGCGCGGCGCCTGGTCTCGGCGCTCATCCCTGAGCCGTTGTCGGCGAACACCACCTCGACGTGATCGGCCCCCGCGGCGCGCACGGTCAGATCGACAGCACCACGGCGGCCGTCCGGAAACGCGTGCGCGATGACATTGAACGCCAGATTCGTCAGGACCTGCCCGTAAGGACCGGGATAGCTGTTGATCCGAAGATTTGGCTCGCACCATGCATTCAATGTGATGCCGCGCTCCTGAAACTCGGGACGCAGGTTCGACAGGATCCGTCCTGTCAATTCACCAACATCGAACTCGCGTCGTTCGGATTGATCGTCGTCGGCTGCGACCTGCTTGAACGCGCTCACCAGTTCGGCCGCGCGATTGAGGTTCGTGACAAGCTGGTTCGATGCATCGTTGATCGCGTCGACGAACTCGGTCAACGTCGACCGGCGGAGCCCGCCGCACGCGGCTTCGGCCGCAAAGCGCTCGGTCCTGCGCTGAAGCGACGAAGCAACCGTCAGGCTGATGCCGACGGGATTGTTGACCTCATGGGCAACGCCCGCGACCATCCGGCCAAGCGCAGCAAGCTTCTCGGCTTCAACCAGCGAAGCCTGGGCCTCTCGCAGATCTTGCAGCGCGGCCTCGGCCGCGTCGCGGGCCTGCCGAAGCGCCTGTTCGCTGCGCTTGCGCTCGGTGATCTCCTCCGCCGCGACGTTGATGGCGACGATCTGGCCGCTCGGCGCACGCAACGGGTGCCAATACGTCACCCAGAAACGCTCATCGACCTGATCGGCCCGTTGACCGGCGACCTCGACGCCGATCACCGGTTCGCCGGTCTCCATGATCGACTGCACGATCTGCTCGACCGAGTCGGCCAGCGCAGGCACGCAATCCCTGACGGAGCGTCCGAGATGATATTCGACGGACAATCCGCATATCTCGGTAAGACGTTGATTGATCTGCAGATACCGGCAGTCTGGAGACAGGCATGCAAGCCCGATCGGCGCCGTGTCATAGACCAGTTGCAGCGCCGGCTGCGGGAACAACATGACGGCCGCTGGTTCGCCCCCCGGCCTCGCATTTGCAGTATTCGACACCACGCCTCCCCTGCTGCCAAGTGGCCAACTGCTGGAAGCACAGACTTGTTCCGATCAACGGAACCGATTCAACGACGCTTTCCTAGCTCGGTCGCGCGCTCAGCGGAGTGCAACCTACAGGATGACCGCGCATCACGAATGATGGCGAGACGGGGAAACGGGTGACCGCAACACACACCGGAAGCCGACATGGCTCGTGGAGGCATCAACCGCCTCCGCGTGCCGCGCAGCGGGACGATAGCGGCGGCTGTAATTCGGCGCGGAAAGATGCGAACCGCCCTTGAGCACCTTGCGTGGGATGCGGGCCCGCGCGCGCGCCGGATCGTAGCTGGCCTCCTTGCGGCCACCGACGGGATTATGCGGGACGCCGTGCTGCGCGTCGGCCTCATGGTGTGCCGACCACCAATCGGTTGTCCACTCCCAGACGTTGCCGATCATGTCGTGGACGCCATAGCCGTTCGGCGGGAACGCCGTCACCGGCGAAGTACGGTCATAGCCGTCCTCGCAGAGATTCTGCACCGGGAAATTGCCTTGCCAGGTATTGGCCATGTGGACGCCGCCGGGCATCAGGGCGTTGCCCCAGGCGTATTCCTCATCCTCGAGCCCGCCGCGCGCGGCAAATTCCCACTCCGCTTCCGTCGGCAATTCCTTTCCGACCCATTTCGCGTAAGCCAATGCGTCGGCGTAAGTGATGTGCACGACCGGATGACTGCCGAGCACGTAGATGTGGGTCTTGGGGCCGTATGGATGGCGCCAGTTAGCCCCGGGCATGAACGTCCACCACTGGCTGGTGTCGCGCAGATCGCGCACCCGCCGCGGCGCCGTGAAGACGAGCGAACCTGCCTGGCGCATGTCCGGCGGTGCATCAGGATCGTTGGCGGGACCGGGCGGAATCTCCGCCGCAGTGATGTAGCCGGTGGCGAGCACGAACTCGCGAAACTGCCAATTGGTGACGGGTGTCCGGTCGATCCAGAAACCGTCGACCGTCACGCGATGCGATGGCGCTTCCTCGGGGTAGTGATGGTCCGATCCCATCCGGAACGTGCCGCCGGGAATCCAGACCATGTCCTCGGTCCTGATATCATCCGGCTGATAGTTGCTGCACTCGATCTCTGCCCGAAACATGGCGCCAGCTTTGCGCGGTGTCGCGCCCCTTCCGGTTCAAGCGCCGCCAGCCCAGCGGCAACAACAGGTGAGCCCTCTTCTTGTCGTGTGCGAGGGCTGCCGTAAGCGCAGCCGCTCCCGTGGCCTGCGACGCGGTCCGACACGACCTCATCACGTGCCTCCTCTGGTTGTGGACCAAAGGATAGACCAACTCCGCAGGCCTGTGATGTGCAGACTGTGCCAATTTTCGGCAAGCTTGCTTACAGCCGCCCACGCGAACCCGGCCGATCTCCTGCGGTTGGTAAAACGCGTTCGCGAAAATCGAGAGAAAAATTACCGCCGCACAACCGCCATCGCGAAACCCGAATCGGCAGGACAATCGGTGTCCTGGTGTGGCAGGAACTTCACCGTCCTCCGGCTTGTTGCCGGGACCGGCACTGCCCCAGCGTGCGTGGGGGAAGCGAAGATGGCGCAACATCTTTCGGTGAACATCTCCAACCTCGATGGCTTCGAGGGCATGCATCAGGGCGTCAAGGGCAGCCATGTCGACGTCATGCAGATCGGACGTGGCAGGATGCGCGGGACCCTGTCTCATGTCGGCATCGGGGATTTCTCGCTGAGCATCGGCTCGTTCAATCTCGGCCTGCGCACGCAGCGCATCTCGACCGATGACCGGCTGATCGTTGGAATGCTGCTTGATGCCGAAGACCGTGTCACGCACTGGTCGTTCGACATGCGTCCGTCCGACGTCCTGGTGATCCCGCCGCTGGTCGAGCATGATGGGATCTTCCACGGCGCATCCACTTATGCAGCGGTCCGGCTCGATCTCGCTCATCTCGGCTCCGTGTTCGGCGGCGACGCGCGGCTCAGCGATCCCGCCCATTGGCTGGAAAAAAGCTACTATCGCACGAGCGATGCGATCGGCATGGTCGCGGCCCGCCGCCTGCCCCAGATCGTTTCAAGTCTCGCCCGGCACGAGGCGGTGCTTTCGGATGATGCGGCCGAATTCTGGAAGCGCGCCATCGTCGACTGCATGACGGGTACGATCGTCAATTCGCTGCCGCCTGATGACAGCGGCTATCTGCCGTCGGCGATGAATCTCGTTCGCCGCGTCGAGGACTATCTCGATAGAGTGGGCCCGAGGCCGGTGCATATCTCCGAGATCTGCGCCGAATTCAGGCTGTCGCGGCGCGGACTTCACCGTGCCTTTCACGACGTGTTCGGCATCGGCCCCGTGACATTCCTGCGCCACAAGCGCCTTTGCGCCATCCATTCCATGCTACGGGAAAGCGCGCCCGGAGAGGTCACCGTCGGCGAAGTCGCGATGCAGCAGGGCTTCATCGAGCTCGGACGGTTCGCCCAATATTACAGAAACCTGTTCGGCGAGTACCCGTCCGAGACACTTCGCGGCAAGCGCGCCGGCGCACTGCCGCCGTCCGCCGCCGCATTTCGTTGAGCCATCGGCTTTAATCCGTAGCCCGGATGGAGCGCAGCGCAAGCCGGGACAACTGTATCGACATCGAAGAAAGAACCCGGGTTACGCTGACGCTTCACCCGGGCTACGGCAGGATGCGATGCGCGTGACGGCGTCACTCCACCAGCAACACGTCGACGGAGACGTTCAGCTTCTGCTTGCGCGAGCCGACGATGATGCCGTCGACCGGCGAAACATCGGAGAAATCGCGGCCCACCGCGAGGATGATGTGATCGTTCTCGACCAGGAGATCGTTGGTCGGATCAAAGCCGATCCAGCCGAGCTCGGCGCCGCACCACACCGAGACCCAGGCATGGGTCGCGTCAGCCCCTTGCAAGCGCGGCTGTCCCGGCGGCGGGATGGTGCGCAAATAGCCGCTGACATAGGCCGCCGGCAGGCCGAGGCCGCGGAGCCCTGCGATCATCACATGGGCAAAGTCCTGGCAGACGCCGTGGCGTTTCTCGAACACTTCCGTCAGCGGCGTCGAGATCACGGTGGCCTTGGAATCATATCTGAAGTCGCTGCGGATGCGGCGCATCAGGTCGGCGGCACCCGCAACGATGCCGCCTCCGCTTGGAAAGCTTGCGGACGCGTAGGCCGTGAGCGGGGCGAGCACCGGCACCAGCGCGCTCGCAAAGACATAGCCGACCGGCGAGGATGGTCCGAGACTCGTCGCCTCGAACGCGATGTCGCGCACGCTCTCCCAGGACGGGCTCGGCGCGGTGCGGCCGGGCGCATGCCGCGAGACCGAGACGCGCGAGCGCGAGTCGATGCGCAGATTGCGATGCGCGGTCTCGATCAGGATGCTTTCGGTCAAGGTGCCGAAGAAGTCGCGCCGCGCCGTACGCTCCGCGGGCCGCGGCCTGATCTCGACGCTGTGGGAAATCAGTTGCTGCCCGCTGCCGCTTTGCGGCTCGAGCCGCAGCGAGCATCGCGCGACGCTCACCGGGCTTTCGTAGGAGTAGGTCGTGACGTGCCTGATATCGTAGATCACGCGAGGCCCGTCAGCTTCTCCGGCCGGCTCGCATTGGGCCCGTGCGGGAAATAATGCAGCCCGATGGCATCGGCGAGATTGAGCAGGTCCTGCTCCAGCGAGAACAGCGTCTTGACATCGAGTGTCTCTGCTTCCGCCGTCGCCAGCATCGCCTGCAGCGCGACCGCAAGCCGCTGCGGACGCTCGATCATGCCGTATTCCTTTAGGCTCGGCAGCGCCGCGATATGTTCGTTGAGGCTTTCGACCTGGAACGCGACCGAGCGCGGGTTATAGGGGTCGAGCACCGCGAGATCGCGCACCGGCGCGAGGAGCGGCGTCACCAAATAGCGCGAGCGATAGGTGATCTGACAATCGACGAGCGTCAGCAGGATGTCGAGGTCTTCGTCACCAGCCTCGTCATAGGCGAACTGCCGCGCGAAACGGGTGGTGTTGATGGCGCGCTCGGCACGGCGGCCCATGTCGAGGAAGCGCCAGCCGGCGGCGCGGTTCATGTTCTCCTGCGCAAGTCCCGCAAAGCTCGCCAGTTCCTGCAGCGTCAACTCGGCCGCGCTGATGACGCCATCGTCATCCTCGACCTCCTCGCCGAGCCGGTCCACCATCTCGGTGATGACCTGCCAGGCGTCCGGCGACAGACGCTCGCGCAGCGAGGTGGCGGTGCGCTGCGCCGAGCGGACCAGCGACAATGCCGAACCAAAGCGCTCCTCGCTCTGCAAGGCCTCGGAGGCGACCTTGGCCAAGTTCGCGCGCGCCGTCTGCGAGCTCGCGCCCCAGGCCACCAGCATGCGCTGGATGCGCTCGACCGAATGCAGGTTGGACGTGCTGCTCGGATTCGACCTCGCGGGATCGCGCATCGGCGAGCCGAGCGCGCGAATCAAGCGCAGCGTCGCTTCGGCGCGTTCGAGATAGCGGCCGAGCCAGAACAGATTGTCGGCGGCGCGGCTTGGCAACACGCCGGCGATGCGGCGGATGCGCACGGTATCGCTCGCGGGCAACAGGCTCGCGGTCGAAACCGCTTTTTCCGACACCACCCAGACATCCGCGGCGCGCGCGCCGTCGCCCATCGACACCGCGCGGGCGTCAGGCTGTTCGGCGATCCGGCAGAAGCCGCCGGGCAGGATCGTCCAGCCGTGCGGCGTGGCCGCAGCGAAGACGCGCAGCACAAAGGGGCGCGGCGTGAGCTGGCCGTTCTCCCACACCGGCGTGGTCGACAGCCGCACCAGTTCCTGGCCGACATAGTCGATGCCGCGTTCGACGATCGCATTCCGCAGCCGCTCGCGTTCGCTCGGCGACAGTTCGCCCGCGAGCACGGGGCCATGGCTGGCAAAACCCGGCACACCCCGGCCATAGGCGCTTTCGATCGCGAAATCATCGAGCCGCGACAGCACCTGTTCGCGCGCCGCCTTCTGGCCGCACCACCAGGTCGCGATATGCGGCATTTCCAGTTCTTCGCCGAGCAGGCGGCGGCAGAGGCTCGGCAGGAAACCGAGCAGCGCCCGTGCTTCAAGCACGCCCGAACCGGGCATGTTGGCGATGACCACGCCGCCTTTGCGCAGCACCTCGATCAGGCCGGGCACGCCGAGATGCGAGGAGGCGTTGAGCTCGAGCGGATCGAGCCAGTTGGAATCGACCCGCCGCAACAGCACGTCGAGCCGCTTCAGCCCCGCCACGGTGCGGATATGGACGCGGTCGCCGCTGACGGCGAGATCGTCGCCTTCGACCAGCAGGAAACCGAGATAGCGCGCCAGGGTCGCATGCTCGAAATAGGTCTCGTTGAACGAGCCCGGCGTCAACAGGCCGATGCGCGGCTCGTCGCGGTCGGCGCTGGCGCGCAGGCCATCGCGAAACGCTTCGAAGAACGGCGCGACGCGCTCGACATTCATCGACTTGTAAAGGCCGGAGAAAGCGCGGGAGAGCACCAGGCGGTTTTCCAGCGCGTAACCCGCGCCCGACGGCGCCTGCGTACGGTCGCCGAGCACCCACCAGCGGCCGTCAGGGCCGCGACCGACATCGGCGGCATAAAGATGGAGGTAGCGCCCGCCCGCCGGCTTGATGCCGCTGACGGCGCGCAGATATTCGCTGCTGCCCGCAATCGCGGCGGCGGGGATCGCGCCATCGGTGACAAGGCGACCATCGCCATAGATATCGCGCAGGATCATCTCGAGCAGTTGCGCGCGCTGCGTGATGCCGGAGACGAGCTGCTGCCAGTCGGCATCATCGATGATCAGCGGCAGGTGGCTGAGCGGCCACAGTCGGTCGGACGTTTCGCCGGGTGCGCGATAGGTGACGCCGGCGTCGCGCAAATGCCGGTCGGCGGCGGCGAAGCGGCGCTCGATCTCGGCCGGCGAAAGCGTGGCAAAAGCGTCGAAGAAACGGGTCCAAACCGGGCGCGGGGTGCCATCCGGGCCGATATATTCATCGGGGATGCCGGGCAGCCGCGCATAGTCGCGCGACCACTGCGCCATGCGGCGCTGGCCTGGTCGGACCTTGTTCTCCTGATTGTTGCCGACCGATCCGGTCATTCCCGACGCTCTGCGTTTGACGCGTTTTCTTCACGCGAACCGGTACCCACTTCGCTCGAAAACGCTATGGTGCAATCAATGCAGGAGCGGCGTCCGCAAGTCGAGGGTCAGCGGGAATTCAATTGTGCGTTCTTCCGGCGGCGGCTCGATCCTGCCGGGGGTGTGGCCGTGGTCCTGGAAGCGGGCCAGCCGCCGCGCCTCGGCCTCGTAGGAATTGACCGGCTTGGTCTCGTAATTGCGGCCGCCGGGATGGGCGACATGGTAGACGCAGCCGCCGAGCGAGCGGCCGTTCCAGGTGTCGATCAGGTCAAAGGTCAGCGGCGCATGCACCGGGACGGTCGGATGCAGGCCGGAGGCCGGCTGCCAGGCCTTGAAGCGGACGCCGGCGACCGCCTCGCCTGAACGTCCGGTCGCAGTCATCGGCATCCGCCTGCCGTTGCAGGTGACGACGTGACGGCCCTCGACAAAGCCTGATGCCTTCACCTGGAGCCGCGCGACCGAGGAATCGACATAGCGGACGGTGCCGCCTGCGGACCCCTCCTCGCCCAGCACATGCCAAGGCTCGAGCGCCTGCCGCAGTTCCAGCGCGACGCCGCCATGATGGACGCGGCCGAACGCGGGAAAGCGGAACTCAAGTTGCGCGGCGTACCATTCCGACGAGAACTCGTAGCCGGAGCGCCCGAGATCGGCGAGCACGTCCAAGAAATCTTCCCAGAGGAAATGCGGCAGCATGAAGCGGTCATGCAGCGTGGTGCCCCAGCGCACGAATTTGCCCTGCTGCGGCTCGCGCCAGAGTTTTGCGATCAGCGCGCGGACCAGGAGCTGCTGCGCCAGCGACATCCTGGGATCAGGCGGCATTTCGAGGGCGCGGAATTCGACCAGGCCGAGCCGGCCGGTCGGGCCATCGGGCGAATAGAGCTTGTCGATGCAGATCTCGGCGCGATGCGTGTTGCCGGTGATGTCGACCAGGATGTGCCGGAACAGCCGGTCCGCCAGCCACAGCGGCGCTTCCACGCCCGCCGGCGGCACATGGGCGAGCGCGATCTCGAGTTCATAGAGCCCGTCATGGCGCGCTTCATCGACGCGCGGCGCCTGGCTGGTCGGGCCGATGAACATGCCTGAGAACAGATAGGACAGCGACGGATGCCGCTGCCAATACAGCACGAGGCTCTTGAGCAGATCTGGCCGGCGCAGGAACGGCGAATCCTCCGGGTTGCTGCCACCGACCACAATGTGGTTGCCGCCACCGGTGCCGGTGTGGCGCCCATCGATCAGGAAACGGTTGGCACCGAGCCGCACTTTCGCGGCGTCCTCGTAGAGGCCGAAGGTGATATCGACCGCCTCGCGCCAGCTTTGTGCCGGCTGGATGTTGATCTCGATCACGCCGGGATCGGGCGTGACCTTGATGACCTCGATGCGGGGATCGAACGGCGGCGCGTAACCCTCGATATGCACGTGCATCTGCAATTCTTCGGCGGTCGCCTCGATCGCCGTCACCAGTTCGAGATAGTCCTCGACCTTCTCGACCGGCGGCATGAAGGCGCACAAAGTGCCGTCGCGGATTTCGATCGACATCGCGGTGCGCACAGGCGGCGGCTCCGGGAGGTCTTCGAGCAGGCGCTTCAATTCTTCGTCGAAATCCGGCAGGCCGCCACGCGGCGCCATCGGATCGATCTCGATGATGTACGGATAATCTTCCGGCGGGATGTATTCGAGCGAAGAGATCGGCAGCCGCAGGCCGAGCGGGGAGTCGCCGGGCGACAGAAACAGATGGCTGCGCTTGAGCTTCCAGTGCTCGCTGCGCCAGCGGGCGCGTACGCCGGCAAGCGGACTGAAGCACTGGATCGGGAGCACATATCCTTTTGGCGTCGTCAATCCCTGATCGAACACGCGCGCCAGACGCGCGCGCTCTTCCGGATCGGACAGTTTCGAGTTCGCAGGGCTGACATTGGCGGGAAGCGCGGCCTCGCGCTGAAGCCAAAAGGCGGGATCCTCGAAGGCCGGCATGACGTAGTGGGCCGCCAGCGCGAGCTTCTGCGCCATGGTCACGGCGAAGCGCTCGGCGTCTTTGATCTCGGCCTTGTACGGGTTTTCGATCTTCGCGATCAGATCGGCATTCTTCCAGATCGGCACGCCGTCCTTGCGCCAGTAGAGGCCGAAGGCCCAGCGCGGCAGGCTTTCGCCCGGATACCATTTGCCCTGGCCGTAGTGCAGTAAGCCGCCCGGCGCGAAACGATCACGCAGGCGGCGGATCAGATCATCGGCGAGTGCACGCTTGGTCGGACCGACCGCGGCGATGTTCCATTCCGGCGCTTCGAGATCATCGACGGAGACGAAGGTCGGCTCGCCGCCCATGGTGAGCCGCACGTCTTCCGTCCTCAAGTCGATATCGACCTGTTCGCCGAGCGTATCGAGCCGCGCCCAGGATTCATCCGAGAACGGACGTGTGATCCGTGGCGCTTCGCGGATGCGCTTGACGCTCATCTCGAATGCGAAATCGACATTGGCAAATCCGGCGGTGCCGGAGATCGGCGCCGCCGAGCGGTAGTGCGGCGTGGCCGCAACGGGAATGTGCCCCTCGCCCGTCAGCATGCCCGAGGTAACGTCGAAGCCGATCCACCCAGCGCCGGGCAGATAGACTTCGGCCCAGGCATGCAGATCGGTGAAGTCGTTCTCGACCTCGCGCGGTCCCTCGACCGGATCGATGTCGGGACGCAGCTGGATCAGATAGCCGGAGACGAAGCGCGCGGCGAAACCGAGATGGCGCAGAATCTGGATCAGCAGCCATGCCGAGTCACGGCAGGAGCCCGCGCCAGCGGCCAGTGTCTCCTCCGGCGTCTGCACGCCCGGCTCCATGCGGATGAGATAGCTGATTTTCTCTCGCAGCTTCGCGTTGAGGTCGACCAGGAAATTGACGGTGCTGTCGGCCTCGCGTGGAATCTCCTTCAGGTAAGCTGCGAGCAGCGGCCCGGGCTCGATCGTTGCAAGATAGGGCGCGAGCTCGTTCTTGAGATCATTGGTGTATTGGAACGGATAGGAGGTGGCGTAGGACTCGACGAAGAAGTCAAACGGATTGATCACGGTCATCTGCGCCGTGAAATCAACCTCGATCTTCAGCTCACTGGCCTTCTCCGGAAACACCAGCCGCGCGAGCCAATTGCCCTGCGGGTCCTGCTGCCAGTTCACGAAGTGATTGGCTGGCGTGACCTTGAGCGAATAGCTCAGGATCGGCGTGCGCGTATGCGGCGCCGGACGCAGGCGAATGGTCTGAGGCCCGAGGTCGATCGGTCGGTCGTACTTGTAATGCGTGACGTGATGCAGTGCGACGAAGATCGACACGGATGGCGGACTCCAGCAGCTTTTTTGAGCAGAACACTGGTTCCGGCCGACAGCAAGCACTAACAACGGGCACGGGTGCCTATCGTCTCGGCGCGCT
The DNA here is from genome assembly GCF_055229415.2 of Bradyrhizobium sp. Leo114. Lineage (NCBI taxonomy): Bacteria > Pseudomonadati > Pseudomonadota > Alphaproteobacteria > Hyphomicrobiales > Nitrobacteraceae > Bradyrhizobium > Bradyrhizobium sp. Leo114. The sequence goes on along the minus strand of NZ_JBUYEN020000026.1, from coordinate 36,765 downwards.
CTAACCCCGAGTCGTCCCGGGCTTGACCCGGACCCATAACCACAGGGTTTAGTGATGCACGAAGCTGTAACCGCTTGCTCGCGCCACAACGGAGATCACGCGGTATGGGTCCCGGGTCAAGCCCGGGACGACGGAGACTACATCGTCGCGCCCAAGACCCACGGCGCGAATTCGGCGCCGCCAAAGTCAAAACTCTCGCTCTTGGTGGGCTGGCCGGATGCCGTCTTCAGCATGAGATCAAAAATGCGCTGGCCGCATTCCTGCACGCTCTCCTCGCCGTCGAGGATGGTGCCGCAATTGACGTCCATGTCGTCTTCCATGCGCTTGTACATGGGCGTGTTGGTCGCAAGCTTGATCGACGGCGCGGGCTTGCAGCCGAACACGCTGCCACGGCCGGTGGTGAAGCAGACGAGATTGGCGCCGCCCGCCACCTGCCCGGTCGCCGCGACCGGGTCGTAGCCGGGCGTGTCCATGAACACGAAACCGCGCTTGGTCACCGGCTCCGCGTAATGCAGCACGTCGACCAGATTGGTGCTGCCGGCCTTGGCCATCGCGCCGAGTGATTTCTCCAGGATCGTGGTGAGGCCGCCGGCCTTGTTGCCGGGGCTTGGATTGGCGTTCATCTCGGCGCCTTCGCGCTGCGTATATTCTTCCCACCAGCGCATCAGGCCGACCAGCTTCTCGCCGACCTCGCGGCTGACGGCGCGGCGCGTCAAAAGATGTTCGGCGCCATAGGTCTCCGGAGTCTCGGACAAGATCACGGTGCCGCCGTGCCGCACGAGGAGATCGCTGGCAGCGCCGAGTGCGGGATTGGCGGAGACGCCGGAATAGCCGTCGGAGCCGCCGCATTGCAGCGCCACCGTGAGCTCGCTCGCGGCGACCTTCTCGCGCTTCACCTTGTTGGCGTCGGCGAGCGCTTCGCGCACGAAGGCGACGCCGGCTTCCACGGTCTTGCGGGTGCCGCCGACTTCCTGGATATCCATCGCGCGCAGACGGCCGGCGAGCTTCTGCTCCTGCATCAGGCCGCCGATCTGGTTCACTTCGCAGCCGAGGCCGAGCACGATCACGGCGGAGAAATTCGCATGCCGCGCATAGCCGCCGAGCGTGCGGCGAAGCAGCGCAAGCGGCTCGTCCTGGGTCATGCCGCAGCCGGTCTTGTGAGTCAGCGCGACGACACCGTCGACATTCGGGAAATCGGCCAGCGGATTGTCGCCGGTGAACGGATTCTTCTTGAAGACGTCGGCGACGAGGCTAGCGACATGGGCGCTGCAATTCACCGAGGTGAGGATGCCGATATAGTTGCGCGTAGCCACGCGGCCATCTGGACGGCGGATGCCGTCGAAGGTCGCCGGCAGATCGAAATTGGGCACCGGCTTCACGTCGACGCCATAGGCATAGTCCTTGGCGAAATCGCCCATGCCGCAATTCTGGGTGTGCACATGCTGCCCCGGCGCGATCGGCACGGTGGCAAAGCCAATGATCTGGCCATAGCGCTTGATCGGCTCGCCCTCCACGATCGGCTTGATCGCGACCTTGTGGCCGGCCGGAATGCGGTCGGTGGTGATGACGCCGTTGGCGACCTCAAGCCCGGGCGGCAAGCTCGCGCGCGCGATCAGCACGCTGTCATCGGGATGCAGGCGGATCACGGGTGCCGGGGCCATGGGATTCTCCTTGTTTCGTATTCACCTCTCCCCGTTCTTACGCGGAGAGGTCGGATCGCATCGCAGATGCGATCCGGGTGAGGGGCAAGCCACGCGCTCAACTGCTAGTTCAGTGCTCGCGGATAGAGCCCCTCACCCTCCCTCTCCCCGCGAAGAGCGGGGAGAGGGAGATAGAGAGACCGTTACGCTTTACCGCCAGATTCCTTGCGGGTCTGGTTCACCTGCATCTTGGCGTAGGTCATCATCAATCCGCTCTCGTTCGAGAGCGTGACGAGCTTGAAGCCCATGTTGATCGCACGCACCGCGCCTTCGGCGCCGCTGCAGTGGATCCCGGGGTTGAGGCCGCGCTTTCCGCACTCCTTGATGATCTTCTCGTAGATTTTGAGGATCTCCGGCTCGTCGCGGTCGAGCTTCGGCACCAAGCCATAGGAGAAGCCGAGATCGGAGGGACCGATATAGACGCCGTCGATGCCCTCGACGTCGAGGATCGCTTCCATGTTCTCGACCGCGGTCCTGGTTTCCATCATCGGCAGCAGCACGATCTCATCGTTCGCAGTCTGCTGATAGGTGCCGGCCGAGCCGTACATGCCGGAGCGGATCGGGCCGTTCGAGCGCGTGCCCTTCGGCGGATATTTCGCATAGGAGACGAGGTTCCTGGCTTCCTCGGGCGTGTTGACCATCGGGCAGATCACGCCATACGCGCCGCCGTCGAGCACCTTGCCGATGATGCCGGGCTCGTTCCAGGGCACGCGCACCATCGGCGTCACCGGATGGCCGTTCATGGCCTGGAAGCATTGCACCATCGACAGATAATCCTGCACACCGTGCTGCATGTCGACGGTGACGCTGTCGAAACCGCACTGCGCGATCACTTCGGCCGAAAAGCCCGACGGGATCGCCAGCCATGCGTTGACAACCGCTTTGCCCGACGCCCAGATTTGCTTGACCTTGTTATTCGCCACTTTGCCTTCCTTCCTTTTTTGTCGGACCTTCCGTCATTGCGAGCCACGCGGTCGGCGCGAAGCGCCGCCGGATGACAGGCTCCGCGAAGCAATCCATCTCACCGCAAGCTGAAACATGGATTGCTTCGTCGCTATCGCTCCTCGCAATGACGGCAATTTGTAATGACGAAGTTAACCTGTTGCCCGCTGGATGCTGACTTCGCTGACGCCGACTTCGCGCGCGGTGTTCACTATCGCCGCCCAGGTGTCGTCAGGCAAGGGGATGCCGTTCCTGGTGCGCTCGGCGCGGGTCTTTCTTTCGGGGTCGCCGGGGATCAGCACCTTGTCGGTGCCGGCGATCGGCTTGGTCTCGCGAATGAAGTCGACATAGCGCGAGATTTCGCCATCGAAGAAATTGGCGGGATCGACCACCTTGGGATCGACGTAGAATGCCAGCATGCCATTGGCAAAACGCCGGTTCGGCGCGGTCGCGCCCGTTCCGGTCAGTGCGCCGCCGAGCAGTTCGCAGATGAACGCCAGACCAGAGCCCTTGTGCTCGCCGAAGGCACGGATCGCGCCCGTGCCCTTGGTGTGATCGCGCGGCCCGTCCGGGGTGTACGGCCCGTACAACACATGCGGATCCTCGCTCAAGGTTCCGTCGGAATCGACCAGCGCGCCAACAGGCAGTTTCTTGCCGCCGCGGCTCGCGACAAGGACCTTGCCCTCGGCGACAACAGAGGTGGCGAAATCGAGCACGATCGGATCGTGGCCTTCGCGCGGAATACCGACGCAATAGGGCGCAGTCGACAGCCGCTTCTCGACGCCGCCGAACGGCGCGACCAGCAGCGAGCCCGCGGCATTGACGAAATGCACCGACACCAGCCCTTCGGCGGCGGCCATCTCGGCCCAATCGCCGACGCGGCCGATATGGCCGGCATTGCGCAGCGCAACTGCAGCGAGCCCCGCCTTCTTGCACTTTTCGATGCCGATCTTGACGGCGACCGGCGTAACGGTCTGCCCGTAACCGAACTTGCCGTCGACGACGGCCAGCGAAGGCGTATCGACCACGACCTCGGCGGTTTGGTTCGGAACCACCGAGCCCATTTTCTTCCAGCGGATGTAGACGGGCACGCGGATCACGCCGTGGCTGTCGTGCCCGGTGAGATTGGCGGTGGTCAGATATGTTGCAATGCGACGGGCTTCTTCGGGCGAGGATTCGGCGTGGGAAAAGACTTCAGCAACGAAATTGATGAGATTATCGACCTTGATCGTCACCATGGATATGTCACTCGCTCCTTGGTTTGGAGCATGATCCTTCCGGCACACCGGCTCCTCCGGATCATGCTTCTTATGCGCTGGCCTTGGCGTGACCGCCGAGATAGGCCGCGGCGATGGCCTCGTTGCCCCACAATTCGTCGGGCTTGCCGCCAAGCACAATCCGCCCCGTTTCCAGGACGAAGCCGTGATCGGCGACCGAAAGTCCCATGCGCGCATTTTGCTCGACAAGCAAGACCGTGGTGTCTTTCCTGATCTGCGAAATGATGCGGAACACCGCCTGCACGATGACGGGCGCAAGTCCCAGCGATGGCTCGTCCAGCAACAGCAGCCGCGGCTTCGCCATCAAGCCGCGGGCGACGGCAACCATCTGCAATTGACCGCCGGACAGCGTCCAGCCCAGCGCGTCGGCGAAGGCGCGGATATCCGGGAACAGGTCAAACATCGCATCCGCCTCGCGCGAGATCTGCGCCGAAGAAGCCTTCCGGTTCGACGCGCCGAGCATGATGTTTTCCTTGACCGTGAGGCCCGGAAACACGCGCCTCCCCTCCGGCACATGCGAGATGCCGAGCCGGACGATCGCCTCCGGCCCACGGCCGGCGATCGATTGTCCATCGAACAGGATTTCGCCGGACGTGGGCTTGGCGAGCCCCGAGATCGCGCGGAGCGTGGTGGATTTGCCGGCGCCATTTGCGCCGAGCAAGGTCACCACCTGCCCCGCCTCGACGGCGATGGTGACGCCGCGCAGCGCTTCGATTTCGCCGTAGCGGACCACGAGATTGCGGATTTCGAGCAGCGGCATCATTCGCTCCCGAGATAGGCGGAGACGACATCGGGATGGCGCAGCACCGCCATGGATTCGCCGTCCGCGATGCGGCGACCGAAATTGAGCACGGTGATGTGCTGGGCGGCTTCGGAGACGAGCGTCATATCGTGATCGATGATCAGGACGGTCAGGCCTTGCGCTGCGATGCGCTTGAGCAGTTCATGCAATTCGAGCTTCTCGGTCGAGTTCAGCCCTGCGGCCGGCTCGTCCAGCAAGAGGAGCGTCGGATTGGCGGCGAGCGCACGCGCAATCTCGATCAGGCGCTGGTGGCCGTAGGAGAAGCTCGAGATCAGCTCGTTGGCGCGGTTACCGAGGCCGACGAAATTCAGTGCCTCCATCGCGCGTTCGGTCAGCGCGTCCTCGCCCTTCCCGATCATGGTGTTGCCGGGCCGCTCGGCGCCGATCTCGACATTCTCGAGCGCCGTCATCGAACGGAACAGGCGGATGTTCTGGAACGTGCGCCCGAGGCCCGCAGCCGTGCGCTGGTGCGGCGGCATGTGGGTGATGTCGGTGCCGTCGAGCACGATCTTGCCCGAGGTCGCCTCGTAGAGGCCGGATAGCACGTTGAGCGTCGTGGTCTTGCCGGAACCGTTCGGCCCGATCAACGCGTGGACCCCGCCGCGCCTCACCGCGATGTCGACGCCATCGACCGCTTTCAGGCCGCCGAAATGTTTCGACAGTCCGGTGACCTCCAGCACGTAGTCGCCGCCGACGGTCGCGGGCTTCAACTGCAGCGCGGCCGCTACAGGCGGCGCCTTGGTGTGCGCGCGCCAGCGGTTGAAGGCATCGGCGACGAAGCCCCAGATGCCGTCAGGCATGAAGCGGATGATCAGGATCACGAACAGGCCGTAGATGGCTAGGTAAAGGCCGGGCACGCTCTTGAGGAAGCGCAGCCATTCCGGGATCAGGATCAGGAGCCCCGTGCCGATCGCCGAGCCGATCGGCGAAGCGACGCCGCCGAGCAGCGACATCGTCAGGAACACGATCGATTCCGCAAAGGAGAATTGATCGGGGCTGACATAGGCGAAGCCACCGGCAAACAGGCCGCCCGCCAGGCCGCCGAGCAGCGCACAAAGCGCGAAGGCATAGATCTTGGTGCGGAACACGTCGATGCCGTTGACGCCGGCCGCGAGTTCGTTGTCGCGCACCGCCCGCATCGCGCGGCCGAGCTTGGTATCGGAGAGATGCCAGACCAGATAGCCGACGATCGCGAGCATGGCGACGCAGAAAGCGAGATAGCTCTGCGACGTCTGGAACAGCTCGGGACGACGGATATTGGGGACGCCGTCAGGCCCGCGCGTCAGCCAGATCGCGTTGATCATCACAAGCGTGACGATCTGCTGGAACGAGATCGTCACCATCGCGAGGTAATGCCCGCCGAGCCGCAAGGTCGACATGCCCAGGAACGCGCCGGCAAGCAGCGCGATCACGCAGCCGCCAACAAGGCAGAGCCAGAAGCTGAGATGCAGGTCAGTCGTTCCGATGCCGACCGCGTAGGCGCCGAGCCCGAAGAACGCCGCCTGCGCCAGATTGATCTGGCCGCACAGCCCGAGCACGACCGACAGGCCGAACACCGCGATTGAGAACGTCGTCGCCTGCAGCAGGATGTTGAGGATGTAGCCGTCGAACCGCAAGCCTGCGGCAAGCGCCACCAGGATCGCCGCACCGATGAAATACGGCAAATGGCGGATCACAAGCGGTTTCGAGCGGACGGCGGGTGCCGGGATCGGCACGTTGTCGCTGGGGGCGCTCATGCTTTCTCCGCCACGCGTTCGCCGAAGATGCCCTGCGGCCGGAAGATCAGGAAGGCGACCAGGACCAGGAAGGCAAAACCATCCTTGTAGGGAACCGAGATGTACGCCGCGCCAAAGGTCTCGATGACGCCGAGCGCGAGCCCGCCGATAATGGCGCCGGCGACATCGCCGAAGCCGCCAATAATCGTGGCAGCGAATGCCTTCAGCGCGATCGTCGAGCCCATCTGGATCGAGACGAACAGCACCGGCGCAACGAGAATGCCGGCCAGACCGCCGAGCACGGCGGAATAGATGAAGGTGATCATGATCATGGTGGAGACGGAAATGCCGAGCAGCGAGGCCATTTCCTTGTCCTGCGAGGTCGCCTGCAGCTTCTTGCCGAGCAGCGTCTTCTCGAAGAACCAGTAATTGAAGAACACGAGCGCGATCGTCACCGCGATGATCAACAGATACTGGCTATCGAGATAGACAGGGCCGAGCTGGATGCCGGGCGTATCGAACCATCCCTGCAGCACCTGCGGCTGCGGGCCGTAGATCGCCAGCACCGAATTCGACAGCAGGATCGAGGCGCCGATGGTGGCGATGATGACGGGCAGGAAGGTGCGGTGGCGCAGCGGGTAATAGACGCCGAGATTGAAGATCACGCCAAGCAGCGCCATGCCGCCAAGCGCGATCAGGAAGGACAGCCAGTAGGGCCAGCCGAGATCGACGGAGAACACCACCATCAGATAGGCCGCGACCATGGAGAATTCGCCTTGCGCGAAATTCACCACATTGGTGGCGCGGAAGATCAGCACGAAACCGAGCGCGACCAGCGCGTAGACGGCGCCGATGCCGATGCCGGTAAACAGCAGTTGAAGGACGAGATCCATGACAAGCTCGGTTAGGAGGAACCCAGAGAATTCGCCGAAAGGTTTTCGGCCCCTCCGTGGAGAACGAAGAGGCCGAAAACGTGGTCAATCGTTGAATTCAATGTGCTTGTCGAAAACGATTTTGCCCTTGTCGTTTTTCACGATGTTGTAGCCGTGCAAACCGTCGCCGTTCTGGTCGAAATTATACTCGCCTTCGGCGCCGGGGAATTTCTTGATCGACAGGATCGCCTCGCGGATTTTTGCAGGCTCCGTCGAGCCGGCCTTGTTGATCGCCGCCGCCAGCACGGTGACCGCGTCATAGGGCCAGGAGCTCTGGTTATCCGGTGCGACCTTGACCGCATCACGATAGAGCTTGCCGAACGCCTTGGAAGCTTCGCTGGAATCTTCCGCGTAGTCCGCGACACCATAGGTGTTGTACAGCGCAGGCCCGGCGAGTTTCAGCGCGGTGATATTGACGATCGAGGGCGAGCCAACCCAGGGAATGTTGACGCCGAGCTGGCGCAACTGCCGCGCAAAGATGCCGAGGTCGTTTTCGAAGGTGAAGTAGGATCCGAGGATATCGGCGCCGGACTGCTTGATCGCGAGCACGACCGGAGTGAAGTCCTGGCTCTGGTTGGCATAGCCCTGGTCGAGCACGGGCGGGGCTCCGAGCTTTTCCAACGCAGCGGTCAGAGCTTTGCCACCTGCAGTGCCAAAAGCGTCGGTGGAATGCAGCACGGCCCATTTCTTCTTGCCGAGCGTGTTGACGCCATACTCGGCGATGACGCGCCCGGAATAGCTGTCATTCGGACGGAAACGGAACAGCCACTGATTGCCCATGTGAGTGAGGTTCGGATCGGTCCCCCCGATCATCACGGGCTTGCCAAGCTTGAGCACGTCGGGCGCCATGGCGTGCACCTGGGTCGACCGGATCGAGCCGAGGAAGCCGACAATGTCGGATTGTGCGGCGAGCTTGGAGAACGCCAGCACGATGCCGGGATTGGTGGTCTGATCGTCCTCGATGATTAGCTCGGCCTGCTTGCCCAGGATGCCGCCGGCCTTGTTGACCGCCTCGAGTGCGAGCTTCGCGCCCTGGATGGCGTAGCGGCCGGATTCGGCGGCGGGACCGGTCACGGGCGCGCACATGCCGATCTTGATCGTGGCGCCCTGCGCTCTCGCGCTCGTGATGATGTGGGGGGCGGCAAGGCCGGCGACGACACCAGCCGCGAAATCGCGTCTCGTCAGTTTCATTGGTTTCTCCCTGAGGCCGGGCTTCTTCGTCGGCCCTTCTTGCTGTTGGCGATCCCGGGCGGGGCGCGAACCGCATGCGTACTTACGGACTCTCCGTCTCGGAGTAAATTGATATTGCGGTGTTTTCGACTAACGATGGAGGTGCAGCGTTATCCGCGCGCACAGGAAAGATGAATGCCGACGAGATCATGACTATTCCGGCAGATTCCGCGCGCCTCCCAATTCCTTTGTGCTCAAACGATGTGCAGGAAAGGCGAGCTATGCGTCCGAGCACACACCATCATGCAAATTTTGCATTTATTCGTCCGCCTCGCCTCTGCCCTCTTCCGCGCCTGACAAGCTCGCAAGACTTTCCTCGAGCGCGCCCAGCATGGCCTGCAGTTCAGCAAGCTTGCGCGCGCCGTAACGTTTTGTAATGGCGGCGTAGATCGCTTCCGATGTCGGCGCGACCGCTTCGATCAGCTTCAATCCCCTCGGCGAGATCGACACCACGGCGCGACGCAGGTCCGCCTCCGCCGAACGGCGCTCGATCAGGCCGCGCGCTTCGAGATCGCGCAGGATGCGCGACAGGCTCGGCCCCAGCAGGAAAGCGAGCCGCGCGAGGTCGGTGACCTCGATCGACTCCACCGATGTGAGCGCGCGCAGGATGCGCCATTGCTGCTCGGTCAGCGCATGATGACGCAGAGAGGGACGGAACTGCCGCATCACGGCCTCGCGCGCGCGCAAGAGCGACATCGGCAGCGAGCGCGAGAAGTCGCGCATCGGCCCCTGCCGCTTTGTCTCCGGCGTCGCGCGCGGCCGCGAACCGTTCAAGGATGATTTCTTACCTGGCATCGTCAATCTTTTGCGGCGCAACAAAGCGCAAATCAATTTACGCCGATACATTTAACATGTTAATCATTCCAGCGCATCAGGAGCGATCCACCTTGCCGCATTTCACCATCGAATATTCGGCCAACCTGGATTCCCGTCTCGAGATGGGCGAAGTGGTCGAACTCGTGCGCAAGGCGGCGATCGAGACCGGCATCTTCCCGCTCGGCGGCATCCGTGTTCGCGCCGTCAGATGCGAGCACTACGCGATCGCCGACGGCCGAAACGACTACGGCTTCCTCGACATGGTGCTGCGGCTCGGAGAGGGCCGCGATCTCGCAACCCGCAAGAAGGCGGGAGACCATATCTTCAGGACGCTGTCGACCTATCTCGACCCGGTATTCGCTAGCAGCAAATTCGCGTTGTCGTTCGACATGCAGATCAACGACAAGGAGACGAGCTGGAAGCGCAACAGCATCCACGATGCGCTCAAGGTGGAGACTGTCCGTGGATAAAGCGAAGCCGAAATCGGCCGAACTATTCCAGGCCAACCGCGACCGCGCTGCGCCATTGCTGGCAAAGCTGAAGGCGGAGGGAATTGGCCACATGATCGACGGCAAGGTCGTGCCATCGACCTCCGGGCAGACATTTGAGACGAAGTCGCCGATCGACGGCGCCATGCTGGCAAGTGTCGCGCGCGGCAATAATGAGGACATCGATCGCGCTGCGACCGCGGCCGCCTTTGCCTTCAAATCCTGGCGCGACATGTCGGCCTCGATGCGGCGCAAACTGCTCAATCGCGTGGCCGACGCGATCGAGGATCGTGCCGACGATATCGCGGTGCTGGAATGCATCGACACCGGCCAGGCGCATCGCTTCATGGCGAAAGCCGCAATCCGCGCGGCCGAAAATTTCCGTTTCTTCGCCGACAAATGCGCCGAGGCGCGCGACGGCCTCAACATGCCGAGCGAAGAGCACTGGAACATCTCTACGCGCGTGCCGATCGGACCGGTCGGCGTGATCACGCCGTGGAACACGCCGTTCATGCTCTCGACCTGGAAGATCGCGCCCGCGCTCGCCGCCGGCTGCACGGTGGTGCACAAGCCCGCCGAATGGTCGCCTGTGACGGCTGATCTATTGGCAAAGCTGGTGAAGGAAGCAGGCGTGCCCGACGGCGTGCTCAACACCGTGCATGGCTTCGGCGAGGAGGCTGGTAAAGCGCTGACCGAACATCCCGCAATCAAGGCGATCGGCTTCGTCGGCGAGAGCGCGACCGGGTCCGCAATCATGGCGCAGGGCGCGCCGACGCTGAAGCGTGTGCATTTCGAACTCGGCGGCAAGAACCCCGTGATCGTGTTCGAGGATGCCGATCTCGAGCGCGCGCTCGATGCCGTCGTGTTCATGATCTACTCGCTGAACGGCGAGCGCTGCACCTCCTCGAGCCGGCTCCTGGTGCAAGAGAGCATTGCGGAACGGTTCGTCGAAAAGCTCACGGCGCGGGTGAAGGCGCTGAAGGTTGGCCACCCCCTCGACCCCGCAACCGAGATCGGGCCGCTGATCCATGAGCGGCACCTGGCAAAGGTCTGCTCCTACTTCGACGTGGCACGACAGGAAGGCGCGACGATCGCAGTCGGCGGCAAGCCGCATGACGGTCCGGGCGGCGGACATTATGTGCAGCCGACGCTCGTCACGGCCGCGCATTCCAAGATGCGGGTGGCGCAGGAAGAGGTGTTCGGACCGTTCCTCACCGTCATCCCGTTCCGCGATGAGCTTGATGCGGTCGAGATCGCCAACGGCGTGCAATATGGCCTCACCGGCTATGTCTGGACCGGCGACATGGGCCGCGCGCTGCGCGTGGCTGATACGCTCGAAGCGGGCATGATCTGGCTCAACTCGGAAAACGTCCGCCACCTGCCGACGCCGTTCGGCGGCATGAAATCGTCAGGCATCGGCCGCGACGGCGGCGATTATTCGTTCGACTTCTACATGGAAACCAAGCACGTCTCGCTGGCACGCGGGACGCATAAGATACAGAGACTGGGAGTGTGATGGGCGCCACTGCATCGACAAAGACGGTGCCCCACCTCTCCCATAGGGAGAGGTCGAATTGCGCAGCAATTCGGGTGAGGGGTTGCGCTCTGTCGAGGGACCTGAGCCCCTCACCCGCGCCTACGGCGCGACCTCTCCCTATGGGAGAGGTGAAGACGAGACTGCCTTGAGTCTAGGAGCAAAACATCGATGCCCGTTCCGCAGCACGTCTTCGATCCGCCGTTCAACATCATCCGCTGCAGCCACGTCGTGCTCGACGTGACCGACCTCGCCGCCAGCCGCGCATTCTATGAGACCACGGTCGGGCTGCATGTCGAGGACGCGGACGACAAGGCAGTGTATCTGCGCGGCTCCGAGGAGCACCAGCATCACTCGCTGGTGCTGCGCAAGGCGCAAGTCGCAGCCTGCAGCCGGCTCGGCTTCAAGGTCGGCAACGATGGCGACCTCGACAAGGCGGCGGCGTTCTTCTCCGAGCACGGCATCGACTATCGTTTCGTCGATCAGCCGTTCCAAGGCCGCACCTTGCAGTTCTCCGATCCCTTCGGCTTCCAGCTCGAGCTCTACGCGACGATGGAGAAGCGCCCGCATTTGTTGCGCCGCTACGACCTCTATAAGGGCTGCCATCCGCAGCGACTGGATCATTTCAACGTCTTCGCCGCCGAACTGCAGGACACCATCGATTTCTACGCGCGGCTCGGCTTTCGTCTCACCGAATATGGCGAAGAAGATGCCCCGAACGGACGGATCGCCGCGGCATGGATGCATCGCAAGGGCAATGTGCATGACCTCGCCTTCACCAACGGCAAGGGCCCTCGCCTGCACCATTTCGCCTATTGGGTTCCGACGGCAATGAACGTGCTGCATCTCTGCGACGTGATGGCGTCAAGCGGCTTCCTGAAGAACATGGAGCGCGGCCCCGGCCGCCACGGCATCTCCAACGCGTTCTTCCTCTATGTCAGGGATCCTGACGGCCACCGGCTCGAGCTCTACACCAGCGACTATTTCACTGGAGATCACGACCATGAGCCGCTGCGCTGGTCGCTGAAGGACCCGCGGCGCCAGACCTTGTGGGGCGCGCCCGCGCCGCGCTCCTGGTTCGAGCAGGGCTCGCCATTCACCGGACAAGCGGTGCGGGAGCCGCTGTTCGTTGCCGACGTCACGATTGCGGATTGAGCGATCGGGGCCGAAGGCGTCGGTGTGTTGCGCAACGGCGTGGTCGACGAAGTCTGAGAAGCGGATGGATAACAAGATGAGCTCAACCAGCGGCGGCGAAGCGATCGTGGGCGGCCTCGTCGCCCACGGCGTCGACACGGTGTTCGGCCTGCCCGGCGCGCAAATCTATGGCCTGTTCGACGCCTTCCATCAGGCGCAGCTCAAGGTGGTCGGCGCGCGGCACGAGCAGGCCTGCGGCTATATGGCGTTCGGCTATGCGCGTTCGAGCGGCCGCCCCGGTGTGTTCAGCGTGGTGCCCGGCCCAGGCGTGCTCAACGCCAGCGCAGCGCTGCTCACCGCTTTCGGCTGCAACGAACCGGTGCTCTGCCTCACCGGGCAGGTGCCGACTGCATTCCTCGGCAGAGGCCGCGGCCATCTGCATGAGATGCCGGATCAACTCGCGACGCTGCGCACTTTCGTGAAATGGGCTGACCGCATCGAATATCCTGATGCGGCGCCGGCGGTGGTCTCGCGCGCATTCCAGGAGATGCTATCAGGCCGGCGCGGACCGACATCGCTCGAGATGCCCTGGGACATCTTCACCCAGCGTGCGGCGGTCGCGCCATCAAAGCCGTTCGAGCCATTTCCGGCGCCACTGCCCGACCCTGACAGGATCAAGGCGGCGGCCACGCTGATCGCGGCGAGCAAGACGCCGATGATCTTTGTCGGCAGTGGCGCGATCGATGCCGACGAAGAAATTCTTGAGCTTGCCGAAATGATCGACGCGCCCGTCGTCGCCTTCCGCAGCGGCCGCGGCATCGTCTCCAATGCGCACGAGCTCGGGCTGACCATGGCGGCCGCTTACAAATTGTGGCCGACGACCGACCTGATGATCGGGATCGGCACCCGCATGGAATTGCCGGCCTCGGGTTTCCGCTGGCCGTACCAACCCGGCGGCATCAAATCGATCCGCATCGACATCGATCCGGTCGAGATGCGCCGGCTGACGCCTGATGCTGCCATCGTGAGCGATGCCAAAGCCGGCACCGCCGAGCTGCTCGCGGCCGTGCGCAAGACTGGTCTTGGCAAGAGCGGCGGCCGGCGTGCGGCGATCCGCGAAGCGACCGCGACGGCAGCGCGCGAAATCCAGCGCATCCAGCCGCAGATGGCTTACCTGAAGATTCTCCGCGAGGTGCTGCCTTCGAATGCCATCGTCACCGATGAGCTCTCGCAGGTCGGTTTCGCCTCCTGGTACGGCTTTCCGGTGTACGAGCCGCGCACCTTCATCACCTCGGGCTATCAGGGCACGCTCGGCTCCGGCTTTCCGACCGCGCTTGGCGCCAAGGTCGCCCATCCCGACAAGCCGGTGGTGGCGATCACGGGCGACGGTGGCTTCATGTTCGGCGTGCAGGAGCTTTCCACCGCCGTGCAACATCGCATCGGCGTGGTGACGCTGGTGTTCAACAACAACTCTTACGGCAATGTGCGGCGAGACCAGCGCGAACGCTTCGATGGCCGCGTCGTGGCGTCGGACCTCGTCAATCCGGATTTCGTCAAGCTCGCGGAATCCTTCGGCGCCGGTGCCGCGCGCGTCACCTCGCCGGATCATTTCCGTCCTGCGCTGGAAAAGGCGCTAGCCGATGGCGGGCCATACGTGATCGCGATCGAGGTGCCGACAGATTCAGAAGTGAGTCCGTGGGCGTTCATTCATCCGCCGAAACCTTGAGGCCGTCATTCCGGGATGCGCCGAAGGCGCAGGCCCGGAATCCATGGCGCCGCCGGGTCACGGGGTGAAATGGATTCCGCGTTCGCGCTGCGCGCGCCCCGGAATGACGGAGGAGAGCTACCGGGTCTTTCTAAAGGTCAGATTGATCCGCTGCCGGCCGAGCACCGCATGCTCGCCGTCGGCGAGCGGCGCGACGCCATGGAAAAACAATCGCGACGGCCCGCCCCACACCACGACATCGCCATGCGTCAGCCGGTACCGAGCTGTCTTGTCGCTGCGCTTTGGCCCACCAAACAGGAAGATCGCGGGCAGGCCGAGCGACACCGAGACAATCGGCGCGGCAAAATCCGTCTCGTCCTTGTCCTGGTGCAGCGACAACCTTGCACCCGGCTCGTAACGATTGACCAGGTAGGCATCCGGCGCAAAATCGTCAAAGCCGCCCTCGGCCGCTGCCTCGCGCGCCAGGCGCACGAGCACCGGCGGCATTGCTGGCCATCGCTTTCCGAATTCGGGATCGACGCCGTCATAGCGATACCCGCTGCGATCGGTGACCCAGCCGACGCTGCCGCAATTCGTCATTGCCACCGACATCTGATAACCGCCGGGCGTGAACATACGGCGAAACGGCGCCTGCGTGACGATCTCGCGCGCCGGGATCAGTTCGGCCTCAACCGCAAGCGCAAATCCGCGCAGGATCACCGCGCCTTCCGCGATCACCTCCCGCGCCGGACGCTCGGCAACGCTGTCGAATAAGTCAGCCGTCAAAGCGCAATGCTCACTTCAGATCCTACAATAACGAGGGGGTGGCAAATCCGCGAGCCGTCCACCACCCGGTTTCCGATACTCAGGCGTCATTGCGAGCGCAGCGAAGCAATCCATGCCGCCGCGCGCGGACAGATGGATTGCTTCGCTGCGCTCGCAATGACGGCGGCGTTAGATCATCCCCGCACCGGTAGCGTCACCACATCATACGCATGGCGGATCGTTCGCTTCAGCACCGGGTCCTCCAGCTCGAACTCGAACCGGCTTGCCGGGCGGATGCCGCCCTTGGCGGCGAAGGTGCCGCCGAACATGGCGCAGCCGTCGGGCAGGCCCTTGCCGTCGAAGCCGCGCGCGATCAGGTCCTTCACCGGCAGCATGCCGTCGAGCGTGCCTTCCTGGTACAGCACGCGGTTGCCATCGATCCAGGCGTGGGAGCGCAGGATCATCTGGTCCCAGTGGTCGATGACGTCTTCGAGCTCCCATAATTCGGAAGCGATCGGCTTGTCGCACATCTGCTTTGAAACCGTGACGCTGTAGCTCTCGACCTTGCGGTCGGTGTGATCGGAGCCGCAGCCGACGAAGATGCGGCCCTGCCAGCCGATCAATACGAACTCGACCTCACCGCTGGACTCCTCGCCGCAGACTTCGATTGTGTCCTCGGTGGTCAGCCGCCGCGCCGAGCAGCGATAGTAGATCGGCGTCGTTGCCGGCCTCGCAATGCCGAGCGCCTCGAGCTCGGCGATATGCTTGTCGCGCGCGACCGGATCGCGGCCGGTCCAGCCGGCGATCACCGCCTGGTCGATCGCGAGCGTCAGCGGCGTCGCCACGCCCTTGTCGTCGATGGTGAAAGTGAGGTCATACACGGATGATGGTCTCCATTGCGGCCGCGATCTCGAAGATGCGGCGATCCGATCCGCCTGCCGCCGCGACCATCAGACCGACCGGCACATCATCTTCACGATGGGCCGGCAGCGAGATGGCGCAGCCGTCGAGCACGTTGATCAGCGTGCAGTTGCGCAGCGCGCGCAGATTTTCCGCGGTGAACGCCTTGTCGTCTTCAAGATCGGCGATCTTCGGCGGCGTGTTGGCCGTGGTCGGCAGCAGCAGCGCGTCATAGGGCGCGATGCGCTTCTCGGTGCGCGCGATGAAGGACTTTCGGGCATTGAGGAGATCGATGTAGTCGGCGGCCAGATATCCCTCGCCGCGCGCGATGCGCGTGGCGACGCGGGGATCGTAGATGTCGCCCTTGCTGGCAAGCAGATAGCGGTGCCAGGCGTAGCTCTCGGACGCCGCAAAGCCGCCCTTCGCGTTCATGATGCCGACATCGAGGAACTCCGGCACCTCGATCTTCTCGATCAGCGCACCAGCCTTCGACAGCGCCGCGAGCGCACGCTCGAAAGTTTTGGCCACGGCATCATCGAGGTCATCGAGCGCAACCGTGGTCGGCACCGCGAAGCGCAGGCCTTTCACCGGCCGCGGCTGCAGCGACGTCACCGGCTCGCCCGCGAGCACGGCATCGAGCGTCGCGCAGCAGGCGGCCGAATTGGCGAGCGGCCCGTAGCTGTCGAGCGAGAACGACAGCGGCACACCGCCATCGAGCGGAATGCGCCGCTGCGTCGGCTTGTAGCCAACGATGCCGTTGAAGGCCGCAGGAATCCGGCAGGAGCCGCCAGTATCGGTGCCGAGCGCGCCAAAAGCCATGCCGTCGGCGATCGATACTGCCGCGCCCGACGACGAGCCGCCGGGCACATGGCCGACGCTGCGGTTATAGGCGCTCTTCGGCGTGCCGTAATGCGGATTGATGCCGATGCCGGAATAGGCGAACTCGGTCATGTTGCTGCGGCCGATCACGACAAAGCCGGCCGCGCGCAGCCGTGCCACCACGGGCGCATCGGCTTCCGCCGGCGCCGAATCCTCCAGCGCGCGGGAGCCGGCGCGGGTCACCTGCCCCTTGATGTCGAAGAGGTCCTTGATCGAAACGGGAATGCCGGCAAAGGGTGACGGCGCCGCATGCGCCTTGCGCAGGCGGTCCATCGCATCGGCGGCATCGAGCGCAGCGTCCTTGTCGACGTGAATGAACACGCGTTGCCCCTCGCCTGCGGGATCGGCGATCTTGGCGAGGCACTGCTCGACCAGTTGGCGGGCACTGGTGCGGCCGCTGTCGAGGTCTGCGGCGAGTGAGGCAAGGGTCGGATTGTCAGGCATGGCTTTCGATTTCAGGTCTCTTCAGGCGCGTTGTTTGAGCGCGGCGGATTTGCCGCGTGGCGGACTATTGCCCGAGACAGGCTGGCATACAAGCGCGCTGTCGTCTTCGGAATACCGCCATGCGATTGGAAACGCTGGACCGTTGACGACGGATAGTCAATTGTCGCATCACGTTTTTGAATGAGGCCTGACGGCCTGATCCAGGGAGGATGCCGAATGGCCGAAGCTGCGCGCGCAAAACCGAAACCGACGCCGGAAACCCAGCATTTCTGGGATGGCACGCAGGTCGGGGAATTGCGCCTGCAGCGCTGCGACGCCTGCTCGCATGTCTACTTCCCGCCGCGCCCGTTCTGCCCGTCCTGCGCCTCGCGCAAGGTCAGCGTGTTCAAGGCGAGCGGCAAGGGCACACTCTACAGCTACGTCATCAATCACCGTCCCGCTGCGCCCGGCTTCACGCCGCCTTACGCCATTGCGGTGGTCGAACTCGACGAGGGCCCGCGCATGATGAGCAACATCATCGACTGCCCGCAGACGCCGGAAGCGCTCGAGCTCGACATGAAGTTGGAAGTCGCATTCGAGAAGCTCGACGACAAGATCACGCTTCCTTTGTTCCGTCCGGCGAAGGGTTAAAGAGATGCGCAGGAACCAGGTAGCCGTCGTCGGCGCGGCCGAGACCACCGAGCTTGGCGTCATCCCCAACATGTCGCAGCTCCAGCTCCATGCGGATGCTGCACTCAATGCCATCGCCGATGCGGGGCTGAAGCTCTCCGACATCGACGGCTTCGCCACCGCGGTCGAGACGCCGCAGCAGGTCTGTCACTATCTCGGCATCAAGCCGACCTGGGTCGACGGCACGTCCGTCGGCGGCTGCTCGTTCATGCTGCATGTCCGTCACGCCGCGGCGGCGATCGAGGCCGGCCTCTGCAAGACCGTGCTGATCACGCATGCCGAAAGCGGCAAGTCGATGATCGGCAAGCAGCCGCGCTTCACGCCGCCGGACAGCCTCAACGGCCAGTTCGAGGCGCCATTCGGCGTGTACGGGCCGCCGAGCATGTTCCCGATCCCGGTCCTGCGCTTCATGAAGACCTACGGCATCACACACGAGCAGATCGCGATGGTGCCCGTCGTGCAGCGCGAATGGGCGGCGAAGAATCCGCGGGCGACGATGAAGGACCCGATCACGGTCGCCGACGTCCTGAACTCGCGGATGATCGCCTATCCCTTCCGCCTGCTGCAGTGCTGCCTCGTCACCGATGGCGGCGGCGCGCTGATCCTGACCTCGGCCGATCGCGCCAAGGATTTTCCGCAGAAGCCGGTCTACATCCTCGGCACCGGCGAGAGCGTGGAAACGCCGATGGTCAGCCAGATGGAGACCTTCAACTCCTCGCGTGCCTTCAAGACCGCAGGCCCGCTGGCGTTCAAGGAGGCCGGCATTGCGCACAAGGACGTCGATCACCTCATGATCTACGACGCCTTTGCGCACCTGCCGCTGTTCGGCCTCGGCGATCTCGGCTTCATGCCGCATGAAGAGACCGGCAAGTTCATCGCCGATGGCAATACGCGCCCCGGCGGCAAGCTGCCGCTCAACACCAATGGCGGCGGCCTGTCCTACATGCATTCGGGCATGTATGGCATGTACGCGCTGCAGGAGAGCGTGCGCCAGATGCGCGGCATCGCGCCGGCGCAGGTGCCCGGCGCGAAGATCTCGGTGTGCCATGGCGTCGGCGGCATGTTCGCGGCGTCGGGCACGATCATCTTCACGAACGAGAAGTAACAGCCCGTCATTCCGGGATGCGCCGACAGGCGCAGGCCCGGAATCCATCGCGCGGCAAAATGGATTCCGGGTTCGCGCTTCGCGCCCCGGAATGACGGCTTGAAGCGAAACAGATAGCGGAGAACCCACATGACAAAATCACTGCAGGACAAGGTCATTATCGTCACCGGCGCAGGCCGCGGCATCGGGCGCGAGATCGCGCTGCTCTGCGCCGCCGAAGGCGCCAAGGTTGTGGTCAACGATCCCGGCGGCACGGCTGACGGCGCGGGATCGAGCGCCGCCCCAGCCGAGGAAGTGGTCGAAGAAATCAAGAAGCGCGGTGGCACCGCGGTCGCCAATTTCGAGTCGGTTGCGGAAGCGATCCCAGCCAGCAAGATCGTGAAGACCGCGACCGATCATTTCGGCCGGCTCGACGGCGTCGTCAACAATGCCGGCATCCTGCGCGACGCGATCTTCCACCGCATGAGCGTGGAGGCGTTCGAGGCCGTCATCAAGGTGCACCTGATGGGCTCCTTCTACGTCAGCCACGCCGCAGCGCGGCTGTTCCGCGAGCAGGAGAGCGGCTCCTTCGTGCACTTCACCTCGACCTCGGGCCTGATCGGCAATTTTGGCCAGGCCAACTACGCCGCCGCCAAGCTCGGCATCGTGGGCCTGTCGAAGTCGATCGCGCTCGACATGAGCCGCTTCAACGTGCGCTCCAACTGCGTCTCCCCGTTCGCCTGGACCCGCATGATCGGCACCATTCCAACCGAGACCGACGCCGAAAAGGCGCGCGTGGAGAGGATGAAGCAGATGGGGCCGGAGAAGGTCGCGCCGGTCTGCGCCTATTTGCTCAGCGACGCCGCCAAGGAGGTCACCGGGCAGATCTTTGCGGTCCGCATGAACGAGATCTTCCTGATGGGCCAGTCGCGGCCGCTGCGCTCGGTGCACCGCGGCGAAGGCTGGACGCCACAGACCATCGCCGAACACGGCATGCCGGCGCTCAAGGGCTCGTTCTACAATCTCGACCGCTCTGCCGACGTCTTCGGTTGGGACCCGATCTGACCGTCGATCCCTCATGGTGAGGAGGCGCGCAGCGCCGTCTCGAACCATGAGGCCCCAATCTCCCCCCGTGGCCCATCCCTCGAGACGCCGCTTGCGTGGCTCCACGGGATGAGGTCCGAGTGATGGTCTGACAACTTCATGACAGCGTCGCCCCCGCTGGCTCCCGGGACGACGCTATCTCCGGTTGTTTCGCTACGGCTGCCCGTTTTATGCCGGAATGCGGGCGCATGAGTTCCTTCCCAACAACAAAAAAGCCTGGGAGGAAGTCATGAACAATCCGAACAATTCACCCAACCAGCAGGACGGCGGCGCGATCGGGCTCGATCGCCGGACGCTATTGCGCAGTGCAACCGCGATTGCTGCAACTGCGGCGGTCGCGCCGGAAGCCTTTGCCCGCGACTTCGGTCGCAATGCGGAGCCGCAGCGCTATCCCGACCCCGATATCGTCGTGATCGATCCGAAGCGCTTCAAGGCCAAGGTCGGCAACACCGCGATCAAGCGTCTCTACACGGGCTGCCTGTGGGCCGAGGGGCCGGCCTGGAACGCACAGGGGCAATATCTGGTCTGGAGCGACATCCCCGCCAACCGGCAGCTTCGCTATCTCGACGATGACGGCCATATCTCGGAGCAGTTCCACAAGCCGTCGAACGAGGCCAACGGCAACTCCTTCGATTTCGAGGGACGGCAGATCTCAGCCGAGCGCACCAGGCTGGTGCGTTTCGAGCATAACGGCACAGTGACCACGCTGGCCCAGGAAGCCAACGGCAAGCCGCTGAACGGGCCGAACGACATGGTCGTCCACCCCAACGACAAGTCGATCTGGTTCACCGATCCCGGCTATGGCGCGATCTCGATCTATGAGGGACAACTGGCCAACACCGGCTCGGTGCAGCCCTACCAGAAGGAAGCGGTGTACCGGGTCGACGGACAGTCCGGCCAGATCACCAAGGTTGCAGACGAGCCCTTCAAGCCGAACGGCATCGCCTTCAGCCACGACTACAAGAAGCTGTATGTCTGCGACACCGGCATCACGCACTATCCGAACGCCAACAACGTGGTCTGGAGCTACGACATCAACGGCGACAAGCTGTCCAACCCGAAGCAATTGATCGACATGAAGCTCGACGGCAAGTCAGGCTTCCCCGACGGACTGCGCGTCGACACCGAGGGCAACATCTGGGTGGGCGCCGGCTGGGTCGGCCCGGGCTATGACGGCGTGCAGGTGTTCGCCCCCGACGGCACGCGGATCGGCCAGATCCTGCTGCCTGAGACCTGCGCCAATGTCTGCTTCGGCGGCAAGAAGCGCAATCGCCTGTTCATGACCGCGAGCCAATCGCTCTATGCGGTCTATGTGGAGACGCAGGGCGCGCATAACTGCTGACGCAGTCGGCTAATAGGGAGTGGCGAATGGCGGATAGAACGCCGCATTCGCTATTCACCTTCCCCACCCGCTATTCCTCAATCCCGCGGATATCCCGTTGATCGTGAGCTGGGAAGGATCGCCCGGTTTACGCCCGAATGCGGGCGGATGGTTTTCTCCCAACAAAAAAGGGAGGCAACTATGACAAAATCACTGACCATTTCCGCCGAGATCAATCAGCCCGGCCTCGGCCGCCGCACCGTTCTGAAGGGCGCGGCTGCGGCGCTTGCGGCGACCAGCTTCGGGGTACAAGGCGCCTCGGCAGCGACCGTCGCGCCACTCGGCCAAACGGGCACGCCAACGCGATCGACCGCGCCGCTGCCCTTGGGACCGCTGCCCGGCAGCCGGTATCCGGACTCCCACCTGGAATCTGCCAGGAAGGGAGGACCGCCAACGTTCGGGCCTCCCGGTTTCCCAGCCTTCGCGGGCACCATGGCAGTTGAGCGCGTCGCAACCGGCATGCGGTGGGCTGAGGGTCCGGTCTACTTCCCGGCCGGGCGCTACGTGCTGTTCAGTGACATTCCCAACAACCGTATCATGCGCTTCTCCGAGGATGACGGTCACCTGAGCGTATACCGGCAGCCATCGATGAACTCGAACGGCAACACCATCGATCGCGAAGGACGCCTGATCACTTGCGAACATTCCGGCCGACGCGTCACCCGTACCGAGCTCGACGGCTCGATCACCATCATCGCCGACAAATATAATGGCAAGAAACTGAATTCGCCGAATGATGCGGTTGTCACCTCCGATGGCGCGATCTGGTTCACCGATCCGGTCTACGGCATCGGCGGTTATTATGAGGGCATCAAGGCCGATCCTGAGCAGGAAAAGCACAACGTCTACCGGGTGGATCCGAAATCCGGGGACATCAAGGTTGTTGTCGACGATTTCGTTGAGCCCAACGGCATTGCGCTTTCGCCTGACGAGAAGAAGCTCTACGTCATCGACACCGGCTTTACAGACGGGCCGGAGAACCCGTCGCATATCCGAGTGTTCGACCTCGATGTTGCGGGCGGAAAGGTATCGAACGGCAAGGTCTTCGCGGAAATGCCCAAACCCAGCATTACCGACGGAGTGCGAACTGACACCGCCGGGCGTGTTTGGTGCTCCGTGGGTTGGGGCGATCCGAATGAAGATGGCGTGCGTTGCTACAGTCCGGACGGTAATCTGCTCGGCAGGATTCACATTCCGGAAACCGTCGCCAACCTCTGCTTCGGCGGTCAGCAGCGAAATCGACTGTACATCTGCGGCTCGACATCGCTCTATGCCGTCTACACGAGTGCACAGGGCTCGATGAAGCCATAAGAAAAGTAAATGGCGAGTAGGGAGTAGCGTCTCTACTCGCCATTCGCTGTTCGCCTTCCCTACCCGCTATTCCTCAACCCTGCGGAGATCCCGTTGATCGTGAGCTGGATGCCGCGCAGCACCTGCTCGTCAGGGTTCTGCGCGCGGTGCTCTTTCAACAGTTCCACCTGCACGTGGTTCAGCGGATCGAGATAAGGGAAGCGGTTGCGGATCGAGCGTTCGAGCAGCGGGTTGCCCTGCAACAACCGCTCATGGCCCATGATGTCCAGCAGCGTCTCGATCGACAGGTGCCATTCGCGGCGGATGCGGCCGAAAATCTTCTCGCGCAACTCCGCATCCGGCACCAGCTCGGCATAGCGCGAGGCGATCGCGATCGAACTCTTTGCCAGCACCATGTCCATGTTGGAGAGCAGCGTGCGGAAGAACGGCCATTCCTTATAGAGCTCCTGCAGGAACGGCATGCCCTGCTCCGGATGCTCCGCGATCCAGGCCTCGACCGCGCTGCCGAAGCCGTACCAGCCCGGCAGCATCAACCGGCACTGCGCCCAGGAGAACACCCAGGGAATGGCGCGAAGGTCCTCGATCTCGCGGGTCTTCTTGCGCGACGCCGGTCGGCTGCCGATGTTGAGCGTCGCGATTTCGTTGACGACGGTCGAGCCCCAGAAATAATCAGCAAAGCCGTCGGTCTCGTAGACCAGACCGCGATAGGCCTTGAAGGCGAGCGCCGAAAGCTGCTCCATCGCCATCAGATATTCGGCGCGCGGCGCGCTTTGCCTGGGCTGCAAGAGGCTGGTCTCGAGCGTCGCGGCGGCAAGGATCTCCAGGTTGTTGCGGCCGACTTCGGCGTTGGAATACTTGCTCGAGATGATCTCGCCCTGCTCGGTGATCCGGATCTGGCCGTTCACGGCACCGCCGGGCTGGGCGATGATGGCGTCATAGCTCGGGCCGCCGCCGCGGCCGACCGAGCCGCCGCGGCCATGGAACAGACGCAGGCGCACGTGATGGCGCTCGAACACCTCGACGAGGCCGATCTCCGCCTTGTAGAGCTCCCAGCCTGATGTGACGAACCCGCCGTCCTTGTTGCTGTCGGAATAGCCGAGCATCACCTCCTGCACGCCGCCGCGACTGTCCACCAATCGGCGATAATCGTGCAGCGCCAGCATGCGGTCCATGATGCCGCTGGAGGCCTGAAGATCCTCGATGGTCTCGAACAGCGGCACGATGTTGATGGCGCTGCGGCCGGAGGGATTGATGAGCCCGACCTCCTTCAAGAGCACAGCGACCTCGAGCATGTCGGACATGCCCTTGCACATCGAGATGATGCATTGGGAAATCGCCTCCGCGCCGAAGGTCGCATGCGCTTCGGCGGCTGCCCGGAACACGGCGAGTTCGCCTTGCGTCTCCTCGCTGTATTTCACGAAGGGCGAGGACAACGGACGCGCGCTGCGAAGTTCGCCGAGCAACAGGTTGATGCGGGCATCCTCGCTGAGCGCCATGTAGGACATGCCGGGGATCGCAGTATCAAGCAGTTCGGCGACGGTGCGCTCATGCACCGCGGAGTTTTGCCTGATGTCGAGGCGGGCGAGATGGAAGCCGAAGCAATCCACCGCGCGCCGCAGCAGCCGCAAGCGTCCACGCGCGATGACGGCGGAATTGTTGGCAATCAGCGAGCGGTCGAGCACATCGAGGTCGGCCTTCAGCTCATTCACATTGGTATACGGCTCGGCCTTGCCGACCGGCCGCCGCGTGATCTCGACCTGCAGCTTCTCGGCGGTCGCGGTGAGCCGGGCATAGATGCCGGACACCGCCAAACGATAGGGCTCGCCGCTCCGGTGCGGCGAAGGATCGGGCGAGCGCTCGGCGAGCACACGCAGCTCGTCAGAAACATCGGCAAGGTTCTTGGCTAGCGACAATTCGGCGCCGAGTAAGTGCAGCTCTTCCAGATAGAAGCTCAAGATCCGGCTCGACTGCAGCCGCAGCGTGCCGCGCATGACGTCGGCGGTGACGAACGGGTTGCCGTCGCGGTCGCCGCCGATCCAGCTTCCCATCTTCAGGAAGGATGCGAGTTCGCCGGGCTCGCCGCCTTCCTTGTTGAGCCGGTCTTCCAGCGCACAATGCAGCCGCGGCACCTCGTGGAGGAACGTGTAGTCGTAGAACGACAATCCGTTGGTGACCTCGTCCAGCACCGTAAGCTTGGTCCGGCGCAACAGATTGGTCTGCCATAGCGTCACCACGGCGCGGCGAAGCTGCTCGTCGCTGGCCTCGCTCTCTTCGGGCGTCATCTGCAACCGCTCGCGCCGGTCGAGCAGACGTGCGACCTCCATCTCGCGGTCCATGGTGCTCTTGCGCCGGACCTCGGTCGGATGCGCCGTCAGGACCGGGCTGACCAGGGCACCCTTGAAGAAGCGGCGCAGATCGTCAGGGCTGAATCCAGCCTGCTGCGCATGGCTCACCGCCTGCGTCAGCAGGCTCGGACGCGGCGCACCGGCTCCCCGCCCCCGCATCTGGCGGATGTTGTTCTGGTCCTCGGCGATGTTGGCGAGGTGGGAGAAATAGCTGAAGGCGCGGACGATCCGCACCGTCTCCGAGATCGACATGCTGTCGAGGATGGTTTCCAGTTCCCGCCGCGCCAGCCGGTCTTCATCCCGATGGAACCGGATCGAGGTCTGGCGGATGCGTTCGACCAGGTCGAAGACGTCGGCGCCCTCCTGGTCGCGCACGGTGTCGCCAAGGACGCGCCCGAGCAGGCGGATGTCAGTGCGCAGCCGCGTGTCTTCCTCAAGCGCCTGGCTGTCCTCAGCGCGGTTGGCGCGGACATCGGTTTCGGAAGACGTGGTCTGGGGAGACATTGGCTGATCGCTCCAGCAACTGCCCGGCAGGCGCGGAGTGTGCAACTTTTTTGCCGCAGCGCAAGATGAAGTTGGAGGCGGCGCACACAGGATGTTGCGCCGCCGACCTCGGCTTCCAACCTCATCCTGAGGGGCCGCGCCAGCGGCGTCTCGAAGGATGGGCCGCGGGCGCTGTCGGGGCCTCATGTTCGAGACGGCGCTACGCGCCTCCTCACCATGAGGGTCTGTCATCAAGCCCGGGACGACCGGAGGCTAAATCCTCCTTCCCGCCTGCTCCCAATAGGGGTCGCGGAGGCGGCGCTTGAAGATTTTGCCGGAATCCTCGCGCGGCAGGTTGGTTGCGATTTCGATGTGCTTGGGCACCTTGTAGTCGGCGAGCGAGTTCTTGAGCTGGGCGCGGACCGAGGCGACGTCCAGCTTGGCCCCTGCTTGCGGCTCGACCACCGCCATCAGCGCCTCGCCGAATTCGGCATCCGGGATGCCGAACACCGCACAATCATGCACGCCGGGAACGGCATGCAGCACCGCCTCGATCTCGGCCGGATAGATGTTGACCCCGCCCGAGATCACCATGTCGCGCTTGCGATCGCAGATGAAGACGTAACCGTCCTGGTCGATATAGCCGACATCCCCTGACGTGATGAATCCGTCGCGGTCGATCTCGGCGCGCTTTTCGGGCTTGTTGTGGTAGGTGAAATCCGGATTGCCTGATATCCGCGAATAGATTTCGCCGATCTCGCCTGATCGCAGCACTTTGCCGTCCTCGCCGATGAAGCGCAGCTCGGCGCCGGGCGAAATCTTGCCGACAGTGCCGGGCTTCTTCAGCGCATCCTCGGAATTCGCGAACGTTACCGCCCCAGACTCGGTCGAGCCGTAGAACTCATAGATCACCGGCCCCCACCACTCGATCATCGCGCGCTTGATATCGGCCGGACAGGGCGCGGCAGCGTGGATGACATGGCGCAGCGAGGACACGTCATATTTCCTGCGCACCTTCTCCGGCAGCTTCATCAGGCGGATGAACATGGTCGGCACCATGAAGACGGTGTCGACCCGCTGCTCCTCGACTAAGCTGAGGAAATCTTCCGCATCGAAGCGCGGCATCATCAGCAGCGCGCCGCCGAGCCGGCCGGAGCGGAGGCCGAAGGAATTCGGCGCGGAATGATAGAGCGGGCCCGGAAGCAGCGCGCGGACGCCGGGCCTGAGACCATAGATCATGGCGCGCATCGCTTCCGCATTGGCCGCCTGCTCCGGCGTCGGGGCAAAGCGGCGGACGCCCTTGGGATGGCCTGTTGTGCCCGAGGTGTAGATCATGTTCTGCGGCTGCGGCACTACCGGGCCGTCATAACGTGGGTGTTTCGCGAGCCACGGCTCGAAATCAACAGCGAAATCCGGCACGCCGAGATGATCGGGATTGATCTTGTAGTTGGCGAGGATCTCCGGCGGCGTCGGCACGCTCAGCACGGTGATGCCGGCAGGGATCGCATCCCGCAGCGGATGCAGCATGTCGGCATGCGCGATCAGGACCCTCGTGCCGGAATCCGTCAGCACGTAGTTGATCTCTTCCGGCTTGAAATGCCAGTTGATCGGCACGCCGTAGGCCCCGAGCCGCATCGCGGCATAGGCGGCCTCGATGAAGGCGATGTCGTTGCGCATCAGCATGCACACGCTGTCGCCCTCGCGGACGCCAAGCTTCCGCAGGCCGCTGGCGATGCGCTCAGTGCGCTGGGCGACTTCCTCATGCGTGCGACGGCGATCGCCGCTGATGATGCCGAGGAAGAGTTGGGAGGTTTCGCTCATTTGCTTGTTGTTCTTGTCCGTTGTTGGCCCGGCATTCGCTGTTTTCGTCGTCACCGGGCTTGTCCCGGTGATCCACGTTCTTGCTTCGTCGCCGAGAGACCAAAACGTGGATGGCCGGGACAAGCCCGGCCATGACGGCGTGAGAGGCTCTGCACGTCCACAAAGCGCGGCGGGCGCTTGTCGATGTTGGCGCGCACGGCCTCCGTCTGGTTCGGGCTGCCCAACAGCTTCTGCTGCTCGACGGACTCGGCGAGCAGCGCCGGGCCGGGATCGACCGACAGCTTGTTCAACAGGCGCTTGGCGGCACGGACCGCATCCGGACTCTTGCCGGCAATCTCGCGCGCGACCTCGAAGGCCGCGGCGAGCGGATCGTCGCACACGCGGGTGGCGAGGCCATAGCCCAGGGCCTCCTGGGCCGAAAAGATGCGCCCCGTATAGGTGAGCTCGCGCAGGATATCGTCACGCACCAGCGTGGCGAGGATCGGCGTGCCCGCCATGTCGGGGACGAGGCCCCATTTGATCTCCATGATCGACATCCGCGCGTCAGCGCTGAGGAAGCGCATGTCGGCGCCAAGCGCGAGCTGGAAGCCGCCGCCGAACGCGACGCCATGGACCGCGGCGATGACCGGCACCGGGAGCTGCCGCCAGCCCCAGACTGCCTGTTGCGGGAAATTGGCCTGCCCGTGGGTGCGGATGGTGAGGTCCCGCTTCTCGCCGCCGGCAATCCCGTTGCCGCCCTTCTCCTTCATCGCGGCGAAACGCCCCATGTCGAGGCCGGCGCAGAACGCCCGCCCCTCCCCGGACAATACTACCACCCGGACGCCTTTTTCGGTCGAAAGTCGCTCAGTCGCGGCCACCAGCGCCTCGAACATCGGGGCATCCAGCGCATTCATCTTGTCCGCGCGCACCAGCCGGACATCGGCGATCCCATCGGAAACCGAGATCGTGACGCGTTGCTCCATGGAATTGTCCTCCGCTGATCTTGTTGCCGCTTTACAGAAGGGCCGTTGCCGGTTTTAGTCAATCGACCAATTAACTGACAATCCCCTTTGGGTGGAAACCATGTTCACAGATCAGCTTCTCGCCGGACGGCGTATCCTCGTGACCGGGGGCGGTACCGGCCTGGGCAAGTCCATGGCCGCGAAGTTCCTGCAGTTGGGGGCCGAAGTGCATATCTGCGGCCGCCGCAAGATCGTCTGCGACGAGACTGCAACCGAGCTGATGGACCAGTCTGGCGGGCGCGTGGTCAGCCACGGCGTCGATATCCGCAGCGCGCAGGCGGTCGACGAGATGATCGAGGCGATCTGGACGAGCAGCGGCCCCCTCACCGACCTCATCAACAATGCCGCCGGCAATTTCATCTCGCGTTCCGAAGAGCTCTCGCCGCGCGGGTTCGATGCGGTGGCCAATATCGTCATGCACGGCACGTTCTACGTCACCCATGCGGTCGGGCGGCGCTGGATCGCCGGCAAGCAGCGCGGCAATGTGGTGTCGATCACCGTCACCTGGGTGCGCAACGGCTCGCCCTATGTGGTGCCGTCGGCGATGAGCAAGTCCGCGATCCACGCCATGACCATGTCGCTCGCGATCGAATGGGGCAAATACGGCATCCGCCTCAACACCATCGCGCCCGGCGAGATTCCGACCGAAGGCATGAGCAAGCGCATCAAGCCTGGCGACGAAGCCGGCGCGCGGACCAAGGCGATGAACCCGATGGGCCGCGTCGGCACCATGGAGGAATTGCAGAACCTCGCCGTGTTCCTGATCTCCGGCGGCTGCGATTGGATCAACGGCGAGACCATCGCAATGGACGGCGCCCAGGCGCTCGCGATGGGCGGCAATTTCTATCAGCTCCGCGAATGGAGCGACGACGACTGGACCAACGCGCGCGACTCGATCAAGGCGCAGAATGAGAAGGATCGCGCAGCGCGGGGTTGACGTCGCCAAGGACGGCGTCATTGCAAGCCGCCACTCTCGCTCCCGTCATTGCGAGCGGAGCGAAGCAATCCATCGCGCCACTTGCGGAGACATGGATTGCTTCGTCGCTCGCGCTCCTCGCAATGACGGCAAAAACTCAATGCTTCCCCGCCCCCATATAGCCGAACAGGAATCCCGCCACTTTGCGCTTCTGGATTTCCTCGCTGCCTTCCGTGATGCGGTAGCGGCGGTGGTGGCGGTAGATGTGCTCGAACGGTTTGTGGCGTGAATAGCCCATGCCGCCGTGGACCTGCATGGCGCGGTCGGCGGCCTCGCAACAGAGGCGGTTTGCCCAGTAGTTGCACATCGAGACCTTGTCGGAGAGCGTGTGCTCGACCTGCGCCTGGGTGAGCTGGTCCATCTCCCAGGCGGTCTTGCGGATCAAGAGACGCAGCATCTCGGCTTGGGTCGCAAGCTCCACCAGTGGCCACTGGATCGCCTGGTTCTCGGCCAGCGCCTTGCCGAACGGTTTTCGTTCGCGCGCATAGGTGACGCTTTCATTGATGCAGTAGACGGCCGCGCCGAGCGAGCTCGCAGCCTGGCGGATGCGGTTCTCGTGCACGAAGCATTGCGCCAGCGACAGCCCGCGGCCGACCTCGCCGAACAGCGCATCCTCAGGCACGAATACATCCGTGAAGCTGACGCGGGGATGATCGGTCGGCATGTTGAAGGTCCACATATATTCCTCGACCTTCACGCCTTCCGATTTCGCCGGCACGAGGAAGCAGGTGATGCCGCGCGCATCGCCGTCATTGCCCGACGTGCGCGCGAACAGCGCGCAATGGGTTGCGACATGCATGCCGGTGGTCCACATCTTCTCGCCGCTGATGACCCAGCCCTTGACGTTGTCGCGGGTCGCAGGCTCCGCCCTGGTCTCCATATGGGTCGCATCGGAGCCGTGGTCGGGCTCGGTGAGGCCGAAGGTGATGCGGTATTTTCCTGTGATCGAACCGTCGATCATCGCCTTCTGTGCGTCGCTGCCGTAGCGGTCGAGCATGGTGACGACAGGAAAATTGCCGACGATCGAATGCTCGTTCTGCAGGTCGTTGTGCAGGCCTAGCCCCTTGGAGGCGAAATGCTCGCGGATCACCGCCATCCAGAGATTGGAGCCGTCCTTGCCGCCATAGCGTTTCGGGATCGCAAAGCGCAGATGACCCGCGGCATCGGCGCGGTCCTTGGCTTTGCGCAGCAGCGCTTCCCATTCGTGCCGCGGCAGGCCCCCGTTCTCGAAATCGGTGCGCGCCCATTCGCGGCGGTGGTCGAAGAAGCGGATGTTATCGTCGGCCTCCTCCAGCGGCTTGATCTCGCGCGCGATGAAGGTATCGAGTTCGGCGAGATAGGCGACGAGGTCCGCCGGCAGGTTGAAATCCAAGGTAGTCTCTCCCGCAAGATGTCGTTGCTTATCGTTTTGCGTTTAGGCGCTGCACGCCTCTGCTCAGCTCGATTAAGGTGAGAAGACGGCACTCAAGTCAAGCAATCACGTCGCGCTCGGCATGCGCAGACGCCTTGCGTAATTGGCTGGCATCGAGCGCCTGAGCCGCGCTACTATTGAGATCAATATTCTTCGCCACAGAAAATCAGCGGGAGCGAACATGGATCTGAAATTCTCGAAGGTGGAACGCAAGGGACCGATCACCATCGTGACGCTGTCGCGCCCTGAGGTGTACAACGCGCTGCATATCGATGCGCATTTCGAGCTCAACAAGGTGTTCGATGATTTCTCCGCCGATCCCGAGCAGTGGGTCGCGATCGTTACCGGTGCCGGCGACAAGGCGTTCTGCGCCGGCAACGATTTGAAATGGCAGGCGGCTGGCGGCAAGCGCGGCTGGGACAAGGGCGGCTTCGGCGGGCTGACCTCGCGCTTCGACTGCGACAAGCCGATCATCGCCGCGGTCAATGGCGTCGCGATGGGTGGAGGATTCGAGATCGCGCTCGCCTGCGACCTGATCATCGCCGCTGAGAATGCGACCTTCGCGCTGCCGGAACCGCGCGTTGGCCTCGCCGCGCTCGCCGGTGGCCTGCACCGATTGCCGCGGCAGATCGGGCTGAAGCGCGCGATGGGCATGATCCTCACCGCCCGTCACGTCAGCGCCAAGGAAGGCCTTGAGCTCGGCTTCGTCAACGAGGTCGTGCCGCAGGGCGAAGCGCTCGCTGCAGCCGTGCGCTGGGCCGAGACCATCTGCAAGAATTCGCCGATGTCGATCCGCGCCTCCAAGCAGACCATCGAACGCGGCCTGGCCGTGTCGCTTGAGCAGGCCATCAACGAGCAGCGCGAGTACCCCGCCGTGAAGGCGATGGCGGCCTCGCAGGATTACATCGAGGGCCCGAAGGCGTTTGCCGAGAAGCGCCCGCCGAAGTGGGTGGGGAAGTAGGCGGCCTTCGCTCTCCGTCATGGCCGGGCTTGTCCCGGCCATCCACGATCTTTGGCACCTCGATGAAGGACGCACGTGGATGCCCGGGACAAGCCCGGGCAT
Organism: Bradyrhizobium sp. Leo114; assembly: GCF_055229415.2. NCBI lineage: Bacteria > Pseudomonadati > Pseudomonadota > Alphaproteobacteria > Hyphomicrobiales > Nitrobacteraceae > Bradyrhizobium > Bradyrhizobium sp. Leo114. The sequence goes on along the minus strand of NZ_JBUYEN020000026.1, from coordinate 4,853 downwards.
GACGACACAACTACGATCTCGTTGTGTCGCTCATCTCCCGTTTATACGCCGCATAGTTCGGCTGATCGACGGCGAGCTTGTCCATCGTGGTCTGCCAGAGGTGATCGGCCAGTCCCGGCGTCTGCAAATCAACCACGCCGCTCGCGATCTTCTCCGAGAGCACGCGGTTAAGCTCGAACAGCGAGCCGTCGGTGCCGAGCAATTGCTTGAGCCGCGCCGCCTCCGCGGCATCGGCCACTTGCGCCAACGCAAGCTGGCGCGTGACCAGATCGAGTGCGTTGATGCCGACGCGGAGCTTGAATGCGTTGTGGCCCTTGATCGCGGGCGCGATCTCGTTGCGTAGGAAGTCTGCGACGGCCTTGATCAGTTCTGTTGGTGTCGGTTCGTCCTGCATCTCAACGCCCTCGCGGTGCCAATAGCCTGAGCAAATCGATCTCGGTCTCAGACGCACGACGGCCGATCATCGCGCGCTCCATCGAATGGTCGGGGCCAATGCGGAAGCGCTGCATCATGCCGCAGCACATCACGCCCCAGCGCAGCGTGCCCATGACTTCCCAGAACATCACCCTGACAGGATCGACCTTGCGGCCAGTCTCCTCGTAGCCTGCGAACAATTCCTCGCGCGAGCCAAAGCCACCGACCGGCTTGTCGATCTCGCCGAAGCGCCAGGAGTTGACGCAGATCCAGCCTAAGTCCTCCATGGGATCGCCGAAATGCGCGAGCTCCCAATCCAGCACCGCGCGCACGCCGTCTGGACCGATGATGAGGTTGCCATGGCGGAAGTCGCCATGCACCAGCGTCACCTCGTCCGATGGACCGGGATCGTGGTCGCGCAGCCAGCGCAGCGCCAGTTCGAACACCGGGCGCGGCCAGTCGAAGCCGCGATATTCCCGCTCGAGATCGCCGATCTCCTTGGTCGCCGTCATCTGCCTCAGCTTCGGCAGTTTCGTCGCCGGCAATCCATGGATGCCGGCTGCGACCTTGCCGAGCTGGCGCGCCAATAGGGGCCGCGCCTTGGCGAACTGCTCGTCGCGCAGGATCTTGCGCGCGATGGTCTCGCCCTCAACGCGGGCCATGATGAAGCCGGTACCAAGCCCCTCCTCCGGCCTCAGCACATGCAGCACGCGCGGCGACGGTAGGCCGGCATCATGCGCAAGCTGCATCAAGCTCGCCTCCGCATCGAGCCCGGCCGCGCGCGAGGGTGCCGCACCAAAGCCCGGCGGCGCGCGGCGCAGGATCGCGCCGATAGTGCCGTCCGGATGCACGATGTCGAAGGTCCAGGTCTCCTGGCTGGCGCCGCCGGAAAGCTTTGCGGCGCCAGTGACGCCGGTCGCGCCCGGATGGAAGGACGCGACGCAGCGCGCGAGTTCGGCCTCGATCATTTGCCCTTGAACTTCGCGGGACGCTTCTCGAGAAACGCGGTGACGCCTTCCTTGAAATCCTCGGTGGTGCCCGCTTGTCGCTGGCACTGGAATTCAAGGTTGAGCTGATCCTCGAACGAATTCTCCGGGCTGTCCCAATAGAGCTTGCGGATCAGCGACAGCGCGACCGTCGGGCCGTTGGCAAGCTCATGCGCGAGCTTCATCGCTTCATCCATCAGCGCGCCGTCGTCATGGAGGCGGTTGATGAGGCCCCATTCCAGCGCCTTCTCGGCCGGCAGCCGCTCTCCCATCAGCGACAATTCAATCGCACGCGCCTTGCCGACCAGCCGCGGCAACAGCCAGGTCGAGCCGCAATCCGGCACCAGGCCGATGCGGCGGAAGGCCTGCAGGAAATACGCCGAACGCGCGCACAGGATCATGTCGCCCATCAACGCGAAGCTCATGCCGGCGCCCGCCGCCGGTCCATTGACCGCGGTGACGATCGGGCAATGCAGATTGCGCAGCCGCCGCAGGAACGGATGGAATGCGGTCTCCAGAGCTGCACCAGCGTTGCGCTTGCCCGACGTCTGGTTGTTGCGTCCCTGCAGATTGGCGCCGGTGCAGAAAGCGCGGCCGGCACCGGTGATCACAACGCAGCGCACCTCGTCCCGCTTGTCCTCGATCGCATCGAGCGCTTCGGCCAGGCCGCCGAGCATGTCGATCGACACCGCGTTCATGACCTCCTGATGGTCGAGCTTGAGGACCGCGACCGGTCCATCGAAATCGAGCGTGACGTGCTTGAATTGCATTGTTTCCTCGCGAGTTGCGCCCGCGCCATGAGTAACGCGGTGGCCAAATCCCTAGGCCCATATTTGATTTTTGAGGCGGGCTTGTCCATGGTGGAGCAAGAACGTCTCGCTTTCGGATGCACGATTAACGTGCGTCAGGGCAAATGGAAACACCCCAGGGAAATACGCCAAGGAAAAAATACCATGAGCATCTTCGACCTCTCAGGCCGCGTCGCGGTCATCACCGGTGGCAATGGCGGGATCGGGCTTGGCATCGCGCAGGCGCTGAATGCCGCGGGCTGCCATGTCTCGATCTGGGGCCGCAACGCCGAGAAGAACAAGGCCGCCGCGGCAACGATGGCGGCGGGTCCCGGCAAGGTCGACACCCGCATCTGTGACGTCAGCAATGCCGCCTCGGTGCAGGACGCGATGAAGGCGACGCTCGACACCTTCGGCCGCGTCGATGGCTGCTTTGCCAATGCCGGGATCGGCGGCGGCGGACGGCGCGCCTTCATCGACCGCACCGAGGAGGAATGGCGAACCATGTTCGCAACCAATCTCGACGGCGTGTTCCATGTATTCCAGGCCGCCGCCCGCCACATGACCGAGCGCGCCGAAGCTGGCGATGCCTTCGGCCGCCTCGTCGCCACCTCGAGCCTGGCATCGCTGTTCGGCACCGCGCGCAACGAGCACTACGCCGGCACCAAGGCCGCGATCAATGCTCTCGTCCGCGCGCTCGGCGTCGAGCTGGCCCGCCATGGCGTCACCGCGAATGCAATCCTGCCCGGCTGGATCAAGAGCGACATGACGGCCGGCATCATGGCGAATGACAAATTCGTCGCCAATGTGATGCCGCGCATCCCGGTGCGCCGCTTCGGCGAACCCTCCGACTTCGGCGGCATCGCGGTCTATCTGATGAGCAAGGCGTCGTCGTACCACACGACGGATTGTTTCGTGATCGACGGCGGCTACACAGCGTTTTAAACGCTGTTCGAATTCCGTCATGCGGCAAAGGCGTCCTGCGCTGCGTCAGCGCAGGCACCCATGAAAAATGTGCGCTCGCGCTTTGAGACCGCCGCGTCTATGTTGGCCGCAACGATTTCGGCGATGGGAGGAAGAAAATGAAACACGCCTACATACCCCGGACCACCAACTACACGCTCAATCCGGGCGACGAGCTCAACGACCTCCGCATGTCGGATCAGGTCCGCCCGCTCTATGAGCATGTGAAGAAGTTCATCCGGGAAACCGTCGAGCCGATGTCGGTCGAATTCTATCGCCACGGTGAGAACAAGAAGGACCGCTGGAGCTTCACCGACGGCCAGCTCGAAGTGCTCGATAAGGCCAAGAAGAAGGCCAAAGAGGAAGGCCTCTGGAATTTCTTCCTGCCCGACGCCGAGACTGGCGAAGGCCTGAACAATCTCGACTACGCCTATATTGCAGCCGAGCTCGGCAAGAGCCCGCTGGCCTCCGAGACCATGAACTGCTCGGCGCCCGACACCGGCAACATGGAAGTGCTGGAGCGTGTCGGTACCAAGGCGCAGAAGGAGAAGTGGCTGAAGCCGCTCCTGAACGGCGAGATCCGTTCGGCCTACGCCATGACCGAGCCCAACGTCGCGTCGTCGGACGCCAAGAACATCTCCACCACCGCAAAGCTCGTCGGCGACGAGTGGGTGATCAACGGCGAGAAATATTACATCTCCGGCCTCGGCGATCCCCGCTGCAGGATCATGATCGTGATGGTGAAGACCAATCCGGATGCGCCGCCGAGCAAGCAGCAGTCGCAGATCCTGGTGCCAAAGGACACGCCTGGCGTCGAGATCCTCGGTCCCATGCATGTGTTCGGACAGGATCATGCCCCGCGCGGCCACATGCATCTGCGCTTCAACAACGTCCGGGTGCCGAAGGACAACATCCTGCTGGGCGAGGGCCGCGGCTTCGAAATCTCCCAGGTTCGGTTGGGACCGGGACGCATCCACCATTGCATGCGCACGATCGGCAAGGCGGAGAAGGCGCTCGACATGATGGTGCAGCGCGGCCTCACCCGTGAGGCCTTTGGCAAGAAGATCGCCCATCTCGGCGGCAATCTGCAGATCATCGCGCAGGCGCGCTGCGAGATCGAGGCGATGCGGCTGATGGTGCTGAAGGCGGCGAAGGCGATGGACGTGCTCGGCAACAAGGAGGCGCGCGTCTGGGTCTCCATGGTCAAGGCCATGATCCCCGAGCGCGCCTGCAAGATCATCGACCAGGCGATCCAGATGCACGGCGCCACCGGCATCTCGCAATGGACGCCGCTTGCCGAAATGTACCAGGACGTCCGCCATCTCCGCTTCGCCGACGGTCCGGACGAAGTGCACTGGATGGTGGTCGGCCGGCACGAACTCAGCATGCCGTAGCGGACGCGGCGATCCGTAGATGGGGTAACGGGCCGCGGTCTGCCCTCCAAGCAAGCCGCGCTTGCTACGGCGCTATGGGTGGCGCGCTGCGCGCGGCTTGCTTGGAGGGCGGGCGGTCGTCCCTCACATTGATGGTGTGACGGAGTCGAGGATGGACCTCGCTCCAAGCATCGAGGAGAGTCGACCATGGAGCACTATGCCGGAATCGACGTGTCATTGGAATGCTCGAGCGTGTGTGTGGTTGACGCCAACGGCAAGATCGTGCGGGAAGCCAAGGTGGCGAGCGAGCCGGAGGCGCTGATCGCCTG
>NZ_JBUYEN020000025.1:0-128466 GCF_055229415.2 Bradyrhizobium sp. Leo114 | reverse complement strand
CATTCCGCCACGGCCTTCGCAGCGCCTTTAGAGATCGCGAGCCATCAGAGTTGTGTCGAAGCCCTTCCAGTTAGTGCGATCAAGGTCCGCCCAACCGTGCCTCGCATAGACCCCCTGCATCCGTGGTACTCGGGGACAACAAACAACCCTGCAAGCCATGGCGACACATGATGGTTAGGCTCGATCTCGGACTCGGTGCCGTGGTCAAGAAGCCGTAGGCCCAAATGCGGCCCCGGGGATCAGCCTCGACTTGGTGCCCCGGTCGCCTCTCGCTGCAGTGGCACGCTATCGCGCGGTGGCGAAACCCGCTGATGGGTTCTCGCGCGGCCGTTCTGGCAGCCTCCCGAGCGGAAATAGCGCATTGGGTGCCGCAGCGACGCGGGATAGAATGCGCCTTTTGGCGGTCGCAAAATGCGTGCTCTAGGTGTCGCGCTGATCGTCATTGGCTTCGCGCTTGTCTGCGGCGGACTCATCTTCCGGCGCAGATTGGAGCCCGACGAGGAGCGCTTCCAAGCAGGATCTGGCGAGATTCCGCAAAGCCTTGATCCAATCCAGCGCGGTCTGCTCGAGGATCTCCGCCGCCTGAATGCGAGGGAGCCGGAGATGCGCAACGAACGCAGCGAAGATCATAGGCCCGGCGGGTGACGCGCCACCCGCTTTAGCACTCACCGCCCGGGGCTAGTGCTGGGATGTCGTCGGGACAGATCGCGTCCGCGGGGCCGCTTCGGCGCCATGCCGACAGTTTCACCGCTCGGCCACGGTCCCGAGCTCTGGCCGCCATACAGCCGGTAATTCGGGTCGGTGTAGGGGTTCCCGGGCCCTTTGTTCTGACAATTGGCATTTGGATAGAACTGTGCGCAATAGCCGGGCTCGGATATCACTGGCTGGGCCGGAGCCGGCGCGCAGCTTATCGCAGTCAGCACCGCCGCCGCGCCGAGTTGCTTGAGGATAGAGATGGACATTGTACTTCTCCCACCGCGGAAGATGCACCACATCCGCTAAGAATAACGCCTAACCGGCTAGCCCCATCCGCTCGGCGCGATCAGTCCGCGGTAAGCGTTGGAAGGCCGGCGCGCCCAGAAAAATTGCAAGGCCGGCCCGCTTACCAATAGCCCCAGGGCCGCCCGCCGTATCCATAAGGTCTGTAGAAGCGGGCGGCTCCAGGTTCCTGGATTGCTTGCCAACCGTAGTCGACGTATGCCGGATAATAGCTGTAGGCTGGATAGTAGCCGCCGTCATACGGGCCGGGGTAGTAGCTGCCGTGGTACGGGCCGCCATAATAGCCATAGGCGCTGCTCGCGATCGCGTCACCGATTAGGGCACCAGCCAGCGCGCCTGCTCCCCAACCCCAACCTCGGACAGCTCCGTATCCCCATCCGCCACCGCGCCAGCCGCCCCACCGGACCTGGATCGAACTGTCAGCGATCATGGATTTCATGCTTGCCACGTTGGTCGGCAAAGGAGCCGCATGGAGCGTCGCGACGTTGCCAGCCATCAAGGCTCCGGTGAATCCACCTATCAATGCCATTCTGAGGGTGCGCGTGTTCTCCTCCGTTAGCTGTTAGGAGAGACCCGCAGGCTAGGACAGCCTTGAGCAAACGCAAGATGGCGCGGCGACGCGCCTACTTTTTCCGGCTTACGGGCTTCAAGAGAACCAGCCCGACGAGCGAGGTCCGGTCAGGGAGACACCGAAGCCCAAGCCGTCGCGCTTGGAGGAAGCATCCGCGGTGACCGCAGGCGAGCCGGGCGTTGGTCAATGGTCATGTTTGTCTGTGTTAGACGCCTTGGCTGCCGCGAAGAATGTTCATCAGCGCTGCGGGATTGTTCGGCAGCCGATCGCCACGCCAAGCGACATGCTGATCCGGACGAGCCAGTATGAGAGGGTGCTGATAGACGGCGGGCAACTCCGTTGCGGCAATGTCGAGAACTGTCAAAGGCATGCCGACCGCCGAAGCAGCGGTCGTCAAGCCGTACGCATCGACGCCTGGATCGCTGCGAAGCAGTGTGTAGTAAGGTCCCATCGCGTCGTACAAGGAGCGGCCATCGGCGAGCCAAAAGTGCGGGACGCGCGCGCCGGGAGCGGTCGATGGCGTGAAGTCACCCATCGTATAAGGCGGCGGAATCTCTTCATCATAAGCGATGATCGGGGAACCTCGATAATAGTAGCCAAAATTGAGCCCCGCGCAGCAATATTGCTGAACATTGAGGTCATAGGCCGATTGTCCAATCAAGCCTCGAACGGCGTCACCTTCCGGCCCCTCCACTTCGATGTCGGGTGGAATGGACTTCCGCGCTTTCGCCATGGCGTGGGCGTGGTCCATGGCGAAATGTGACACCTGCTCCGTGATCGGAAGCCGCTCGGCCTCGTAGGCGTTCAGAATTCGCTCATCGGCCCAACCCTCCAGATGGGCCGCAAGCAACCACGCCAGGTTTGCCGCGTCCGCAATGCCCGCATTCATGCCATAGCCAGCATAAGGGACCCACAGGTGGCAAGCGTCTCCGCATATGAAGACGCGGCCGTCACGAACCTTGTCCGTGATCAGACGCCGTCCGATCCAGTCTTCCTTGGCAATCAGCTCGTACTGAAAATCCCCGTCCACGCCGAGCACTGTTCGGATTGCACCGTCGCGATCGACGGCATCGAATTCCGTCACGTCGGCATTCAGATAAACATGCACGAGCCAGGTCTCTTTGCCATCGATCGCGTATACGTTGCCGGATTGACGCGGGTTCAGTGCAAAGGAAGCCCACGCCGGCGTCCCGCCGCGTTGTCTCAACATCTCGAGCAGTTTTGGGGCTCGAATGAAGCTCGACTGCACGCGTTGCAGAACAGGATCGCCGCTCAGCCGCCCACCGATCGTGTTGCGGACCAGAGAGCGCCCGCCATCGCAGCCGACCAGAAACCGGCAGGATGCTGCGATTTCCTCCGCGGTATCGCGCTCCCGCGCGGATGCGATGACACCCTCCGGACTCTGCCGAAAATCGACGAGCGATGTTCCGCTCAGGATGCGCACGCCGGGCATCGACGACAAATGATCGAACAGGACCGGCTCGAGATAGATCTGGTTGATCCGATGCGGCGGCTCCGGCGTCGGCCACCACGTATCCGGGCCGTCCTTGGACGTATATCGCTCCGCGCGGCAGGGAATCTTGATCCTGGTCAGTTCACGGCCAAGGAACGACGTTCGATAGGCGACATCGTTCGGATAGTCTGGCGGCAGTCCGGCGTTGCGCACCTTTAGAGCGACGCCAAGCCGCCGGAAGATTTCCATCGAGCGCGCCGAGACGTGATTGGATTTGACGCTGGGCGGCTCGTCACGTCTGCGCGTCTCCAGAACGATCACGCGTCTGCCGCGCCAAGCCAGGTCCATGGCAAGCGTGAGCCCAACCGGCCCGGCGCCGACAACCACGACGTCCGCATCAAGCATCCCAGCCATCGCACCACTCTCCGCCTGAGCCGTTCACGGCTCGATCTTGACGTTGCCGATCCGTGCTATCTCGGTCCAGCGCGCGATATCCGATGCGATAATTCGGGAAAATTCGTCCGACGAACTGCCGACCGAGTCGATGTTGAGTAGCTTCAATCGCGAAACCACGTCTGGAAGTTTGGCGATCCGCATGAATTCGTCCTGCAGTTTCCTTACGACATCTGGCGGCGTCCCTTTGGGCGCAAGAATGCCGCTCCACAACACAGCATCGACGTCTGCACCTGCTTCCTTCATGGTTGGAACGTCAGGCAGTTCCTCCATGCGCTTCGGCGCCGCAACGGCGAGCGCGCGCGCCTGGCCGCCCGTGATCTGGCTCCAGACCGAACCGGCATCGGCAATCGTCGTTGTCACCTCGCCCGCGATCACCGCGACCACGGAATCATTGGCGCCCTTGTACGGGATCATCTGTATCGGCGCGCCGGTCTTCTGCTTGAATAGCTCGGTAGCCAGCTGAAACGCCGCAGACGAACTGGAATAGTTGGCCTTGTTCGGATTTTGCTTTGCGTAAGCAACGAGCCCGGATACGGACTTGAGCGGCGACGCGGCGTTGACGATCAGGATCAGCGGAAACGACCCGAGTTCCGAAATTGGAATGAAATCGCGAACAGGATCGTACGGCAATCTCGCGTAAACCGCCGGATTGATGACCATGGCGCCGCTGGCACCGATCAGGAGCGTGTAGCCGTCGGGTGCTGATTTCGCAACATAATCGGTGGCGAGAATCGCGCCGGCGCCCGGCCTGTTTTCGATGATGACTGGTTGACCAAGGCTCTCGGACAATTTTTGTCCGAAGAGACGCGCGATAATATCGTTGCCGCCGCCAGGCGTGAAACCGACGACGATGTGGATGGGTCGCGACGGATATTTTGTGGCCTGCTCCGCAATGGTGGTGCGAGGAGAAATCAATGCGACCAATCCAACACAGATGCCGGCCAGGAATCGCCTTTTCAAAACCTTCACGGTGACGTTTCTCCTCGCAATCGCCGCGTCTGTTTTCCTATTGTGATGACGGCACTGTCCAGCATTGTGAACTAAAGCGGCGTGACGTGAACATGCAGGACTGCGGCCCTGCCGTCGTCCACCGCCGCCAGGCACCGATCGATCGCCCCGGCAAGCTCATCGGGTTCAGTCACGCTCTCGCCATGAGCTCCGAAAGCACGTGCGACGTCGGCGAAACGGCGTTGCTCACCCTGACGGTCCGACCTCAAGCTGGACTGGAACGAGTTCGTTTCCGCGGCAACACCCGTGGGATAAACGCGCTGAACTGCGGATTTCACGGCCTGCCAGCCGCCGTTGTCCAGCACCACGGTCAGGATCGGAAGCTCATACTGCCGCGCAGTTGCATAGACGGAGTCGGGCGAGGAAAAATGAAAAGCGCCGTCGCCGATGATCTGCACGACGCGCCGATGCGGCTGCGCCAGCTTCAATCCCAGCGCCATGCCGCCGCTGAAGCCGAGGCCGCCGCCGGCGAGCCCGACATAGCTTCGGGGCTGCGTGCGATGAATCTGCTCCTGCAGCATCGGCCCGTTGCGGATCGCCTCATTGAGAACGATATCGTCCTGCGCCAACTTGCTGTTCAGGACAGCAAACAGATAGCTGGGATTGAGCGCACCCAGAACCCCTTTGTTGGCGGCAGCCGCGGCCCGGCGTTTCGCTGCGGCCTCGCGCGCCCCATTCCAGCTCGCAATGCGTTCAGCGACCCGCCGGCGATAGCCATCGTCGGCGCGCGCCTCGACGACGTCGAGCACCTGCTGCAGCACGGTCGCGCAGTCGCCCTGAATTCTCATGTCAGTTGGAAAGCCCCACATCGGAAAGTCTGATTTCAGGGGGTCGACGTCGATCTGGATCCACCGGATCGCATCGATGCGCTTGGCGTACTGCGGAACGAATGGGACGTCGGTGTCCAGCAAAAGCCCGAGATCCGCCTGCTCCAGCAGGGGCAGAGGATCGAAGCCCGCAAAGCAGGGCGAGCCCTGCGGCATATTGAGATCGATGGAATTGAATTCGGCGACCCGGATGCCGCAGGTCCGCGCCAATCGATCGAGCACGGCAACCGCCTCTGCCTTACGACCGAGATAGGCGGTCAGCGCAATCGGGTTGTCCGCGGCCATCAGCTGGTCGGCGATGGCCTCGACTCTTGCCCGATCGATGCCGCCGGACCGAACGCCGCCGTACCGTGCTGGGTCGTAGGCCGGCATCCGCGTTTCGTCCCATGTCTCCGCCAGCGTCTCGCGCGGCAGCATCATATAGACCGGTCCGGGAGGATCGCTGTGCATGAAAGCGGCGGCGCGGGCCAGAGCCTCCTTGACCACTATGCCGGACGGCAGCGAGTACTCCCATTTCACATAGGGACGAACGATGCTCGCAATGTCGAACGGATCCTGCACGAAATGGACATAGGTGTCGCGCGAGGCTGGCAGTTCACCATGCAAGGTGTAGGGCGCGCGGCCGGCGAACAGCATCACGGGCAAACGGTACCGAAACAAGTTCTGGATCGCCATGCACGCATTTGCGGTGCCGGCGTCGACATGCACGAAAACGGCCTGCCCCCTCCCCGTCGCCAGTGCGTAACCGCCGGCCATGTGGACGGCGACGATCTCATGTGGACAGAGGATAATCTGCGGACGCTTGCGGCCTTGCTTGTCCCACCGCGCGACTTCCTCAATCAGGGACACGTGGTCGGTCCCGAGATTGGCGAAGATATAGTCCACTCCGAGGTCCACGAGACCTTCGAGGAAATAATGCGCAGCGCTGTAAGAGCTCATGCTCTGGTTCCCTGTCGTTTCCCTGCCGGTTTCGGCTTTTCAGTTTCTTGTTCTGGCTTGGACGCGGTCCGACTTCACGGATCCCCACCCACAACCCGTCGGAGGATATCGGCCGGATCGCCGGTGCCCTCGTTGGACGCCCAGGCAACGAACTGATCGGGACGGACCAGCACGAGCGAAGCGTCATAACGCTCCCGGCCGTCGGCACGGCTGTCCTGGATCACCTTGAGCGGAAGGCGCAGCCTGTGGGCTGCGCGCCGGAATTCCTGCACAAAAGCGTTCGGCGCGCCCAGATCAAGCAGCGTGAAGCCGCTGCCGAGTTCTTCGTAGATGTTCTTGCCCGAGGATAAAGGCTGCGGCGTGAGATGGTGACCGGCGCGGGCCGCATAGCCATGCGAACCGATCGCACTGCTCACGGCACCCGGCGGCCCGAACACGATCGGCGAGCCCTCATAATTCGGCTCGAAGGCGTTGACTTCAGTGCGCGCGCCGGACTGTCGCTCGCGCCAGGCCGCTTCGAAGTCGGCGCGGTCAACCGATGGATTATGCCGGCGCAGGAAATCGCGATCATCGAAGATCGACTTCTCGATGAAGTCGCGCGCGGTCGAAGCGAATACCGGCCGCCGCTCCGCGTCATAGCTGTCGAGCAGGCCGGAGCCGCCCCAGCCCTGCAGGGTGGCCGCGAGCTTCCAGGACAGGTTGACGGCATCCTCCAGCCCGCTGTTGATCCCATAGCCCCCGTAAGGGGGGTGGCTGTGCGCCGCGTCCCCGGCGATGAAGACACGGCCCGCGCGATAGCTGTCGGCCAGCGCAAAGCGTAGGTCCCAAAAGCCGATATGATCGAACTCGATCTCGAACTCCGCACCGGCGGCCTCGTGCAGGAGTCGTCGGAAATCGAAATTATCGCGCGTGGTGTGGGCGGGAACGGGCGCATGGAAGAACCACGTGGTGCCGAGATCCACACGGCCGAAGAATTTCCAATAGCCGTCGAGTTCCGGATGCAGCACGTTGTAGAACGACTTGCCGGGATAACGCTCGAGCAGCCGGTGCAGGCCGGTCGAGCGGAATACGAGCAACACCATCAAGCGGTCGTGGTCGGACCTGGTCTGGCGAATGCCCGCCTGGTCGCGCACGATCGATCGACTCCCATCGCAACCTACGACATAGTCGGCGCGCAAGCTTCGCCTGTTTCCGTCGCGATTGGTGATTTCGACATCCACCCCGCCTTCGTCGGGATGTATCCGCTCACAGGTCCAGCCAAACAAGGTATTGATGTTTGGGATCTGCGCTGCCCTGCGGCGCAACACCGCCTCGGTGGCGTATTGCGGCAGGCGCTCATTGTCGCAGAAATAAAACGGCCGCACGAGTTCGCGCTGTAGCCAGTCGTAGCGGTAACCGCTCAGCAAGGTGCCGTAGCTGGTCATGCCGCCGATGCCGTAATCACTCGGTATGGTTCGGGCGGCGCGCAATTCCCCTTCAGCGCCCCAGAAATGGAAATGCTCGAGGGTACGCTGGGTGAGATTCTGTCCTTTCGGAATCGGCTGCGGCTCGCTGTAGCGTTCGACAACGATGCAGTTGATGCCCCGCAGACCGAGATCGATTGAAAGTCCGGTCCCGACGGGTCCTCCGCCGACGATCACCACCGGAACAGCTTTACCCGGACTCTGCATTCGCACCGACCTCACTTGCGCACTGCTAGTCGATCAATGCCGGCCGCAGGGGGACCGTAATTCAATGCAGAGCATCGCGGCTCAGGTCAAGCTAAAATCTCATATTTTGAGATTTCTATCCATTTTCCTCGAAGATCTCGGCAGAGATCAGGTTGGCCGTTTGGCGCACTTCCCCGCTAATCCGATCAATCAGGCCACCATTCGCATGCTGGCCAGCGATAGTGAGACAGAGACTCGCGACCGGATAGTTTGCATCGAGGATAGGAGCGGCGATGCCGATTGCCCCGGGGGTCACTTCACCAAAGGCGACCGCGACGCCCGCTCTTCGGATGCGCTTCAGCACCACTGCGATTTCCTCGGCCGTCGCACCGAGGCCGACGCTGCGAAGATCATCGGCATAACGCTCAAGCAATGGGACCAGACTGCGTTTCGGCAGGAATGCCATGATCGAGCGGGCAATCGCGCCGCGACCCATCGGCATCGGTCGGCCCCGCGGATAGCTGCTCACCGGATGGGGCGCCGACGATTGCGAAGCAACACAGAGCATCTTGTCGCCATACCAGCGGACAATCAGGGCGGTACAGGGATGCGCCGCGGTGAGACGCTCCAGATGTGGCGCGGCGGCGGCGACCAGCGGGTCTGCGCGCCGGTTCAAATAGTCCATCTCGACGACTTTAGGCCCGAGGGCGAAGCGGCCCCCACGGACGGACATCAACAGCCCGCTTTCCCTGAGGCTCTTGAGATAGCGGTAGAGCGTCGGACGCGTGTAGCCGAGTTCGCGCATCAGTTCGTCCGGCGTCCAGAGCGGGCGCGTTTCGCTGAACAGTTCCAGCACGGCGAGCACCCGGTCTTGGCTGTTTCTCTTCTCCACCTGTCGATCCGTTCCAATGTCGCCCGTCCTGTACCGCGGTCCCGCGCTTCCGGGAATGGGACATCGGAGCAGGATTGTCTTCGACATAATCTCACTATAAGAGATTTCAAAATAGAAGACGGTGGGACATTTGGATCCGCCAGGAGGAAATCGCACCATGGCCACCGGCGTGAACGAGGAGTCCAACCCGATGGTCGTCGATGTCCCCAGCTACATCGACCGACAGCCGGTCGGCACATTTCAAATTCAGGTGCTGCTGATTTGTGCGGCGGTGCTCTTTATCGACGGATTCGACACGCAGGCCATCGGATACGTTGCGCCCGCCCTGGCGCAAGAATGGAAGCTGCCGCGCGATGCGCTTGGACCAGTGTTCAGCGCCGGATTATTCGGCCTGATGATCGGCGCCTTGATCTTCGGCCCGCTCGCCGATCGGATCGGCCGCAAGCGGATCATCGTGGCCAGCACCGCTGCATTCGGCATCGGCAGCCTGCTAACCATGCTGGCCCAGGATGCCACATGGTTGATGGCGCTCCGTTTCCTCACCGGTCTCGGCCTCGGCGGCGCGATGCCAAACGCGGTTGCAGTGACCTCCGAGTTTAGCCCGCACCGCCGTCGAGCAACCATGGTGATGGCGATGTTTGCCGGATTTTCCATCGGCGCGGCGCTCGGCGGTTTGCTCGCGGCTGCGTTGATCCCCGCTTTTGGCTGGCGCTCGGTGTTTCTGGTCGGCGGCATCGCGCCGCTCCTGCTCGTGCCAGTTCTTGTGCATTCGCTGCCGGAATCGATCCGCTATCTCGCATTGACGGGCGGGCGCGATCGCGAGGTCGCCGGGTTGTTGCGGCGCATCACGCCGGAGGCGACGTTTGCGGGCGACGTCCGCTTCGCCGTGCAGGAGCCCAAGCTGGCCGGCCTGCCGGTGGTCCATCTCTTCACAGAGCAGCGGAGCGCCGTCACGTTACTGCTCTGGATCGTATTCTTCATGAGCTTGCTCGATCTCTATCTTCTCTCAAACTGGCTGCCGACGGTGCTTCATGATCTCGGTGTCTCGGTGTCGGTTGCCGCGGCGATCGGCGCGATGCTGCAGGTCGGTGGCGTGGTCGGCACCTTCGCGCTCGGCCACTTTATCGACCGCTTCTCGTTCCGCGCGCTCGCGCTCACCTATCTGTGCGCTGCGGTCGCGGTAGCGGCGATCGGCTTGAGCAGTCATTCGACGAGCCTCATCACCGTCGCGATCTTTGCTGCCGGATTCTGCATCGTCGGCGGGCAGATCGCCTCGAATGCGCTGACTGCAACGTTTTACCCGACCGCGATCAAGTCGACCGGTGTGGGCTGGGCGCTAGGCATCGGCCGCATCGGCTCGATCGTCGGTCCTTTGATCGGCGGCCTCATGCTTGCCCGTAACATGGAACCACAGCCGCTGTTTGCCGTAGCCGCCATTCCGGCGCTGATCGCCGCGACGGCAGCGCTTTTCCTGGCCCGTTCCGTGCCCCGCTGAACGCCCAAGGCCGGCATGCACCTACCTGACGTGTTTCCTCGAAACTCCCCAAGCCGCGCCTCCCGCACACCGTCTCGGTCGAACGCATCGACCCCGTATACATAAGGGATTATGCCACTCCCTCCGAATTGATCAGAGGTCGCTTGCGCTGTACGCCCCAACGATAGCCTGCGATCGAACCATCCGCCTTTCACGACCCGATGACGGCGGCGGACAGCCGGCGATCCAAAACACCGGCTCGTGCACTGCCGTGGTGATGTGACGGAATTCCGGGTGGGCCGGATTGATTAGCGTGTTGTGGTCCACCGGCGCGATGACGCTCGGCACCATCAACATGAGACTCCTCTTTGGGTGCAACGGGCTCAGTTCCAGCAACGGGCGGTTTTGATCCAACCGCCCGTTCGCACATTCCGACAGATTTCCGGGACACAAGGAGGTTGAGGAAGGTCTGCTCAACCTTCTCCCCTGGCTGCGTCCCGCCCATACCAATGGCCAAGCAGCAAGATGAGCAATCCGGCGAGCAACATCGGGATCCCGGCAACATAGAGAATATGTTGAGGGCTCAAGTGGTACGCGAGCAACGCGCCGATCAACAGCGGGCCACCAATGCCCCCTAACCTGCCGATGCCAAGCGCCCAACCCACGCCGGTTGACCTGATCGCGGTCGGATAATAAATCGCCGCCAGCGCGATCACGCTCTTCTGTCCGCCGCTGACACAAAACCCGGCACAGAACGCAGCCACGATCATGATCCAGCTTGGCTTGTCGATCGAATAGCCGAACGATAGAACGAACAGGACGCCCGCCAGATAAACAGTGCCAAGTGAGCCATAGGGCCCAATGCGGTCCATCGCCGGTCCGATCGCGAATGCGGCGACGATGCCACCAACGGTGGTCATGGTGGTAGCGAGCGCCACTGTGCTGAGGGAATGGCCGACATTCGTCAGCATCGATGGCAGCCAGCTTTGCAGCGCGTAGAACTCCGCGAGGTTCAGCACGAACACGATCCAGATCACCAGCGTTCCTGCTGCGCGCCCGGACGAAAACAGGCTTCCGACTGCGCCGCGCCGCTCGCCCACCTCGGTGACGAACTTCGTCGGTCCCTCCACCGGCAGCGCGCCATCCACCCGGCGCACCACGCGCCAGACTGTATCCGGCTTCGCTTTGGTGCGAATGAGGAAATCCATCGACTCCGGCAAGAACATCAGCGCCAGGATCGCGACAAGCATGGGCGCCGCGCCGCCGATCCGCAGCATCGAGTGCCAGCCGTATGCAGGAATAGCCCACGCAGCGACGGCGCCGGCTGCGACGAAGCCTAGCGAGAAGCCGCAATAGATCGCCAGCACGAAGGTGGCGCGCAAGCGAGCAGGACTGAACTCGGTCGTCAACGCGATGGCGCTTGGCACCACCGAGCCGAGCGCAGTACCGGTAACGAAACGAAGCGCCATTAATTCAGTGACATTGGTTGCAAAGACGGTGGCAAACGTCAGAAGTGCGAACGCAAACGTCGATATGACCACAAGCTTGCGATGGCCGAAGCGGTCCGATAACGGCGATACCAGCAGATAGCCCACCATCAATCCAGTCAGCGCCGACGAGAAGATCGGCCCGAGCAATTCTCGAGAGAGCCCCCACTCTTTTGCGATCGACGGCGCCATGTAGCTAATGGCCTGCGTGTCAAAACCATCGAGAAACATGACGAGTCCGCATAACACCACAATCCCGTATTGCGTGACGCCGGTGCGGCGCGAATTGATGAAGGATGGGACGTCAAAAGCAACCTCCGTACTGCTCATTTCCTCACCTTTGCTGGCCAAATGATTTGGTCCAATTTGTTTCTTGATCTTGAAACGGCGCGGCTATGCCGACACGAAGAGCGCGCAGAATTGTCAGCCGGCAGCTTGCAAGACTTGAACCAATGTTGGGTGGGATGATCCGCTCGGGATGAACGCATCGGCGTAAAAGCGATCACTTGGCAATCCGCAGCGCGTCGTGAATTCATTGCGCGCGGCTTCGATCATCATCGGATTCCCGCAGGCATAGACGTGCCGGTCCGACAGATCGATAAGATCCTCGAGTACCGCGACGTGAACCAGTCCACGACGTCCCGCCCAGTTCGGGTCAGCTTCAGACAGCACCGGAATGAACGTGAACCACGGATAGCGCTTCGCCCATTTTTCGCAGGTCTCCGCGAGATAAAGATCGGCGGCGGTGCGTCCGCCCCAATAGAAACGTACCTCGCGGTTGAGCCGCCGCCTGATCATGTCATCGAGCATGGACTTCAACGGCGCGAAGCCTGTACCGGTCGCGACGAATACGTAGCGCGCCTGATCGTCCTCGCGCAGGTAGAAATCGCCGAACGGCACCTCCACCTCGAGCTTGTCGTCGAGCTCCAAGGAAGCCAGCACTCTCTCGGAGAACGCGCCGCCGGGCACATGCCGGATGTGGAGCTGAACGCAGTCGCTTTCCTGCGGCGCGTTAGCCATGGAGAAGCTGCGCTCGTCGCCATCCGGCATGCGGATGCGCAGATACTGCCCGGCCTTGAACTTGGCACGAATGCTGGCCGGAAAGCGCAGCTGCAGGATGGCGACATCATCGACCGGGCGCGACATGCGAAACACCCGCGCCTGGATTTTCTTCCGCGCCAACGGATCATGACGCTGAATGCGGCGCGCCCGGATGGTGAGATCGCTCTTGGCCGTGGCCGTGCAGAACAGGACTTTGCCGGCCGGACCCGTCATTTCCTTCGAGCGCTGTTTGACATCGCCCTTGCTCAGAAAGCCTTCGCAGGATGCGCAGACGCCCTTTCTGCAGGAGTAGGGCATCGTGTAGCCCGCACGCTCCGCTGCGACGAGAATGGTTTCGCCGTCATGGCACGTGAAGTTGATGTCGGCGCCTTCGACTGCGATTGTGTGGGTCATGGGATTGCCTTGAATTGACTGGCGCCTGCGACGAGCTGGATGCAGCGTAGGACGGGCGTGGGATCGGCAATGCCCTTCCCCGCAATGTCGAAGGCGCTGCCATGGCCGACACTTGAAAACATCAGGCCCGCACCGATCGACATCGCCGCCGAATTCCGGCCCGCCAGCAGCTTGATCGGAATGTGTCCCTGATCGTGATACATCGCCACGAACGCATCGAAGCCCTGCTGACCAAGCATCAGATCGGCGCCCACCGGCCCCTCGATATCGATGTCTTCCGCCTTCAGTCGCTCGACCAGCGGCTTGACGATGCGATCGTCATCGTCGCCAAAAAGCCCGCCCTCGCCTGCGTGAGGATTGATGCCAAACACACCAAGCTTGGGGCGTGCAACGCCGAGATTCTTCAAGGCATCGATCGTTGTGCGAATAGCGCGCTCGATCAGCGTTGGCGTAAGCCGGTCAAGCGCATCGGCAAGCCGCTCATGCAATGTCACATGAGCGATCCGCAGCCCCGCACCGACCAGCATGAGGAACACTTCATCCTCCGGCACCTTCTTCAGCCGTGCCAGGAGGCTCGGATAGCCGGAGAACCTGATGCCGGCAGCGTTGACATTGGTTTCGGAATGCGGACAAGCCACGATGCTATGAGCCCGCCCCACTTTCATTAGGTCGAGTCCCGCCTCGACATAGGCGACGGTGGCGCGGCCACCCTCCGCACGCCCATGTCCAGGCGTGAAGGCTCTTGGGTCAAGCGCGGCAACAGGATGATAGAGCAACGGCCGCTTGTCAGTGGATGCCCCGGCCTGCGTCAGGGTCAGGCCGGGTGCGAATTTGTCCGCGTAGAAGCGGATGACATGCTCGTCGCCAACCAGGATTGGAGATGAGCCGGTCTGCGCTTCCGCACACAGCACCGCAGCCTTCACCGCGATTTCAGGGCCGATCCCATTGGGATCGCCAATGGTCAGCGCAACAGCTCTCGAGGTCATAACGGCAGCGCCAGCAGCGTGTCGATCCGGGAGCTGTCGCATACGACGGTCCGCTCTTGCAGTTGCGCCGACCGGTCCGCGATCTCATAGACATCGAAATAGCGACCGGTGGCGTAAATCGATGTGTCGCCATCCTGCAGGGTGCGCGCCACCAAGAAGGGGGTCTCGCTACGCACCTTTGCTCCGTCTTCCGACAAGATCGACGGCTGTCCGAGGATGTGACGATAAGTCTGCCGCTCATAGATATTGGCTTCGCGCAGCGCCGAGACGCGATCAATCAGCATGCCGCGGGAGTTGGCAAACACGATGCCGGCCTCGAGCCCCTCGCGATAATTCGATGCGGTCGTGATCCTGTAGAGGCACGGGCCATGAAACAGGCTCGGCCATTCCTCGAGGCGATCGTCATCGATGCAGCGCGAGTACTTCGCCTGCGCTTCGATGATATATTGCAGAACGCTGCTGGTCATCGCGTATCCTCAGAGTCCCATGTTGGCGCGATACGCCTTCCAGAAGCCGCGCACTGACGCCTCGGTCACCCGGCTCTCGCTGCTATTGGCATCGGCTCCGCCCATCTCGAGGACAGCATGATCGTCGCTTGCGCCGGCAACGCCACGCTGCACGAAGCCGCCGACACAGCCATCTTCCATCGAGATGTATCCGGCCGGCCCAACCAGGTTGCCCTGCTTGATACGTGACAGGCGCTGCTCGGGCGTATCATCAGAGAAGCCGAGATAGGTCCAGTTCAGATCGGTCCTGTCGACCGCACGCGGCACGATCTGGCGAACCGCAATGGCGTTCTGGATCTGCTGCAGCACGAAGGTCGGGAACACCGACAAAATCTGCAGCGTGCAGCCATCGCGATATTCGTCGAAACTTTCCAGCAAGCTGGGATCGGCGAGCTTGTACTCGCTCTCTGAGCGCAACTGCTGCTTGGCGTAATCCACGTCCTTTTCGGCCTCGCGATCGATCGCCGAATAGCTGACGTGGTGCCCGCCGCTTTCATCGACTATGATGCCGCCCTTCATCGACAGCCGGTTCAAATCGAATGTCGTGAAGAAAAGATGCAGAATGCTGGCGTGATAGGAGTCCTTGACGTTCTCCATATAGAGCTTCCAATTGTTTGGAAGCACCTGGGTAAAGCGCCCGAGCACCACGGGCGTGCGACCGCCGAGCACGCGCTCGATGCGGTTCAAGATCTCTTCGCCGAGATATTCTTCGATCGACGGCACGTCCTCAGAGAATGAACCGAAGATCAGGCCGTGAATGATCGCGATGCGCAGCTTGCGCGGACCGTGCTGCTCCATCTTGAACGAGTCGGGCATGCCCCCCTTGCCCTTGATGCCGTCCTTGAAGGCGACTCCCGTCAGATTGCCCTGCGGGTCGTAATTCCAGGCGTGATACACGCAGCTGAAATCCTTGCGATGCTTGCCGCGGCTTTCCAGACAGATCAACGCGCCACGATGGGCGCATCGGTTTTCGAACGCGTAGATTTCATTGTCGGTGTCGCGAGTTACGATCACGGGCGTATCGCCGATGTGCGCCGTGAGGAAATCGCCCGGCTCCGCCAGTTCAACTTCCAGCGCGAGATAATGCCAATTCGGCCCCTGGAAGATCTTGCGCTGCTCCTCCGCGTAAACCGATTGATCCTGGAACACCCAATACGGAACGCGGGTGAGCCCCTCCGGCCAGTTGACGAGATTTGCTCGTTCCGGCGGCAAAACGATCTTGTTCATCGGCGCTTCCTCACGCTTGACTTCACGTTCGATCTGTTCGAATATCGAACAAGTATCTTTATTTCGAACACCTTGAGCCACTCTAAAACGGCTGTCAAGGTGAGCTCAGCTATGGCGATCGCGGAAACCCAAGAGAGACGTGAAGGGATGGCGGGGCTCGCGAAAGGCCTCGCGATCATCGAGGCATTCTCGGTTCACCCCGTGATGAGCGTCGCCGACGCCGCGCGCGCTTCAGGCGCTACACGCGCAGCCGCGCGCCGATGCCTCCTCACCCTGGTCGAGTTGAATTACCTCGAGCTGTCGGGACGAGACTTCCGTCCTCTTCCTCGTCTTCGCAGGCTCGGCGGCGTGATGTCCGACCGCGATAAGCTCGTGCAGATCGCACAGCCGCTGCTGGAGCGCGCCCGCGATGAAGCCGCGGAATCGATTTCGCTGGCGGTGCTGGACGACAATCAATCGCTCTTCATTGCGCGCGCGCAAGCCGAGCACTACGTCCAGACCGGCGTTCGCGTCGGCGCCTATCTTCCGCTCTATTGCTCGGCGACAGGCCGCATCCTGCTCGGCGGCCATACTGATGACGACATCACGCGACGACTGAGCCGGCAACCGATGAGCGCACGCTCGCCGCGGACGCTGACCACTATCCCGGACATTCTGTCTGCGATCCGGACCGCAGCGAAGAACGGCTATGCGATCAGCGACGAGGAGCTGGCGCCGAGCATCAGATCAATGGCCGTCCCGGTGCTTGCCGCGGACGGCGACATTGTCGCCGCCGTCAGTGTGAGTGCGGCCACGGCCCGCGTCAAAGTCAACGATCTGCGCAAACGTCTGCTACCTGTGCTACTCAACTGCGCGAACCAGATCGCCCGGCCGTTGAAGGAGCTGCGCTGAAGGCTTCCCGCCGTTAGAACACCGGAGGCGGTCATGCGCCCATCTCAGTCCGCTCGGCGCACAAGAGAAGTGTCGGCAGTTTGTCACCAAGAAGATTGCTGATGCCAAGACCAATAGCCGAGTTTTGCTGTGCGTACCCAGCCAACGGCCACGCCGAGATTGGTCAATCTAAGTCAGCAGGGCCGAAAGCGCCGGCGACGCCAGTGAAGCGGCCGCTATGCATAGAAGTGCAATAGCGACGACGCCATCCTATTGGCGCTCGGAGCGCGTTCACGTTTGCTGCGATTTCAGTTGCTTATCCCAACGATGAAAATCCAAAGGTGAAGCAGGCCCCCAAGGCGAGCGCCCAGGGCTTGCGCGGCCGATCAGCGCCCTCGCCGGGACAGCGAAACAATCAGCGCCCGTCGGCGAGCTCCTCCAACCCCCGTTTTGCCGGCTCTATCCCCCAAGCCATCACCGCGACGATCTGAATCAGCAGAAGGCCGATCATCAGGGATGTCACACCACCTATGCCATAGGCCCTGAACAATCCGAGCACGATGAACGGAGACACGATAGTCGCACCGCGCCCGAGCATGTTGCAAATGCCGTTGGCACGGAGCCGGACTTCGGTCGGGAACAATTCGGGGGTGTAGACGCCGTAGAGCAGCGCGACCAGGACATAGATTGACAGTAGCAGGCAGAACCCGATGGCGACGAAGGCCACGGGATCGGAAAGCATGGGATAGATCAGGCCGAACGCGATCGTGGACACCGATCCGCCGACGATCGTTGGCCGTCGACCGGCACGGTCCGCCAGGACACTCCCCAAT
Source organism: Bradyrhizobium sp. Leo114 (assembly GCF_055229415.2). Taxonomy (NCBI): domain Bacteria; kingdom Pseudomonadati; phylum Pseudomonadota; class Alphaproteobacteria; order Hyphomicrobiales; family Nitrobacteraceae; genus Bradyrhizobium; species Bradyrhizobium sp. Leo114. The sequence goes on along the minus strand of NZ_JBUYEN020000025.1, from coordinate 110,834 downwards.
GCGCAACCGATCGGCGCGGCCAACGACATGACAAGAGTATAAGCGAACGACTTCGCCAGCGTCATGCCCTGTTGAACGAAGAAGGTCGGCAGCCAAGTCACGAAGCCGAAGATCAGGGTATTGATCACGATCAGAACGATCGACCCGAGGATCAAGCGGGGCAGCAGGACCGGCCCGAACAATTCCGCCGCGCTGAAGCTCTTGACCGCGGCGGGGGGCGGCAATGGCGGCAAGGCGGACGCACCACACTCCTTCTCGATTTCGGCGACGATGGCTTCCGCTTCCTCGGTACGACCCTTGGTTTCGAGCCAGCGCGGCGATTCCGGCAAGGCCTTTCTGAGGTACCAGACAAACAGCGCGCCAGCGCCGGCGATGAGGAACATCGCGCGCCAGCCGACCAGTGGAATTAGGGCCGAACCCAACAGGGTCGTGGCGGGCAGGCCGCTCACCACGATCATGGCCATCAGCGCCAGCCACTTGCCACGCGACGCGGGGGGCACGAATTCCGTGAGCGAAGAGTAGCCGACGACGATTTCGGCGCCGAGGCCGAGTCCCATCAGCAGTCGGGCTGCGATCAGCCATTCCATGGACGGCGCGAACGCGGCCCCTAGAGAAGCGATCCCGAACAGGAGCAGATTGAACTGGTAGGTGAAGCGCCGTCCATAGGAGTCACCGAGAAAACCCGCGGCTAGAGCGCCGATCGTCATGCCCATGAAGGTGACCGACACGAATTGCGCATTCTGCGCCAGGGTCGAAAACTTGCTCGCGAGTGTGGCGCCCAGCACGCTGGTGCCGACATACAGATCGTAGCCGTCGAAGAACATCCCGGCCCCGATCAGCCAGAATATTCGTGTGTGGAACGCTGAAATCGGCAAACGGTCGAGCCTGGCTCCCGACTGGACCGACATCGTTGCTGAGGCGGCCGTCAAAGCCGTCGTCTCTGCCACTACACTCATCGTTTCCCCCTGTTTTATTTTCTAGTTTGGTCGATCCATTCCACAATCTGCTCCGGTGAGAGCGGATGCATCGTGACGAAGGGCGCTTCTGGTCCGAGCGCATCCTGGATGGCGGAGATCACGCAGGCCGCCGCGGGTATCGTGCCACCCTCGCCGGCGCCCTTGGCTCCGATCGGATTGCGCGGCGACGGCGTCTCGATGTGATGGATCTCGATATCCGGCATCTCGGCAGCGCCTGGCAGCAGGTAATCCGCATAGGTCGCGGTCAACGGCTGCCCCGCCTCGTCGTGCCGCATATGCTCGAACAAGGCGTTGCCGACGCCATGCACGACCCCTCCCCTGATCTGGCCATCGACGATCAGCGGATTGATCAATCTTCCGCAATCATGCGCGACCACGTAGCGGGTGATCCGGGTATCACCGGTTTCAGGATCGATTTCGACTTCGCAGGCCTGAGACCCGTAGGCGAAGGCGAGCTGGTTCGCTTCGAAATAGCCGGTCGCCGCCAGGTCCGGCTCGACGCCGGCGGGGATGGGCACGCCGGCGGAGCCGGACAGAACCCGCGCGATGGTCGATAACGGCACGTTCATGTCGGGCACGCCCACCACGCGAACCTGCCCGTTTTCGATCTCCAGATCGTGCTCGCCCGCCTCCAGCATGTGAGCGGCAACCTTGATCGCCTTGTCGCGCACCTTGCGCGCCGCGATCTCGACCGAAGACCCCGCGGTGACGGCCACGCGACTCGCGATCGTGGAGATCCCAAGCGGAAAGATGCGACTGTCGGCGGCCTTGATGGTCACCTGGGACAGATCGACCCCAAGCGCATCGGCGGCGATCTGGGCCAACGTCGTCGCATGCCCCTGGCCCTGGCTCGCAGCGCCCGTCGCGACCACAACCTTGCCGGCCGGCGTGACGCGGACCGAGGCGCCCTCGAACGGCCCAAGCCCGGTGTCCTCGACGCAGGACGCAAAGCCGAGTCCAAGCAGACGGCCGCGAGCCGCAGCTTCGGCGCGGCGCCGCGCGAAGCCGGCGGCACCGATCTTGTCGAGCACGAGCGACAGCGCCTTCGCGTAATCCCCGCTGTCATATGCGACCGGTGAGCCGTCGCGCATTTTTCCGCCCGTCACATAGGGCATCTGCTCGGCGCGGACAAAACTGCGGCGGCGCACTTCCTCGCGCGGCAGATTCAAACGTCGGGCAACGGTATCGGCAAGGCGCTCCAGCACAAAGGCGGCGTTGGGTCTGCCCGCGCCCCGCACTGGCGACGTCGGCACCAGATTGGTCAGGACGACGTCGATCGACAGATCGAACGCGGCAAGGGCGTAAGGGCCCGGAAAGGACGCCAGGGCCGTGGCCGGCAGAATGAGTCCATAAGGCGCATAGGCGCCGTTGTCATGAATGCAGTGGCCGCGTACGCCCAACATGCGGCCGGTCGCATCGCAGGCGACCTCCAGCGACCAGAACTGGTCGCGCTGCTGCGTGGTGGCAAGGAAGTGCTCCTGCCGGTCTTCGATCCACTTGACCGGACGGCCGCAGGCGAGCGCGGCAAGCGCGACGGCGAATTCTTCCGGATAGACATTGGCCTTGGGGCCGAACCCGCCGCCGACGTCCGGCGCCGTGACGCGAATATCGGCTTCATCGCGGCCGAGATATGTCGCCAGATGCCGCCGCACCATGTAGGGCGACTGCGACGAGGTCCAGAGCGACAATTCGCCTGATCGGGGCTCCGGCGCCGCGACAACGCCGCGACATTCCATGGCATGGCAACCCCCGCGATGGATTTCGAACGTCTCGCTGAACCGATGCGCCGCTGCGGCGAAGACCGCGTCGACATTGCCATGAGATCCGCGCAGCGTGGCGATCACGTTGCTCTCCCGGCCCGAATGGGCCCGCGGCGCGCCGTCCGCAACGCCTTGGCGTGCGTTTGCGACCACCGGGAGATGCTCGATGTCGAGTTCGACCGCGGCCAGGGCGTCCTCGGCCTCGGCGCGGCTGTCGGCGAGAACCATAGCGATCGCCTCACCGACATAGCGAACCTCGTCAACGGCAAGCGGGCTGCAGGTAACCGGGCTCTTCAGCAGGGGATGAGGCGCCATCGCCGGCATCGGCCCTGAACCGAAGCCGGCAAAATCCGCCATCGCATAGACCGCGCGCACGCCCGGCATCGACAGCGCAGCCGACGGATCGAGGTTCCTGACCCGGCCGTGCGCGACCGACGAACGGAGGAAGACGGCGTGCAGCATGCCGGGAAGGACGACGTCGTCGACATAGGTCCCCCTGCCCGTGAGAAGACGGGGATCTTCGAGGCGCGGAACGGCGGCGCCGAAATAGCGCGTGCTCATCGCGTCCCCCTGCGCGCTTTGGCTGCATCCAGCGCCGCATCGACAATGGCCTGATAGCCGGTGCAGCGACAGAGATTGCCCGACAGCACGTCCCTGATCTGCTCGCGCGTCGGCGAAGCTTCGACGCGCAGAAGAGCCTCGATCGTCATCAACATGCCCGGCGTGCAGAAGCCACATTGCAGCGCGTGACGATCACGGAAGGCCTGCTGGAGCTCCGAGAGCGACTCTGGCGTTCCCAAGCTCTCGACAGTCTCCACCTTCGCGCCATCGGCTTGAACGGCGAGCATCAGGCAGGCGCGCGCGGGCCGCCCGTCCACGATGATCGTGCAAGCGCCGCACACCCCATGTTCGCAGCCGACATGCGTACCGGTCAGCCCGATGGCCTGACGCAGGAAATCGGCAAGGTTGACGCGGGCCTGGACCTCGGCCTCGACGGCTTCGCCGTTGACGGTCAGATGGATCTTCCGGGCGCTCATACCGCTTCCCTCGCGGGGCGGGCGGCCTCGGCGAGCGCGCGCCGGGTCACGACGCCGGCAAGGCGCCGCCGATAAGCGGCGGAGACATGCACATCCGCCATCGCATCGAGCGCGCTCGCTTGGGCGGCCACCTCGGCCAGCAGCGCCTCGCTGAATGTCTGCCCCACCAGCGTCCGCTCAGCTTCAACCAGCCTGATCGGCGCAGGCTCAACACCGAACACGACGATCGCAGCGCGCCCGATGCGAGCATCTTCCGCAAATTCGAGCAGCGCACCCGCGCCGGCGATGGCGAAATCGCCGCGCCTGCGCGCATATTCGCTGAAACCGTAGCCGTGGCCGGCCGGCCAGCGGCGCAACCTTATCGACTGCAGATATTCCCGTTCTTCGAGCGCAGATTCGAGATAGCCCTTGAACCAGTCGCCGCCCTTCACGATGCGCGCGCCGTTTGGCCCCGCGACGTCGAACTCGGCGTCGAGCAGCGCGCACAGGGCCGGCAATTCCGCCGCTGGATCCAGATGGCAGCAGCTTCCTCCGATCGTGCCGCGTGAACGTGTCTGGAAGTGACCAACATGAGCCAGCGCCTGGCGAATGATCGGCGCCGTTGCGGCGAGCTCCGCGGATGCGTGCAGATCGCACTGCCGCGTCATGGCCCCAAGCACAACGTCGTCCGCGGAAAGGCGGATGCCGGCGAGATCCGGAATGCGGTTGATGTCGATCAGGTGGTCGGGCGCGACCACACGGAAATTCAACATCGGCACCAGCGACTGGCCACCCGCCAAAAGCTTGGCGTTCTCAAGCTCTGCGAGCAACCCGATCAGATCATCGCGGCTGCGCGGATCGTGATAGGCGAACGGAGGCGCTTTCATCGCCGGCTCCCTAGGGCACGATCGGCGAGCGCGAGAGCGCCGACAACACACGCTTGCGCGCGCGGCCGGCGTGGCGCGCCAGAATGCGCCCCGCCCGCTTGCCATCGCGCGCCTGCAGCGCCGTGATGATCTCGCAGTGCTCGGCGATCAGCGCCTCCTGCTGGCCGCCGGCCTCGCTGCTGCTGATGCTCACAATGACGAGACGATCGAACTGTTCGATCAGATCGATGGCCGCGTCGCGCATGCGCTGGTTCGTGCACAGACCCGCGATCGCCAGATGAAATTCGCGGTTGTATTGCACAAAGGTCGGCTCGGCCTCCGCTACCCCAGCAGCGAAACCGTCGATGGAGCGGAAGTGATCGAGGCCACGCAGGGCCTCATCGGTCGCCTCGGATGCCACGCTCGCCGCGCAGGCAGGTTCGAGGATAGCGCGGAATTCGAACAGATCGCGCGCGTCCGCAATCGAGATCGGCGCGGCTCGATAGCCCTTGCGCGGGCTGATCACCACCAGCCCCTCAGCCTCCAGCCGCAGCAGCGCGTCGCGGACCGGCGAGCGGGACACCGCGAAACGCTCGGCGATCTCGGCGTCCCTGATCTCGGCGCCGGGGCGGATGGCGCAGCTCAACAGCTCCCGGCGGAGAACACCATAGATATCAGAGCGCATCAGCTGGTAGGGAATTTCGTTCATCTGATATATTATAGACTTCTTGCCGTGACTGACAAGCCACTGAAAATACTTTCCGTCTGCGCTCGGATAAGCTAGATCGGGATAGGTATAGGCTAGATTTTTTCTTGCCATAATATTCCAAGGAGTCGCACGTGGAGCTCAAACCAGTCACCCTTGCCGCAGATCGCCTGACGGCGGTTCAGGCGGGTTCGGGCCCCGATCTTCTGGTCATTCATTCGCTTCTGGCAGACCGGACGGCCTTCAATCCCGTCCTGCCCTGGCTCACGCAGCGTTTTCGCGTCACCCTCGTGAACCTGCCCGGCTTCCACGGCTCGGCCTGCATCCCGCCGGGCATCGAGGGCTACGCAGATCATCTCGCCCAACTCTTCACACCTCAGGGCCTGTCTGAACAGACCGTGGTGATCGGCAACGGGTTCGGCGGCACGGTTGCAGTCGCGATGGCGCTGCGGCACGGCGCGAAGTTCGGCAAGCTCGTCCTTTCCGACGTAGCTGCCGGTTTTCCGCCGGAAGGCCGCAAAGCCTTTGAACTGATGGCCGCCAAGGTGGCGAACGAGGGTATCGGTTCGGTCGCGACGATTTCGGCCAGCCGCGTCTTCCACGAGTCTTATCTCGCCGCGCATCCCGGTGCCGTCGACGAGCGGCGACGCGTATTGCTCGGCATCGATCCCCACGGCTTCATCGCGGCCTGTCGCAGCTTGATGACGGCGGACCTGACGCCGCAGCTCGGCGCGATCCGCAAACCCACGCGCGTCGTGTGCGGTGAGCTCGATGCCGCCACCCCGCCTCCCCTCTGCCGGTTGCTGGCCGACAAGATCCCTGGCGCGTCCTATCGTGAACTGCCGGGATGCGGGCACTGTCCGCCCCTCGAGCAGCCGGAGGCCTTCATTCGGTCGATCGAAGATTTCCTGTCATGACAGGCCCGCACCGGCGCCGTCCTATCCCGGCACCTGTGAGCGGTACCAATCGAGGATCTCGGCCCCGGTCCACATCACGACGCCGTCGTGGCCGAGAATGTAGTCGTAAAGCATCTCGAGATATTTGATCCGGTGCGGCACACCCGTCAGATAAGGGTGGATGGAAATGGCCATCACGCGCGGCGCCTTGGCGCCATCGAAATAGAGCCGATCGAATTGATCACGGCCGCGGCTCAGGATTTCGTCTGAGGGCTGCTGCTGTACCGCGCTGATGACGACGTCATTGATTTCGACCGTGTAGGGAACGGAGATGATGTCGCCGTGGCGCGTCTTCAGGGGAATCGGCTGCTCGTCGAGCACCCAATCGGCGACATATTCGATGCCGGCTTCAGCGAGCAGGTCCAGCGTCTCGTCGGTCTCGGTGAGGCCCGGGCTTTCCCAGCCGCGGGGCGGCCTGCCGGTGAATTTCGTGATCGCAGCGATCGTGTCGGCGATCGCCGACTTCTGGTCCTCGACCTTGTGCATCGGCTTCTGCACGAAGCCGTGCCCCATGAAATCCCATCCCGCGTCCCGCGCCGCCTCGCATGCTTCGGAATAAACCTCGCAGACGGAGCCGTTGAGCGCGAACGTCGCCTTCAGATTCCGGCTGCCCAGCGCTTCCATGAATCGCCAGAAACCGACACGCATGCCGTATTCGTGCCAGGCCCAGTTGGGAACGTCAGGCAGCAGCGGCTGCCCCATCGGCGGCGGCAGCACGGCGCGCGGCATCGCACCGTTAGGACTCCAGTTCTCCACATTGACGATGGTCCACACCGCCACCCGCGCATCGTTAGGGAGCTTGAGCGCCGGTCTACGGTGGATCGGGCTGTAGGACAGCCGGTTGCGAAGACTATTGCCGACGGGCTCGGACATCTCTTCCTCTCTTTCAACCTTCGCACAGCAGCTTCAGCGCCGTGCCGCAGCAGATGCATTGACGTTCCTGCGGTGCGATCGCGGGAACCGCGTCTATCGTCGCACCGGGATCAGCATCGGCCATATCGAAGGGCGCATCGGTTCCGATGCAGATGTGATCGGCGCCGACAAGGTCGATGAGGTAACGCAGCGCCTGCGGCTCGAAAACGAGGCTGTCGAAATAGATCCGCTTGAGCAGCTCCTTCGGGGAGGACTTGCTGATGCCGTTGGCTTCGCTGCGCACCGCGTGTCCGTGGACGAGCCGTCCGATCTGGTAGGGCGCAAAGCCGCCACCATGCGCCAGGACGAGCTTCAGGTCGGGCAGTTCATCGAGCCGGCCGGAGAACATGAGATTGGCCAGCATTACCGTCGTGTCCAGCGGATTGCCGATGAGATTGGTGAGATAGTAGTTTTCGAGCCCGCTCTTGGCCCCGACATAATAAGGATGCGCGAAGACGAAGACGTTGAGCTCGCTGGCGCGGCGCAGCAACGGACGAAAGCGCTCCTCGGCGAGCTGCGCGCCTTCGATCGAGGTGCCGATCTCCACGGCCCTGAACCCGTAGGCGCGAACGACGCGCTCGAGTTCGGCGACGGCGGCATCCGGATGCTGCATCGGCACAGTCGCCATGCCGCGCAATCGGGCCGGCTGGACGCCGACCATGTCTGCCACGCCATCATTGACGAGGCCGGCGACTTCAAGCGCCAGATCGGCATCGGCCCAGTAATAGAACATTGGCGGCGCCGGCGAGATCACGGAGATCTCGATGCCCTTGCAGTCCATGGCGGCGAGCTTGGCCCCTGTCTGACGAAATTCCTCGAACAAGGGATAGACGTAGCCCTGGTCATGAATGATCTTGCGCGCAGCACCTTCGCCTTCGACACGCGCACGGAAGCGCTTGGGATCGGCGGCGATGGCGCTGACGATGCGATCGGGAATGACGTGGCTATGGATGTCGATCTTCATGCAGTCGGGCCTCAATGCACGCCGAGGAAGCGTATCAGCGATTGGGGATTATCGACCAGAGCCGACGCATCCGCCTCGTGGACGATCTTTCCGGTCTCGATGACGTAGACGCGGTCTGCGACCGCAAGCGCGCTGTAGAGGTTCTGCTCGACCAGCAGAATCGCCAGACCCGCCTCCTTCAGCCGCGCGATGATCCCTTCCAGATGCTGGACCATGACCGGCGCCAGTCCTTCCGAGGGCTCATCCATCAGGATGAGTTCAGGGTCGATCATCAGCGCGCGCGCCACGGCGAGCATCTGTCGCTCGCCGCCCGAGAGCTGGTTGCCGCGGTGCTGGCGCCGCTCCGCCAGCCGCGGGAACAGCTCCATGACGCGATCGACGGTCCAGCCGTCGCGAGCGCGGACGGACTTGATCATGGTGAGATGTTCGGTAACGGTGAGCGAGGGGAACAACCGCCGCCCTTGCGGCACCAGCGCGATCTTGCGCCCGGCGATCTCGTGCGACGTCATACCGGTCAGGACTTCGCCCTTCCACGCCACGCTGCCCTGGCGCACCTGGGGCGCCGACAAGCCCATCACCGAGCGGATCAGGCTGGTCTTGCCCATGCCGTTACGGCCGAGCAGCGCGACCACCTCGCGGTCACGCACCGTGAGCGAAGCCCCCTGCACCACATGGGCCTCGCCATAGAAACTATGAAGATCGCGGATCTCAAGCATGACGGTGCGCCTTGCCGAGATAGACGTCCTGGATGTCAACGTTACCGCGAATCTCTGCCGGTGCCCCCTCGGCCAGGAACCGGCCGTTGTTGAGGCAGGTCACCCAGTCCACCAGGGAGAGCACCAGGTCCATATCGTGCTCGATCAGGACGATGGTGATCTCCGCCGGCAGACTGCGGATGACGTCGGCGACGATGACACGCTCGGCCGGCGAGAGGCCGGCGGCGGGCTCATCGAGCAGCAGCAGCCGGGGATTCGGCGCCAGCGCCATCGCCATCTCGAGCTGGCGCTGCTCGCCATACGACAATTCGCTCACCAGCGATCTTGCACGTGGACCGAGCCGCGATAAACCGAGGGCGCGGTCAGCCTGGCCGCGTTCGGTATCGGTCAGCCCGCCCGAACCGAGCAGCGAAAACTTGCGCGGCGTCAGGCCGCAAAGCGCGAGCTGCATGTTTTGCTCGACCGTCAGGCTCGGAAACAGATTGGTGATCTGGAAGGTGCGGCTGATGCCGCAAGCGGCTCGGCGGTGAGGCGGCATCCTCGTGATGTCGCATCCATCGAATTCGACGCGGCCGGACGTCGGAGGTACCACGCCCGTGATGGCGTTGAACAGCGTGGTCTTGCCGGCCCCATTGGGGCCGATGATGGCTCGTCGCTCGCCACGTTTGACCCGCAGGGTCACGTCGTCAACCGCCTTCAACGCATCGAAGGAGACGCCGACGTGGTCGAGCTTGAGGATAGTGTCCGGCACGCGCTTTCTCGTCAACAGGCGGAACGTAGCGGCCGGCGAGCCGGCCGTCTTTGATGGTCTCAGGTCTTCTTGATGCCCTGGAAATCCCGCGAATAGGGCGGCTGCCTCATGTAAGTCGCGGGGTCGTACTTCCAGAACTGCGACACCTGCGGATAACCCCCGATCGGGACATTCCAGAATTTGCCGTCCTTGTTCTTCATGGTCTTGCGGATGACGACGTCGTAAACGGGATTGCCGTAGTCGTCGAAGCGAACCGCCTTGCCGAGCGGGCTGTCCGGAAGGTCGGTCTTGAGCACGGTGTCGAGGAAGACATCGCGGTCTTCGACCTTGCCGTTGATCGCGTTGATCGCCTTGGCCACCCACATCGCGCCGACATAATGCGAAAAGGCGTAAAGCGAGGGGATCTTGCTGAACTTGTCGGAATAAGTCCTGACGAACGCGTGGGTCGCCGGCAGATCGGCGCCCTCGGCAAAATGGGCGGAGGTGACGATCCCCTCGCACTCGGCGCCCATCGTCCGGATGACCGACTGGTCGGTCGCATTCTGCGATCCCAGCAGCGGTATCTGATCCTTCAGACCGAAGCTTGCATATTGCTGGATCAAGCGCGTGGCGTCTGCGCCGGTCTGCATCGCGAACACCACGTCGGCCTTCACACCCGCCACCTGACCAAGATAGGGGCTGAAATCGGACGTGTTCAGCGGATGCCAGAACTGGCCGACCACCGTGCCGCCGCCTTCCGTGAAAGTCTGTGCGAAGCCGCCGCACTGCTCGTGGCCAAACGTGTAGTCCTGGGAGATCATCGCGACCCTGCGGTAGCCCTGCTTCAGCGCCCAGTCCGCAAGAGGCCGCGAGAACTGGCTGGCGCTGTAACCGCCGGCGCGGATCACGTTCTTGATCCTGGCGCGCTGAGTGAGATCGTCGGCCGCGATCACCGGAATGAAGTACGGCGTCCCGTTGCCCTTGACGTAGTTGGCAACGGCAAGGCCGGTGTTGGCCAGAAGATTGCCGAAGAGCATGTCCACCTTCGCCTGCTCGACGAGGCGTCGCGCCTTCTGCAGCGCCGTGTCCGGATTGGAAGCGTCGTCTTCGACGATGATCTCAACCTTGCGGCCGCCCGCCTGGTTGCCTGCGCTCTCCCAGAACAGCGAAAAGCCATCGATGATCTCGCGGCCGCCGGCTGCCACGACACCGGTCTGCGGCGCCATCAGTCCGATACGGATCGGCGCTGCTTGGGCCCGCGCCAGGAAGGGGGCGGATAGAACGCCGGTGCCGGCTGCGAGCGTAAGGCCGGTCGTTTTCAGGAAGCGTCTGCGGTCCATCGTCTAACCTCCGGAATGATTTGGTTTCGAGGAACGGGAACGCCGGCGTGCGAGCAGAAGGCGCGCGCGGCCGACCACGCCTTCCGGCGCGAAGATCATGATGAGCACGAAGGCGATCCCGAGCACGCTCGGCCACCGCGCGGTGTAGGCGCTGACGGCGTTTTCCAGGACGATGATGCCGGCGGCTCCGACGAAGGAACCGAGCAGCGTGCCGACGCCGCCGGTGATGGCCATCAGCAGAGCGGAGACCGACTGCGACAGCTGCACGGTCGAGGGACTGACGAAATTGTTGAACAAGACGTAGAGGCCGCCGGCGACGCCTGCGAAGAATCCGGACAACACGAATGCCACGAACAGGTGGAGCGGAACGTTGTAGCCGAGGCTTCGCATACGACTTTCGGAATCGCGGATTCCGCGCAAGGTGAGCCCGAACGGCGAGTGGACGAGCCGCCACATCAGCCAGGTCAGTGGCGCGACAATGATCAGCACGGCGTAATAGAAGCTGGCATGGTCTGCGATAAAGGCGGGACGACCGACACCGCGCAGCCCGTTTTCGCCGCCCGTGACCGTCGTCCAGCGCAAGCAGACGCCCCATACGATCATGCCGAGCGCCAGCGTCAGCAACAGGAAATAGACGCCAGACGTGCGGATGGCCAGCGCCGCGAACACGCCGGCAAGCGCCGTCGCCGCCAGAATGCCGAGGGCGATGCCGATCCAGATGTCGCCGCCAAGCGTCGAGGTCCAGTAGATCGCGACATAGCTGGAGACGCCGAAAATTGCACCATGACCGAGCGAGGTGCGCCCCGCGAAGCCCGCGAGAATGTCGATCGACATCGCCAGCACGCTGAAGATCAAGACCTGCGTGACGACAGACACCTGGTAACTCGGCAAGACAGCAGGGAGGACGGTCAGGGCCAGGAGTACCAACGCGATCCAGCCAACGGCGCGCGGCTGGCGGAGCGAGCGGGCCGCCGACGATGCAACAGGGGTGAGCGGAGCCGATCTCACGCTACCCTCCCGAACAGGCCGAGTGGCCGGAACGCCAGCAGCAGCGCCATCGGTCCGAAGATCACGAAATAGGCGAGTTCTGGAAACATCACCTGCCCGATCGCGTTCAAAAGGCCCACCAGCAACGCGCCGAGCGCGGCGCCCACGAGGCTGCCGCGTCCGCCGATGATGACGACTGCGAGCGAGAACACCAGGATCTCTGCGTCGGCACTCGGGTAAAGAGTCAGGAAGGCACCACCCACCACCCCGCCGAGGCCTGCCAGAGCCGCCCCGAGCATGAATGTACCCAGGAAAACCCGACGGATGTTGATGCCCATGGCTTCGACCATCTCGGGATCGTCGACACCTGCGCGGATCAGCGCGCCGAGCCGCGTCTTGTTGAGGAGCAGCCACAGCACGGCAAACACCAGCAGGCCGAGAACCAGAACGAAGACGCGATACTTCGGATACATCACGCCGCCAATCCACATGGCGCCTCTCAGGGCCTCCGGGACCGGCACCGAGAACGTGTCTCCGCCCCAGATCACGAGCGAGATGTCGTTGAGAATGAACGCGACGCCGAGTGTGAGCAGCACTTGGCGCAATTCGACGCCGCGCACGAAGCTCAGCAGGCCACGGTCGAGCACCGCCCCTAGCGCTGCGACCAGCGCCATCGCAGCCAACGCTCCCACCACGAAACTTCCGCTGGCCTTTGCCGCCGAATAGCCGGCGAGACCTCCGACCAGATAGAGTGCTCCGTGAGCGAGATTGACGATGCGCAGCAAGCCGAAAATCAAGGTAAAGCCGGACGCGACGATGAAGATCAGGGCCGCGAAGGTCAGGCCGTTCAGGATCTGAAAGAGATTGATCCCCATCATGCCGGAGCTTGGCCCTTCAGCGCGTTCGGACGTTGCGACAGGTACCAGTCGTAAATCTGCTCTCCGGTCCAGAACGTCGCATCGGGATGACGCTTGATATGCTCGATTGCAGCCGCGAAATATTTGAGCCGATGCGGCGCTCCCATGATGTAAGGGTGAACCACCAGTGCCATAATACGCGATGAGGTTTTGGCATCGGCATAGATCTGGTCGAACTGGTCGATGGCACGATCCCGGTATTCCGACGCCTTGTGATGCTGGATCAGCATCATCGCCACGTCGTTACATTCCTGGGTGTACGGCACATTCACGATCGGCTTCGTGCGGGTCTTCAGGACCACCGGCTCATCGTCGAGCACCCAATCGCAGACGTAGTCGAACCCTTCCTCCACCAGGATATCCGACGTCTCCCAGGTCTCGGTCAGCCCGGGACCCAGCCAACCGCGCGGATTCTTGTTCGTGTAGGCGCGGATCGCATCCCGCGTCTTGCGGATGTCCTCGCGCTCATCCGCGACCTTCTGCATGTTCTTCTGGCCGAAGCCGTGACCGATGAATTCCCAGCTCCGATCATGCGCCGCCTTTGCGATCGGCTCATACGTGCCGATCGCCTTGCCATTGATGGCGAGAGCCGCCTTGATATTGAAGCGGTCCAGCACCTCGAGCATGCGCCAGAATCCGACGCGATTGCCGTATTCGTGCCAGGCCCAGTTCGGGATATCGGGCATCGGCGCGCCACCGGCCGGCGGTGTCAACACCGTTCGCGGCATCGTCTCTTTCGGGTCCCATTCCTCCACATTGACGATCACCCAGACGGCGACGCGCGCTGCATCCGGAAGCACCAGCCGCGGGCGGTCCGCGATTGACGAATAGGCCAGACGGTCGGTGGGCAGCATGTTCACGTTTCGCGCGCTCCAATGGTGATGGCAATTCTGCCGACGCCCTCGATCGCTCCGGTGACCTGATCGCCGGGCAATAGAGGCCCGACGCCCGCGGGGGTGCCCGTCATCACGAGGTCACCAGGCGCGAGGCGATAGGACGACGACAGGTTGGCGATGATCTCAGGCACTTTCCAGATCATCTGCGAAAGATCGCCGCGCTGCCGTTCGCGCCCGTTGACGTCGATCGTAATGGCGCCGCGTGCGGGATGCCCCACCTCGGCAACGCCGTGAATGGCGCCGCAGGGAGCCGATGCGTCGAACGATTTCCCTCGTTCCCATGGCAGCATCTTCGCTCGCATCTCGCGCTGTCGGTCGCGGCGCGTGAGGTCGATGCCCACCGCGTAACCATAAACGCTCGCCAGCGCGCTGTTGCGCGACAGGTTGCAGCCGCCGGCGCCGAGCGCGACCACGAGTTCGATCTCGAACTGAAAATCCTCCGTATCGGCCGGATAGGGCACGACAGTTCCGTCTTCAACGAGTGCGTCCGCCGGCTTCTGGAAGAAGAAAGGCGGATCGCGCTCGTCGCCTTCCTTCATTTCGCGGATATGCTCGACATAATTCCGTCCGACGCAATAGATCCGGCGTACCGGAAAGCGCTGCGACGACCCTGCAATTGTCAGCGAAGCCGCTGCGACGACGGGAACTGGAAGATCCGGAGCATACGCAGACGACGTCATCACGGATTCCTAAGCGGCGCTTTTGGCGACCGGGCTGAAGAGGCTGAGTTGTTGGATTTCACTGGTGTCTAGCACGAAACCAAACGCGGTGCGGACGCAGAGCAGGCCCGCCTCATGCAGCGCCGGACCGTCCATGGTCTCGACGCAATCTTTCACGACAATCACGGCATAATCGCGCACATTGGCTGCAGTCGTCGTCGCGAGCGCACAGGAGTTGGTGTTGACGCCCGTGACCAGCAGCGTGTTGACGCCGTGCGCGCGCAGCGTGAAACCGAGATCGGTGCCGAGGAAGCAATCGTAGCGCTTCTTCGTGTCGACAACGAGGTCCCGTTCGCTGTCATAGAGGTCGGGGATGATGGCAACACCCGGCATCCCGGCGATATTATGCCGCAGCACATTCTTGCGCGTCGCCTTGGGATCCTCGGCGCGCGTTCGCCAGAACGGATTGGAGGCGATTTCAGCGACATCGCGATACTGCGTAAGCAGATGGATGACCGGGATCTTGGCGCTACGCGCCCAATCGAACAGGCGCTTGTTGGCCGCGATCACCCGCTGCGCAACCTCCGGCGATGTCGGCATGGTCGCGACGTTCATATCCAGATGACCGCGGTGCAAATCGATCGCGATGATCGCAGCCTTGGGTTGGTCGACGCCGAGATTCATGTGCCGCTTCCTTGGCATCCGGATTGTTGGGCAGGAGACAAACCCGCCTGCCCTCACTCTGCAATACATTCTGGCGGCGAGTCAAAGATAATGTATACATTTCGTGCTTGGATTCTATGCGGAGCACGGTCAATCCATATTCAATCCGGCTTGGAAATGCGCAAGCCATGCACAAGATCACGTTCATACGTGACGCCAGACGGCGCTTGAACGGCACTGACGTTTCGCTAGATTGTGTACAAACAAGTTTCGGACCCTTTTCGCATGGCCGCCCTGCCAGCCCCAGAAACGTCATTCTCCACGCGGTTCGAATCCGTGCTCGAGGCAGTTCGCGCCGCCATCCTGGCCGGCGAATTCGAACCGGGCGAACGCCTGCATGAAATCAAGCTAACGACTCTGCTGGGCGTGTCACGCACACCCGTCCGCGCGGCGCTTCAGAAGCTCGCATCCGAGGGCCTGCTCGATTACACCCCTAATCGCGGCTACACCTTGCGGGAATTCTCAATCGACGAGGTGATCAGCGCCTATGAAGTTCGCGCCGTGCTCGAAGGGCTTGCGGCACGGCTCAGCGCCGAGCGCGGGCTGAACGTCGGCGAGATCGCGACCCTACAACAGGCGCTCCGGGACGGCGATGATTTGCTTCGCAATGGGCATATCACCGACGAGCACCGATCCGAGTACAGCCGGATCAATGCATGTTTCCACGTCACGATCCATTCGTCTGCCGGTTCGAGGCTCCTCAATGACATGGTCTATCTGTGTCAACAAGTGCCGGTCTCGTCGCCACGCAATGTCGTGGCGTTTGAAGAAGTCGACGTTCGCCGCCGGCACGAAGATCACCATCGCATCTTCGAGGCCATCGTCGGGCGCGAGCCCTGGCGCGCCGAGATGCTGATGCGAGACCATGTGGCCAGCGCGAAGTCGTCTCTGATAAGGTCCCTCGCCTCTCCGGCTGCAGTTCAAGCAGCCAAGAAGACGGCGCGGCGACTCCGCCGCTAGCATCAGTATGGCGCCATCTCTTCGATTTTCGATTGCCGAGCGACACCACAGCCCTCCAAGAAATCCTCCGGCAGGAAGCCGTCTCCTTTCGGCTAGCGAAGTGCTACGCGCATTTCAGAGTCAACAGGTTCCGTTGTATGGGACGAAGCGGAGCGCACGACAGCTCTCGAGCTATTGTTTTCGCTGAACCAAAGGGCACTCGCTATCTGCCAACGGCCGAAACGCGTCCTTGCCGGGCATTGTTGTAACGACTTTCATAGGATCCCACTCGCCCTTGGATTCGGAAGGATCTTTGGTCGCAAGAAGGTACATGTTCCTGATCACGCGCCCATCATCACGAATGGTTCCGTCCTTCGTCATGAAATCGTTGACCGGCAGCTCCTTCATCTTCCCAGCCCTGCAGGGTGGCCGCGAGCTTCCAGGACAGGTTGACGGCATCCTTCAGCCCGCTGTTGATCCCATAGCCGCCGTAAGGGGGTGGCTGTGCGCCGGCGTCCCCTGCGATGAAGACACGGCCCGCGCGATAACTGTCGGCCCGCGCAAAGCGTAGGTCCCAAAAGCCGATATGATTGAACTCGATCTCGAACTCCGCACCGGCGGCCTCGTGCAGGAGGCGGCGGAAGTCGAAATTGTCGCGCGTGGTGTCGGCGGGAACGGGCGCATGGAAGAACCACGTGGTGCCGAGATCCACGCGGCCGAAGAATTTCCAGTAGCCGTCAAGTTCCGGATGCAGCACGTTGTAGAACGACTTGCCGGGATAACGCTCGAGCAGCCGGTGCAGGGCGGTCGAGCGGAATGTACGCGCGGTGCGCGGCGTCGACGCGGTCGATCACGGCATGGCTGTGAAATATTCCGTGAGCTGATCCAGCCGGGTGCGGGTCGCCTGCTCCAGCACCCCATTTTTCGCCGGCGGCGGAGCGGTGCGCTTTGATGTGGGAAACTGTCGATGGCGACGATCCGACGATGCCGGTCTTGCCAGTTAAAGTCTCGACTGACTCGAACCAGAGACCCTGTCGGCTCCCGCCGTTGAAGCGATTGTAAATCGTCGTGTAGGGACCGTATTCCGGCGGACAATCCCGCCAGCGCGCTCCCGGCCGTAACATATGCACGATCCCGCTGATCACCCGTCGGTCGTACACCCGGTGCGCACCACGCCGTCCTCGCGGCAACAGGGGCTCAAGGCGCTTCCACTCCGCGTCGCTCAACCAGTAAAGTTGCTTGCGCATCAAGGCCTGCTCGAATCGGAAGACCTTGAATCACGATTGAGGCCGCCTGAGAATCCTCAGCTCCGGCGCGCCCAAAACGTAATTAATTTATCCTGAAGATGTCGTTCCGGCTTTCGCTTGTTCGACTTGCTGTCGGCAGAAGCCTCTGCAGTCACAATCGAGCAAGAGAGAAAGATGAGCGAGCCGAAGCAACGAATTATCGAAAGTAATGGTATCCACCTCAATATCGCTGAGCAGGGCGACGGACCGGTCGCATTGCTGGCCCATGGCTGGCCCGAATCCTGGTACTCGTGGCGACATCAATTGGGCGCCCTTGCCGCAGCCGGCTTCCACGCCGTAGCCCCGGATATGCGCGGCTATGGCAAGAGCGACGCGCCCAAGGCGATCGACAAATACACGCTGTTTCATCTCGTCGGCGATATGGTCGGCGTTCTCGACGCTCTCGGGGCAGAGAAGGCGGTAATTGTCGGTCACGACTGGGGGGCGATCGTCGCTTGGCAGGCGGCGCTGCTGCGGCCTGACCGCTTCAGGGCTGTGGCGGCCATGAGCGTCCCGTTCTATCCAGGGGGCATGTCGCTTCGAACCGCGCTCATGCCGCGCACGGAAAACGCGCGGTTCTACATGCTTTACTTCCAGGAGCCAGGACTCGCCGAAGCGGAGTTCGGGCGCGATCCGCGGACCACTTTACGCAACCTGCTGTTTGCTGGGTCGGGCCATGGTGTGGCGCTCGCACGAGCCGCTCAGGCAAGCGGCGGGTCGTCAGAAAATTTCGCTATGGTCCCGAACGGCGGTGAATCCTTGCGAGGTTCCAGCGCACCGGCAGTATTGCCGTCTTGGATCACCGAAAAGGATATCGACTTTTATGGAGAGGAATTCAGGCGAACCGGCTTCCGCGGAGGCCTGAACTATTATCGCAACATCGATCGAAATTGGGAGCTGCTTGGCGCGATGGCGGGCCTGCGGGTGTCGGTGCCAGCGTTATTTATGGCCGGCGATCACGACCTGGTGATTTCCTTTCCCGGCACGGAACAGGTGCTCGCCAATCTCCAAAACCTCGTTCCCGGTTTGCGCGGCATCAAGATGCTGGCAGGCTGCGGCCATTGGACCCAACAGGAGCGGCCTGAAGAGGTCAACGCCGCGCTCTTGGAATTTCTTAAATCGCTGCCGGATCACGGATGACGGAGCATGATCCGGACCGAGTTAGTGCAAAGTGTGTGGCGGTTTTCCGAAGAGCATGCCCTCGGGCTCCGCCCGAGGGATCATGCTCCAACAAAAACATAGAGCGGGATGACGATACGAAGAAAAGTCATCGCGCTCTAATGCGGACTAGCTCGGTCCTGAGCTGATTGGTTCAATCCTTATTGAGCACGGACCCTAGGCCGCATATGAGCGAGATCTTCTCAGGGTCATTTGGAGGGAACGGTCTCCTTGAACAGCTCAATCTTGCCGTGAGTGTTGTCGGTCACCGCAAAGACCTCGTAGAAATCGATCTCCGGCTTCATGCCGTAGCGCTGGATGATGCCCTCGAGCCACGGTCCGGTGTAGAACGCCTTGGCGTCCTCGATGCGCTCCCACTGGTACACGCCGCCCGCCCAGCCGCTTTCGGTCCAGATAAAGTGCTTGCTGATCAGCCCCGTCACGTCGCGAAAGCCGGGTGCGATCTTGTGGAAGTGCTCGCGGCACGCGGCGCAGTCGATCTGCGGCGGCAGTTTGTATCGTACAACAGCGGTAATCATGCGACCTCCACGTAGGTATGCCCCGGCCCAACATTGATGGCACTCCCGGGATCAAGCAAGTGAAGCGGGAAGCCAACATGGGTCAAAGGCGCAAAGCCCAACCAGTAGCTTCCGTTGTACTGCAACAAGCCAACTATTCCATAGCATGCTGGACTTCGCGCTAGAGGTTCAGCCTTATCCTGCATGATCTCGATGTAGGCGTCGCTCAATTCGCGCAACGCAAGCTCCATGCTGGAGCGTGCGCTCGACCGAAATATTGATCATCTACTCGCGCCGATCGCGACCAAATCGCGAGTGAGTAGGTCAACACGATTGACAAGAGCCTTAATAGCCGCGCCGCTATCTCCTTCCAATTTTTTGCGTTAATGTGACCGTCTTCACACCTGTGTAGCAGACGGGCTCCGATGATGCCCGCGGAGAGGTGAGCTAAGGCCACCGCAAAGCGCCGCCCGGTTCTATTCCATTCACACGCGAGTTTGGGAGTGACACATGGAAAAGCGCGAAATTGGCAACGGCTTAACGAAAGGTCTGACTGAAGCGAAGCGGGGCGCCTTCTCTCGCCGCTCGGCGCTGACGTTGGTTTGCACCCTCGGCGCCGCGGCGCCGTTTGGAATGTTCGGAGCGGCTCGCGCGCTGACGGCATCCGGGACAGGATCGCTGTCTTATATTCCTGGCGAGCCCCTTATTTGCCGCACCGCAGCGAACAGCGAAGAGCTGCAAGGCCCACCCCGTCAACTAAAACTCGCCTGGAACGCGAACGCGGCATGCACGGTCGCTGCGCCAGTCGCAAAGGAACGGGGTATCTTCGCCAAGCACAACCTCGATGTCGATTTCGTCAATTTCGGCGGTTCGACCGACCAGTTGTTGGAGGCGATTGCAACTGGCAAGGCGGATGCCGGTTTGGGGTTGGCCCTGCGCTGGCTCAAACCGCTGGAGCAAGGTTTTGACGTTCGGATCACCTCGGGTGTGCACGGCGGCTGCATCCGGCTCCTCGGCTCCAAGGCTGCGAATATTGACAGCCTGGAATCCCTGCGCGGCAAGGCTATCGCGATTAGCGATCAAGCGAGCCCCGCGAAGAACTTCTTTTCGATCTACCTCGCCAAGAAGGGCATCGATCCGGCCCAAGAAGTAGAGTGGCGCCAGTACCCGGCCAATCTGCTCGCGCTTGCCGTCGATAAGGGCGAAGTGCAGGCGCTGGCCGAGATAGATCCGCTGCCCTACCTCTGGCTCAAGGAAGGCAAACTTAACGAGATCGCGACGAACTTGACGGGTGAATTCGCCGACCGCACCTGCTGCGTTCTCGCGATACGTGGCAGCCTCACCCGAAGCGAAATGCCGGTGGCGGCCGCTCTGACACGATCGATACTGGAAGCGGCAGATCGAGTTGCCAGCGATCCCGCCGATGCCGCAGCAATCTATTCGGGCTACGGCGGGAGAGGGTCCGTAGAGGATCTCGCCACTATGTATCGTAGCCATACACACCACAGGCATCCCGTCGGGGCGGAGCTCAAGAAACAACTTCTACTCTACACTGATGAACTCAGGGCAGTGAACGTCATCAAGCGAAGCACTGACCCGGCCAAGTTCGCCGACCGGATTTATCTTGACGTTCTAAGCTGAGCCGATTGGGAAGATCCGCAGTGAGCTCGGTCATCGATGAAGTGCCGAGGCCATCAGCGAAATCGGGTTTCGGCTTTTTTGAAAGTTCGACCACTCGGTTGTTGATCGGCGGACTGGCTGTTGCCGTCGCATGGTTGACGGTCGCCGCGCTCACTGCGTTCTGGCCAGATAAGCCCGAGAGCGATTGGGCGTATACGGGGGGCTTCGCCCTTGCCTGCGGCGCATTGGCCCTTGCCCTTGCCTTGGCGGCCTTTGCCGGCGTTCGTTTCGTTGCGTTTCAGCGTCTCCAGCGGCTTTCTCCGTGGCTGCTCGCCCTCGCGCTGTTTTTGGCTGCATGGGAGGCCGTCACAGCAAAGCTTGGATTGCTGCCGTTGCCGTTTTTTCCGCCGCCGCAGGCCATTGTCGAAGTCGCAGTCGATGATTGGGGGCGGCTGGCTGAAGGTATCTTCGCCTCAGCGCGTCTGCTCGCGACCGGTTATTTTCTCGGTGCGGCGGTGGGGTTCGTAACCGGTGTCGCGATCGGCTGGTCGCGGCTCGCCGGTTATTGGATCCACCCAGTTTTGCGGTTCATCGGGCCGCTGCCCGCGACAGCTTGGCTGCCGCTCGCATTTTTCATTTTCCCGTCGAGCTTCAGCGCCAGCATTTTCCTGATCGCGCTCGCCACCGGGTTTCCGGTCACCGTGCTCACCTGGTCGGGCGTCGCCTGCGTGAAGAGCGCCTATTACGACATTGCGCGGACATTGGGAGCAACCCAGCGCTTCCTCGTGCTCAAGGTTGCCATTCCGGCGGCAATGCCGCATGTCTTTGTTGGCCTGTTCATGGGTCTCGGCAACTCGTTTGCGGTTCTTGTCGTAGCCGAGATGCTGGGCGTGAAGGCCGGGCTCGGCTGGTATCTGCAATGGGCGCAGGGTTGGGCGGCCTACGCCAATATGTACGCCGCGCTGCTGCTCATGGCGTTCTTGTGCTCCGGGCTGATCACGCTGCTGTTCCGCTTGCGGGACCGCCTGCTATCCTGGCAGAAAGGTGTCGTGCGATGGTAGCGGCAATCGCAAGCGATTGCGCGGTCCGTGGATCGACCCTAACGCTCCGCGAAGTTAGCCATAGCTTCGATCTCGAAGGGCAGTCCTTGCGGGTATTGGACCGCATCAGCATGCAGGTCCGCCGCGGCGAATTCGTCGCTCTCCTGGGACCGAGTGGGTGCGGAAAATCGACCCTGCTGCGGCTGGTCGCGGGGCTCGACACTCCAACAGCCGGCTCCCTGCTAACGGAGGGAAGCGAGATCGAAGCACCCGATCCGTCGCGCGTCGTCGTTTTTCAAGACCCCACGCTTTATCCATGGCGGACGGTGTGGAGCAACGTTGCGCTCGGTCTGGAAGCCCGCGGGCTGCTGCGCACCCATCGCGGACGTATCGAGGACGCGTTGCGCCTGGTGGGGCTCACGGGCTTCGCCAATGCCTACCCGCACCAGCTTTCCGGCGGCATGGCGCAACGCGCGGCTCTGGCGCGTGCGCTTGTCAACGACCCGAAGCTGCTCATTCTCGACGAACCTTTGGGCCAGCTCGACTCGCTGACTCGCATCGCGATGCAGGCGGAACTCGTATCACTTTGGCAGCGCTCGAACTTCACGGCGCTGCTGGTCACGCACGATGTCGAGGAGGCGCTCTTGCTCGCCGGCCGTATCATCGTGCTGAGCGAGCGACCGGCACGGATCAAGGCCGAAGTCGTCAACAGCCAACCCTATCCTCGCCACCGGGGCGATCCGCACTTTGTTGAGCTTCGTCGCGAGGTGTTCGAGCATCTCGGCCTCGATGAGGCATGGTAGCCGTCGAAAGGAGCTCGCCGTGGCAGATCTTCTCATACATATCATAGAGGAGCCACACGGCGTATTCGCCGCGATTGCAATGCGATTGCTTTAGCGGCTTGGTAGCCATGCAGAGGAGGTCTAAAAATCTGGGAAGCGCACGGAGACTTCAATGACCTCGGAATTCAGCGTTCACAACGCCGCGGGCTATGAGTAGCTCATGGGCCGCTGGAGCCGGAGACCGGCGCGGCCATTCATCGACTTCACAGGAGTTGCCGACGGCGAAAGGGTTCTCGACGTCGGCTGCGGCACCGGGAGCTTGACATTCGCGCTAGCCAAAGCAGCCGATCTCGCAGAGATTGCCGCGGTCGACTATTCACCAGTCTTTGTCGAGGAGGTGATCCGGCGCGACACAAACCCGCGAATAAAAGTCCGACAGGCGGATGCCTGCGCCCTGCCCTTCGAGGGCGGCACGTTCGACCGCGCTTTGGCGCTTTTCGTGCTCCACTTCGTTCCCGAAGCCGGCAAGGCAGTAGCCGAGATGCGCCGCGCCGTTCGGTCGGGCGGCGTGGTCGCGGCAGCGGTGTGGGATCATCTCGGCGGCATGCCCGGCATGCGCATGATGGTCGATACGGTGGCGGCACTCGGTGAAAGCGGGCGCCAGCTGCGCAGTCGCTATTGCTTTCAAGCGATGATGCAGCCCGGCGAACTGAGACGGACGTTTGCCGAACAGGGTCTCGTGGACATTGCGGAAATGGAGCTGATGATCCGCATGGACTACAAAAGCTTTGCCGACTATTGGGCGCCGATTGCCGCTGGCGAAGGGCCGCTCGGGAAGTATGTGGCAGCGCTCGACGCTGCGGAGCGAGCGCGCACCGACGCCGCCGTGCGCGATGCCTACGAGGCCGGCCAGCCCGATGGCCCGAGGTCGTTTGCAAACATCGCGGGGGCCTGCCGGCGCATCGTTCCCTAGCCCGAGGGGCAGAGCCGTCTCTTCCGTGAACCCGAAATCGTTCACCCAAACGCGCCGCGGCTTTCCGAATTGTGACGAGGTCAGCTCAGGGTCCAAACACGGAAGTCGCGAATCACGCGCTCGGTATCGACGTTCCCTTCAAGAGCGGATGTCGCAACGCTTAACCGCCGGCTGACTCTAGCGTGGCTGCTTATAGAACTCTAAATGGCGCAGCTCCCCCTCCGCTTCGCGGTCGAGTTGCAGAACCTGACCCTTCAGAGGACAAGCAGTTTTACGTCCGGTCCTCACCTTGAGAGGAGTAGGGTGTCGGGAGGCCTGCTTGGAGGCGAGACTGTCGGGCGCGCCATCGTTATCGATGCAGGCGGCCGAGGTCTGCCTCAGTGATTGTTGTTCATGCAGCGCTTGCCAATATCAGGCGAATGCCCCAGGGGGCTCGCCTTCGGGATATTTGGGTTCGTGGCCGGCGAGTGAATTCATTTTCATGGGTCGCGCTCACGTCACGAAGCAAGGCGGGGTTCGCGGTGGGGTGCGAGCGTGATGGAAGCCAATGCCAGCAGCTATCACAGCAAAGCGCAAACCGAGCTGGACTGGACCGACGCACAACGTCAGAAGCGTACCGTGGGCCGAGTATCTTGCCGGACTTGAGGCCGAGACGCGGGTCCAGGAAGTCGTGGGCAGGCGCGATGGCGGTTCTAACGGGAAGCCGACCGCAGCGCCCGATCGCAAGCTGCCAAAGATGATCTCGCCGTCCGATCCGTCGTCGGCGTGGACGGCAAAAGCCAACAAGCGCGTGCAGTTCGGATACGGGCTCAGCAATCCTTATTGATGTCGAGCACGCGATCATTGTCGATGTCGAGGCGACGCCGGCAAACACTATGATGAGGTGGCGTCAACCAGGACGATAATCGAGCGCACCAAGAGCCACTTTCCCGGTGGGCCGAACATTGCAGCCTAACTCCTTTCCGATCGCTGCCGATGGAGGCCATGCCGCCGCCGCAGCATCCGCATTTGAGAGCCCCGAGAAAGCTCGCTTGGGGGCGCGCCTTTTGCGCGGTCACTGGCGTGGCGTCGCGGCGGCGATCGAGCTTGATCGCTGCGCGGCCTTGAAAGTAACCTCGTCGAAGGCCAACGCCGAGGATGACCGCAGTGTGCGGATCGACATCAAGGGAAGCCCCGCCGCGCTCTGCGGCAATCCGGCTTTATTTCCCACTCGTGCTATGTCCGGGGGATCGTTGGTAGCGGGGGTCCGCTACAGCGCTAGACCCACTATTTCGCCGTTTTCCTACTGGAGAGCAGCTTAACTCGCAAGGTGGAGCCTTTGTAGCTGGTCAAAAGCCGCCGTTCATACGCTATGTCGCCGGTTCGAGGTCGCTGCATAGGTTCAAATCCTGGAGGCAGGCGCTCCCACAAACTTCCTCCGCTCGCAATTTCCGTGAAGTAGGTATCGGCCGTTCGAGAAGTGCGCGAGGGCGTTTCGGGCGCCCGGGGACCGCCGGTATGCTTCGAAGCACGGTAGGAGCAAGCTAGCGCAGGGCTCGCCAACTAAGACCCAGCCGGAAGCGAACTACGCTGGAAATGCCGACGCCTTCGCAAGCGCTGAGCGTTAACTCAAACGCCGGGGCGTTGCTAGCCTCAAACGTCAGCCAACGAGCACAGTCCTGTCCTCGAAGAACGGACCGGACGTCCAGATTCGGTGTCCGCAAATCCACGTGCCGGATTTCAGCTTTGACGGGCAACTCGCCTATGCCCCAATGGTGGAGAGAGGTCCGTGACAGCACTTGCGCAACACAGAGTCGAACCTTGGGCACGTGGCGACACACCTTTCGCCCAAGATCAAGGTCGGCCGCCAAGTCTTCCGAACCGGTCGTGAAAAATTGTGATTGAAGGAAAGCGGCATGGAACAGTCCCCCCAGATCGGTGACAGGATCACTGACAAGTCAGCATCGCCCGATGATAGCACTGTCCGCGACTGGATCGGACCGGGCGCGTTCAAGCATTGGGCCTCTCTGCAGAACTGGATCGAGGACTTCTACCCCGGTGTCTTCGCGCCGGAATGGCTCTATGGCGGCAAGAAGCGCGGCTGGTCCCTACGCTACAAGAGAACAAAAGCGTTTTGCACCTTCGTGCCGGAATACAGGAGGTTTTCGGCCGTGGTGGTCTTGGGGAGAGCAGAACGAGACAAGTTTGAGGCGCGCCGTTATGTCTGGCGCTCGCAGTTGGTCAAGCTTTACGATGAAGCCCAAATATACCCGGACGGGAAATTCCTGACCGTTGCGATCTCATCCGCAGATGATCGGCATGATGTGACGGAGCTTTTGACCATGAAGCGCCCTCCACCGTCGCGCGCTTGAATGTCGCCGGAAAGTTTCGCGGCAAGTCGCGACGCTGGTTATTCAGCAAAAACTCTGTCGGATGGTGCCGAGCGGCCATCCTGCCGTCAAATCTCGCAACGTCGTTGCACGATGCGTTATCGTTTGAAGAGTTCGCTTCCCACCAACTACCGATCAATATGCTCTGGCAGGAGTGTCGTCAATTTCCTTCTTAGCTATCCGGTTTGCGAGCATTCCCCGTTGCTATGGAAACTATACATGCCGGCTATTGGAAACCGTCGCCGCGTGTTGCGAACAATGCGTAGAGCTTTCGCGGATTTCATGAGTGACGTTGCTTGGCTCATGGCTCACTCCCTACGCGCTCAAGAGGCATTCATGGCTTTCACATTAGAGGTCAACGGCTCACCCCATGAGATCGATGTCGACGGCGACATCCCGTTGCTGTGGGTGCTGCGCGATGTGCTCGGCATGACCGGGACCAAGTTTGGTTGCGGCCAGGCACTGTGCGGCGCCTGCACCGTGCATATCGACGGCCAACCGGTCCGCTCCTGCCAGACGTCGGTCGATAGCATCGGCGACGGCGCGGTCACCACGATCGAGGCGATCGGGCGCACGCCGCAAGGCGCGGCCTTGCAGAAGGCGTGGTCGGATCTGGAGGTCGTGCAGTGCGGCTACTGCCAATCTGGCCAGATCATGTCGGCGGTGGCATTGCTGAAAGACACTCCGAAGCCGAGTGATGCGGATATCGACTCAGCAATGTCGGGAAATGTCTGCCGTTGCGGTACCTACCAGCGTATCCGGGCCGCGATCAAGCGAGCAGCGGGAGTTTGAGCCATGGATAGGCTGATTCTAACGAACCGGATCGAACGTGAAACGGCGATGTCGCGGCGCACCTTCTTTCAGGGCGCAGGTTTGCTGCTCGGTTTTGCTCTGGCCGGTGCACGTACGGCGCCCGTGTTCGCGGCGCCTGCTTCGCAAGTAACCGAAAACGAGGTCACGGGTACTTTCGCCCCGAATGGGTTTATACGGATCAATCCGATTGGCGCCGTAACCCTGGTCATTCCGATGATCGAGATGGGACAGGGCGTTTACACGTCACTCTCGATGCTTCTCGCTGAAGAACTTGAAGTGAAGCTTGACCAGATTCAGGTTCAGCATGCGCCGCCAAATCATGCACTCTACGTCAACTCGATCATAGGTATTCAAAATACAGGTGGTTCCGCCTCTGTCCGCGCCTTCTGGACGCCGCTCCGTCAGGCAGGGGCAGTGGGTCGTAATCTGCTGATTGCGGCAGCCGCAAAGCGCTGGAATGTCGATCCGGCGACTTGCCGCGCCAGCGATGGCGTCGTGTTCGATGCATCAGGTTCGAAGCATCTGAGCTACGGCGAACTTGCGACCGCCGCGGCGAAATTGCCTGTGCCGCCCGCGGCAAACGTCAGATTGAAGGATCCGAAGGATTTCACCCTGATCGGAACGCGCGCCAAGCGCGTGGATTCATCGATAAAAGTCGATGGGCGCGCGCTCTACGGTATCGATACGCGATTACCGGGTATGAAGGTTGCGACGGTTGCTATTTCGCCCGTGCTCGGTGGCAAAGCGAAAACCGTGAACGAGAACGCCGCGTTGGCAGTGAAGGGCGTGCGGCAGGTGGTCAATGTCGATGAAGCTGTTGCCGTGATCGCGGATCACATGGGTGCGGCGAAGAAGGGGCTCGAGGCTGCCGCCATCACGTGGGATGACGGGCCGAACGGCAAGGTCAACAACGCCGATATCGTCAAGCAATTGGAGGAGGAATCCAAAAAGCCGGGCGTTGTTGCCCGCAACGAAGGCGATGCGGGGAAGGCCCTTGCGGAGGCAGCGCAACGCGTTGACGCCGTCTATCAGGTGCCTTTCCTGGCCCATGCGGCGATGGAGCCGATGAACTGTACCGTTCATCTGCAGAACGATCGTTGCGACATTTGGGTCGGAACACAGGCGCCTACGATCACCCAGTCTCTGGTGGTCGAACTCACCGGCCTGCCCAAGGATGCGATCAAAATTCATAATCATCTGATTGGCGGCGGCTTCGGACGAAGGCTGGAGGCCGACGGCACGGTGCTGGCCGTCAAGATCGCCAAGCACGTCGATGGCCCGGTGAAGGTGATCTGGAGCCGCGAGGAAGACATCCAGCACGACATGTATCGGCCGTACTATCTCGATCGGCTGTCGGCCGGACTTGATGCGGCCGGCAAGCCGGTTGCCTGGACGCATCGGATCGCCGGCTCCTCAGTCATGGCTCGCTACTATCCCCCTTACGTCAAGGACGGATTGGACCCCGACGCCGTCGAAGCGGCGGCCGAGCCGCCCTATGCGCTGCCCAATATCCACGTCGACTTTGTCCGAATCGAGCCCCCTGGTGTCCGGACGTCTTGGTGGCGCGGCGTTGGACCGACTCACAACGTTTTTGTGGTCGAAAGCTTCATGGATGAGCTCGCTCATGCCGCGAAACAGGATCCCCTCGCTTACCGCAAGGGATTGCTTGGCCACAATCCGCGAGCGCTCGCTGTTCTGTCGCTCGCGGCAGAAAAAGCAGGGTGGGGATCCCCCCTTCCCGCGCGGCATGGCCGCGGAATTTCGGTACAGTTCGCATATGGAAGTTACACGTCGCAGGTCGCCGAGGTCGAAGTGGCGGCCGATGGCTCTGTCAAAGTCAAGCGGATCGTCTGTGCGATTGACTGCGGCATGTACGTCAATCCAGATACGATCGAAGCACAGGTTCAAGGTGGAACGCTTTTCGGCCTGACCGCCGCGCTCCATGGGTCAATCACCTTCAAGGATGGACGGGTCGAGCAGAGCAATTTCGACAGCTATCTGCCAATGCGTATCGACCAGGTACCGGTGGTGGAGACACACTTGATCAAGAACGCTGAGGCTCCGGGTGGCGTTGGTGAAGCTCCGACAGCCATTGTCAGTGCTGCAGTAACCAACGCGATCTTCGCCGCGACCGGCAAGCGTGTGCGTAGCCTGCCGATCGATACAAATTCCCTGAAGTCGTCGCCTTAGTCCATGCCCGTCATCCCGCGCGCGTTGTAGCGTACGGCATGAGAGTCGGGAACTAAAGCCCCGAAGCATAACGACTATTGGAACATTCGCGTTCTCCGCAGGTCCAAATTTCGTCTAATGGCACGAAACGAGGTTCAGTGGTACGAACATGGCAACGCCCCGCTAATCCTTGGAGAACAGGTTTCGGAGCACTATCGGTAGCGGTAGCCGGCAGTAAAGGGCCACCAGTCATGCACACTTCGAAAGCGGTTCCAAAGCAGGCTCTCGTCGGGCAGAACGTTTCGCCGCCCGCGGCCGCCACTGTCAAATTGTCTAAAACAGACCTCAACAACTTGATGCAGGCGCTCGACATTGATGTCATCGCGCTGACTGAGATTTTGGTGCCGCGCGGCCATCGAGTTGAATTTGGGACGATTGACGTACCCGGGATCCACTACAACTTAAGTGGCGTGGGCCGCATATCGATCAACCGCGGACCGATGATACCCTTGAGGCCTCATTTGCTCATCATCGTGCCGCCAAACACTCCGTTCATGATCGAGGTTGACGGTGGAAGTGGCCCACCGAAGCTCATTTCGAGAGACTGCTGGACTCGTCAAGACGGCATCCTCCGCGTCGCAGTGCCGAACGAGAAGCCCGAAATAGTCCAGATATGCGGCTTTTTTAACGCATCCTTTGGTCGGTCTGTGAGGCTGTTCGGAGAACTCCGCGAACCGGTCATCGAGCAATTCGAGCCGGCGGACAGGATCGATCTGAAGCTTCGCGAGGCTATGGACGAGTTGCTACAGCAAGAGGTCGGCGTTGGGGCCATGACAGCGTCTCTGCTCAAGCAGATCGTTGTCTCGTTGGTGCGACGGTCCCTCAAGTCATCCCAGCGGTGGACTGAACGATTCTCGATACTTGCCGACAGACAGGTCACCCGTGCTTTTGCGGATATGGTGGCGCGGCCGGGAGCCGCCCATTCAGTTCAAAGCTTGGCACACAGTGCAGGATTGAGTCGTTCGGCGTTCATGGCGCGTTTCTCGGACATCTTTGGACAATCCCCGATGGCCATCTTGCGAGACTTGAGAATGCGCCAGGCTGCGATCGATTTGACGACGACTACGATGTCGATCGACGTCGTTGCTCTTAATGCGGGGTACGAGAGCCGTTCAAGTTTTGTGCGAGCTTTTCGAAAGGCGTACAATCGGGATCCGAGCGACTATCGGCGGATAGCCAAGGAGGGTAAAGCCCAGAAGGATAACTGAGAACGGCGATCCCAAAGCAAGAAGGGGCTGCCGCCCGCGACGTCGCCCTCTGCTTTGCCTCACGCAGAGCGGCGCTCAGAATCAGGTGCTTCTCCGCTCGCAACATTTCGCTTCAAGTTGGCTGCGGCGAAGGCGTACCCCCCGGACGCGCCGTCAACGAAGTGCACGTGATTAGCTCGCATGGGTGATGGCACAAAGCACGTAAGATTTGCGGCCAACTGGCGATGCGTTCCAAAAAAGCATGCACCTCGTCGCTGAGCCTCTTCCAAGCGCGCGTCTACGACGTCAGCGAGTTCAGATGAGCAGTCCACTGTCATACGCAGGCCGTCATCGAATTTTCGGTAATCTGTGTTCTCCACAAGCTCTCGTCGGAACCCGGTTTCATCAAAGTTACCAACAGGAACTCCTAGTGGGGTGCCCACCCACGCAAGAATGGCGTGCAAGCGCTTCGCAGCCCCAGCCGCAAAGGGACTCTTTCGACTGCCTTTCTGGATGGCATGATCAAGATCGTCGCCGGACCATGCGGGAATCGGGCCTTCGGCAGGCAATGGATGTAGGCCGGAGTCATTCGAACGGAGCGTCCGCAGGAGCTCCTGTATGAACTCTACAAACGAAGTAGGATCATCGCGCGGAACGACGATAAGAGAAAAGATGACGCCGTTCTTGGCGCTGATCGGCGCAAATCGGCACGAAAGACCTGTGAGGTCAGCTGTTACTCCCATGGGCGCGCGCGGAAAGGTGTAGCCGCCTTGCTTGAGTTTACGCTCTGCCCAGGCAAGTCCGCCACCGTCGAACATCGCGTAGGTGACGTTCGAGGATGGCGCGAAGCGAGCTACCAGGACGTCCAAGTGCTGAGCGCGAATGTCCGCGACAGGAATGACCGCAATGCGCAACGTGAGACCCAATGCGTCTTCAGCCCAGGCGGCGGTTTTTGCCAACGTATCCCTGATGATGGACGAATAGGCGCCGGGCGCGGCGAAGCTCGCGCCATCTCCTCCGAACGTGGACGGAAACTGTAGGTCGGGTAGTGCATTGCTGACGGCAGCAAGAACCGCCGCACCGGCCGTATTCACCTCACGGTACCGTCCTTGTTCAATAGCTTCGGTCGAATGGCTGACGTCCGTAACAGCGACGATCCAGTCATCAGGTAGAGGGCGATACCGATCTCGCCGCACGACGTCATCGAAAGAGCCGAAGGGCACAAGCGCCTGATAGAAGCGCTCGTCTTCGGCCTCTCGGTCAACCTTGATCTGGAAAAGACCCGCTTCCAAGGCTGGCTCTGACCTATCCACCATCATTTGCACTCCCTTCGATCGTCGTCGGGGTTCAGAGTGGGGCCGCATTGAGAGTCAGCGATCGCCAAAATGGCCAAACCACGCGAACGAGCCTAACGTCAAAGCCCACGACGGGATTTTGCGGGAGCGTAGGCAGTCACCCGAGCTTCACGGGTGGCCATGCGCTCGGGGCTAAGCTCTCCTGGTCGCCTCGAACAGGAACCATGAGCGACTTTCCGCCTCGTCGATCCAGTTTTCGATCAGGCTGGCCGTGGAGACATCGCCATGCTCGTCGCAGACGTTGTGGGTCTGCCGCATGCGCTGGCTTAGCGCCAGATTATCTTCCTTCAGCTCGGCCAGCATGTCTTCGGGCGTGACGAAGCCAGCATCATTGTCCTCGATATGCTTCACTCTGGCGATGTGGCCGATCGAACGAATCGTTGTGCCGCCAATCTTGCGAATTCTTTCCGCGATGTCGTCCGTCATCGCAAAAATCTGCGCGGCCTGCACATCAAGGAGTAGGTGATAATCCCGGAAATGCAGGCCTGATATGTGCCAATGGAAGTTCCTGGTCTTGACGTAGAGCGCGAACACGTCTGCCAGAAGCACAGTGAGCGCCGCCGAAATATCCCTGGTGGCATTCGAGCCGAGATGGCTCGGCGTGCCGAGTGGCGCCTCGCGGCGCTTCCTCGCGTCTTCTATATCCATTTTGATCCCTCCTTCAGGGCTCTACCTGGGCCACGTTGGCCCGCGCCGGGGCTCCTGAGCTCCGCTTCAGGTCCGCGACCAGCATCGCCACGGCATGGCGCGCAAGCGCCTGGGTCGGGGCATTGGTGTTGCCGCTGGTGATGTTGGGCATGATCGAGGCATCGACTACCCGGAGGCCGTCGACCCCGTGAACCCTGAGCCTTGCGTCGACCACCGCTCGCGCGTCCTGGCCCATCCGGCAGGTGCCGACCGGGTGCCACATCGTCGTCACGACACGCTTCACCCATTCGCCGATCTCCGCATCCGACTGGATGTGTGGGCCGGGATCCATCTCTTCCTCGATCACCGGCGCCAACGACTCCTGGGCCATGACCTTGCGGATCGCGTGCACTGCCTCCACCGCAGCCCTTAAGTCTTCCTCTTCGCCGATGAAGTTCGGGTTGATGAGGGGCATCGATGTTGGGTCGCTGTCGGCCAACCGCACCCAGCCGCGGCTCTTGGGCTGAAGCACCACGAGTTCGAAGGTGATGCCCGAGCGGTCGCCCGCCGGGCCGAGTTGCTCGGACAAGACGATAGGAGCGTGATAACATTGGATCGTAGGCTCGGCGGTGAAATCGGACGGATTCCAGTGTGTCACCGTCTCGATGCCATTGCCCGACGCCGGGCCATCCTTGGTGACGAGATAACGCAAGCCCGCCTTCACGCTGCCGAGGCCCTGCGCGGCAGCCTGATAGCCGAGATCGCCCTTTACATAGACACGGACCGGTACCATCGGGTGGTCCTGGAGATTTTCGCCCACCTCCGGAGAATCGACGACCACCGCGATACCATGCTGTCGCAGCTGCTCGGCTGGCCCGATGCCAGAGTGCATGAGGATCGTCGGGCTATGGACGGCGCCGGCCGACAGCACAACTTCGCCGGCCGTGATCCTCTTCAGGCTCGTGTCCATGAACTCAACGCCGACAGCCCGATTGTTCTCGATCAGGATGCGAAGAACGGTCTTGCCGGTGAGAAGTGTTACGCGGCCCGAGGTGAGGTGCGGACGCAGATAAGCGTCGACCGCGCTGCATCGGCGCTGATCTCCGACCGTCGACTGCACCGGCGAGACTCCGATCTGGCTCTTACCGTTATAGTCGGGATTATAGGGAACCCCATATTCCTGGAATGCCTTGAGGCAATATTGGTTCAGCTTGTTGATGCCCTTGGGCAACTGGACCGCCAGACCACCATTTATGCCGTGATACTCGTCGTGGAAGGTGTCGTTGTCTTCCTGCGCCATGAAGACGGGAAGCAGATCTTGATACGACCATTTGCCGGTGTCGCCGACCGCGTCCTGCCACGCAGAGAAGTCGCGTATCTGACCACGGACGTAGCACATCGCATTGATCGAGGATCCGCCGCCGAGTACCTTGCCTGAGCGATATGCGCGCTTTCTACCGTGCTGGGGAACCGTCTCGTATTTCCAGACATGCCGGTCGTGGGCCAGCAGTTTGGCGAAGCCGGCCGGAATGTGGATAAACGGATCGCGGTCCATGTCGCCCGCTTCGATCAGCGCGATCGACGCATCGGTGTGTTCGGCGAGATAACTCGCGACAACGCAACCGGCCGCGCCCGCACCAACAATGACGATATCATAGGCTTCCCGGGACATCAGTGTCGTTTTTCTTTCATAGTTATCCTTCAATCAACGCCCCGTCGCTGACGCAGCGCCATCGCGGCTCCTGACCCTGAGATTGATCGGACCACTCTTTTGGAGAGTGACGTTGCGACGCCGGCGAGGGAAATGACCTCTCGCCATAGAGTCGATAGACGATCGTTATTGTCGTTGCCCGAGGTCACCCTGGCGATCTTCGCCTCGCCGGCATCGGTGACTTAGCAGAGCAGCGTCGCAGCGTTTCGCGAGACGTGCTCTCGCGCTCAACGAAGCGAATAAACGGTGCGCGTGTCACACCGGCTCCTGCCACGTCGGATGAATCGGGACCGACACTGCCGACGTCGCCTATCCGATCCGAACCCCGCACATACCCGCAATGATCGCGGCCGAGATAGCCGCGCTTATTGCGACGCCGCCGCCCCAAATACGATTTGCGGTGCGTCGATTGACGCCATGCGCTATCAGCACCATTCGCAATCCCGACGTAAGATGGCTTAGGACAAAGAAGACGCCGAGCGCGTAATGAGGCAACAGCCGGATATTCCATGCGTCATGAGTGAGCCCGGTCGGGGCTCCGATCGCGAAATTCCAGTCCGTCGGTATACCGAGAAAGCTACGAGCGTAGATGAAAACGGAGTTCATATGCCCGAGGATGTAAAGCGAGAGGTAGGCCCCCGAGCCGACCTGAAATGTCCGATGAAAGCCCTGCGGGCCGGCACTCCAACGCCATGCCAGAAACAGGCCGGTGCCGATCTGGAAAACCATGGCCGCGACCAATAGCGGTTCACCCACATCAGAGCGGTAGATAAGGCGGCCGACCTTCATGACGGCCGCATGTGCATCGGGGCCGATCAACCCAAACAAATGATTGGCTAGATGGAACGCCACGTATAGAAACAAGACCGCTGCTGTCATTCCGTGGACAATGCGCCAGCGCCCCACGGTCGGCCGCGTCGCAGCGATTGGATTGCCGGCGGTCCGTGACCAGATTGCGATTGCGAGCCAAAGCACGCACCACACGAGTTCGTCGGGGATGGGGCTATGAATCAGGACCTGAACGACGCCAAGAAAAACGAAGAGCGTTGGGGTCGTTACGCCGGCATAGGCGAGCCGTCGCGCCCCTGGATCGGCGTCGGACCGGCAAGCGAGCGCGAGCGCGAGAAACGGCACGACGAACGCCACGGCCAGGATGAAGGTCGCGGCGACAATTGCGAGAGGCGAAGGCAGTGCGTCCTGCGTGCCAACAACGGTATGGAAGGCGCGGAGTAGAAAAGGGTAGCAGATGGCCGCCGCCGCCGGAGCCAGCGCCGAATAGTCGAAGCGTGGCCCAATCACGGCGCTTCGGTCCCGCGGCCGCGCAAACGCGTTCATCTTAAACCCTTAAATATCAGCCGCCCGATCCGGCGAGTGCTCGCGCCGTATTAGCCCTCCACCATCGGCGCTATCAAGAATGATCCCGGCCCCAGCCCAAGCGCGCCGGTTAGTGACCGACCGCTGCAGACGAACGTTGGCGACGTCACGACGACGCCTTCGCAGCTTTCAGCCAGCTGCGCGCCTGCTCAATTCCGGACGCATCGCAACCGGCTCCTCAGGCGCGTTCAGGACTGACGTCGTGAGCAGGACTGCCGCAGCGAGGACCCAGTAGTACCAGGCGTCGAGCCCAGCGAATTTGAAGGCAAACGGTGCGATGACAAAGACCACCCCGACGGCGCGATCGACCCAAAGGTGCAGCCAGTAGGGAATGATGCGGACAAGCCCGGTGGGATGGTCGGTCAGGGCGGCCAAGAGCAACGCCGCCACACCGACGACAACCGAAAGCTCCACTGCAAGTGGTCCGCTTTGGCCGAGCTTCAGCACGAACGGAGCTGCGATCAAGACGATCGCGACAGGATAGTCGATCAGGTAGGCGTGGATAGACTTGGTGATGAAGCGAAACGACATCGGAGACTCCTCTGCTTGGTTACTCGAGCGGGTCCTTGCGACGTGGAAAGTGCACGCACCCAAGAGGGCGATTTCGCGTCCTGTGATGGCAGGCACTCCGTCACAGGCCAACCCGGTTAGACGAGCACTAAGGGTACGCCGGCACGCCAACCATTAGAAATGCCCGGTCGTTATCGTTTCCATTCCACTCGCCCGACGCCATGGAAGCGGGTTAGTTTGGCGCGTCGACTGCGAGTGTCCGAGGGTGGTGCTTCAGTGTCCGGCTGTCGAGGTCAGGGAAGGCTTGGTAAGACAGCATTGTTCGCTTCATGCGTAGCGCATTTGGGCGGAACCGGCCGCAGTGAACGCGTGCGCCGCATGCTCTGCCCGGACGCTGGACGCATTCCACGATTTCACGCCGTCCGAGCGACGACCGACCAGTCGCGAAGCCGCGTGACCTTGACGAAAGCGTCCAGCGCCGGCGAGTAGCGACGCCCCTGGACAGCCAGGAGCCGCACCTCCCGCGAAACTGGATCGCCTTCGAGCGGAATGGTCTTAAGCGTCGGAAGGCGCGGCATGTGCTCGGGCGCGAGTATCACGCCGAAGCCAGCAGCGGCCATGTGCTGCAGGTGCAAGTCGTGACCGCTGCAGTGGCCGAGTTGGGGCGGCTTCTCGGGGAAATACGATTGCTGGATTTTCGGGGCGACGTCGCAGCCGGCGCGTTCCAGCAAGACGGTCTCACGGAGGTCGTCGATGCCGATTGAGGGACGATTTGCGAGCCGATGTGTCGGCGCGAGAACCGCGACGTAGCGCTCCTCGAACAGCGACCAGTCGTCGATGCGGGCGGGCACGTCCCGCACGTCCCCGACCATTGCGGCGTTGATCTCCCCTTCAAGCAAGAGGTCAACGAGCTTCTCCGCCACGCCCTCGCGCAGCTCGACGTGAAGTCCAGGGACGAACTTTGCGATCTCCGCAATCGGATCGAGCACGAGCGACGCCGAGATGGAAGGGGCGAGGCCAATCTTCAGTGGCGCGACGTCCTTGCGTTGGAACTCCTGGGCTCGGCGACGCACCGCGTCTGCCGAGGCGAGTGTGCGCTCCAGCATCGGAAGGACTTCCTTGCCAAGATCGGTGAGTTGGGTCAGCTGGCGTTCGCGGTAGATCAACTGGCCGCCGAGTTCCTGCTCGAGCTTCTGCACCCCTTTGGTCAGGGCGGGCTGCGTGACATTGCACTGCTCGGCCGCGCGGGTGAAGTTGAGCGCGGATGCGACGGCGAGGAAGTAGCGAACCTGATGAAGCTCCATGGGTTGTTCTCCATCAAGTTGATGCGATCCCGGGGTTGACGATCAACCGATGGCCGGCGCAGTCGTCACGCAGCGCGGACATATGTACGGGCTCAACAAAGGCTTTGGGCCACAATCGAGCCATCAGGTCCTGCTCGCTGAGCAATTCACCGCGACGTTCAAGCAAAGCAAGTAGTATCTCCCAGGCTCGAAATCCGAATGGGAGGGGCTTCTCGCCTTTCAGAAAAAGGAGCTGCATTGGAAGCAGGCGAAACGGTCCGAATGACACTTTAGTTGGTGGAACAAAGAATCCGCGGTCCGTATCCGGAGTTTGAGAGGCGCAATTTGCGTCAAATCCCGGTTCGGGATGCGTCAAGCGACCAATAGCTGCGCGCATTATAATCTCGCATGCCTGGGAACGGCGGGTGGACAGTCTCGTTGGGCGCATTTTGATGGCTTGGAGCGTTGCGGTCGATTGCGCGGGGGTACTGTAAGGTTCGATTGTCGCTGTCTGTGCTAAGCGATCGCTTAGAAGTGAGGGCAGGCACTTCGCGCCTCGAATCCGTCAGCCGGATGGGGGCGCCTAAGGGAGGAACTCAGCGCTGCGACAGAATGCAGTGGACGCAAACTGCGAGTAGATGGCGCCCTCGGGGGAAAGACCCAGGTATGCCTTTAGGCTCAGAAATTCTGGGGCTGCTGTAGTCTTATGTTGAGGCGGTCCGCCATCCGGCTGAGTTCGGGAAGCGAACGTGCCTTCATCTTCCGCATCAGGTTCACGCGATGCACCTTCACCGTGGATTCGGCGATGCCGATATCGTTGGCAATCTGTTTGTTTAGGCGACCGGCCACGACGCCGAGCATAACTTCACGCTCACGGGAGCTGAGCATGTCGAATCGCTCCTTGAGCGCAGCCAATGCGCTATCACTCTCTCGACGGGCACGATCGCGAGCGAGGCCGGCCTCGATGGCGTCAAGCAGATCCTGATCGCGGAATGGCTTTGTAAGGAACTCTATTGCACCGCCCTTCATCGCCTGCACGGTCATCGGCACGTCGGCGTGCGCTGTGATGAAGATGATCGGCACTTGCCTGTTTGCGGCGACTAGGTCGCGCTGGAGCTCCAGACCGCTTCGCCCCGGCATTCTCACATCGAGCACCAGGCAAGTGGGACCGCCCGGCGGATCGGCGTTGAGAAAATCGGGAACAGAGGAAAATTGTCGGGCAGGCAAGCCGACTGTCCGCAACAGCCGCACGACCGAGTCGCGAAACTCGGGATCGTCATCGATAACCAAGACACAGGGATTTGCCTCACCCATTCTCGGTATCCTCCGTGGGGAAGCGCGCATTTTCCTCTATTCCGACGTCACTCTACGCACAATTAGCCGAGATGAACAGATATCTTTTGCCTAAGCGGATAGCCGGAAGCCTAAGCCATCGCTTACGGGCGCGGTCATTGCATTATTGGGGAATGTCCCGGACACTAGAGATTGCATGCAGGCGCAAGGTATGCCGCCAGTGTAGTGGAGCGAGGAAGGCGCCTGGAACCGGCAATGTTGAACCGAACACTGATAGCCATCGTCGACGATGATCAGCTCTATCGTGAGTCAATGCGAAAGCTCATAGTGTTAATGGGCTACACTGTCGAGGCGTTTCCGTCAGCAGCCGATTTCCTGGCCTCACGCTTTTTGCCGGAAACCACCTGCTTGATCGCCGACGTTCACATGCCCGGAATGACCGGAGTCGAACTGCACAGGCATTTGGTCGATGCAGGGTACGCAATCCCGACGATCCTCGTTACCGCCTACCCCGATGAGGTCGTCAGGGACCGGGCTCTAAAGGATGGGATTGTTTGCTACCTCAGCAAGCCAGTGGACGACGACTATCTCGAGCGGTGCCTGCGTTCGGCTCTGCAGCCGGGTACGCCGATTGAGGACAATTCATGAGTCGTTGTCCGCCGGCAGGGTGAACTGAAATACGGCGCCGCGAGGTTCGTTCGCTTCCGCCCACAACTTGCCCCCATGAGCATGGATGATGGAGCGGCATATCGACAACCCCATCCCTGTTCCACTGGACTTCGTGGTGTAAAAGGCGTCGAAGACTCGATCGAGATGCTGCGGATCAATGCCAGGCCCGGAATCGCGTACGGCTACGAGGGCGCCCGCCTGGTCTTGCTCGGTGCTGATCAACAGCTCTCTTGCCCCTTCCTCAACCGAGCCCATCGCTTCAGCCGCGTTCAGAATCAGGTTCAGCAAGACTTGTTGGAGCTGAATGCGATCTCCCAGAACCGGAACCACACCGTCCGCAAGCAGAGTCTGGACCGAGACGCCATTCCTGTGGATCACGCTTTGCGCCAGTACGATCACTTCGTTGGTAGCTGAATTGAGATCAAAACGCTCTTTTCGAAGAGGCGCCTTCTTGATGTGATCGCGCATCCGTCCGACGATATCCTTGGCTCGGTCCGTGTCCCTGACAACGCAAGCGAGCGCTTCCCTGGTCTCATCCAGATTTGGCGGGTTCATTTCCAAAAAACGCATCCCGGCACGGGCGTTGTTACGAGCGGTCGCAATCGGATGCAGAATTTCGTGAGACAGCGAGGCGGCCAATTCTCCCATCATGCTCACGCGGTTCATGTGGGCGAAATCCAGCTCGAGCTGTCGCAGCTTTTCACGTTCGTCCTGTGCGCGCCTTCGTTCCGTCACATCGACGGTTGTGGTGATGACCTCAGCCAGCGCACCTTGGGGGGAAAACACATGATGGCTAGTTCCTTCGACCCATTTGATTGTTCCATCAGGTAGCAGGAGTCTGAACTCGGCCATGAAATCTCTTTTCTGGCGCACAGCCTCCTGAATCGCTACCCACACTCTGTCGCGATCCTCTGGGTGAATGCGTTCCCACATACTTTGTCGGCTTGGAAGGCCCTGCAGCGGCTCAAACCCCCAGATCCTGTAACTCTCGTCCGACCAATAGAGGTAACGCATCGTCGTTGCGTTATAGACCCAATTGCCAGTGCGGCTGAGTCTCTGTGCCTGGCTAAGCGCTTCCTCGACGCGCCTGCGCTCTGTCAAATCAAGCACGAAGGCAAGGCCCTCGTCGCCTCCTTCTTTGAACAACGCGGCGCCAATAAGCACAGGAACGCGACTACCGTCTTTCCGAACATACTCCTTCTCGAAGGGCTCAACTCTCCCGGTTGAGTTCAGTTCGGCCCGAGTCAGTATGTCGCGCTCACGCCATTCGGGCGGGGACAGCTCGGTCCAGCGCACGCGGCCCGAAACCAAGTCTTCACGGTCATATCCCACGATGCGTAGAAACGCGTCATTAGCTTCGAGGATCCGCCCTTCCCGGTCGGCAATGAGGATCCCAATGATGTTGGCGTCGACCAAACGCCTGATCTTCCCTTCCCGATCCGCGAGCTCGTCATAAAGCCGCGAATTTTCAAGCGACATTGCGGCCTGCGACGCAAGCACCTTCAACACTGTGACGCGGTCGGGTGTGAAAACGTGGGCCGCCAGGCTATTTTCGAGATAGAGTACACCGGCCAATCTGCCCTGTTTGAGCAACGGCAGGCAGAGAATTGAACGGGCGTGATGCCGATGAATGTACTTATCGGCGGAAAACGGGTTCGCGACTGCGGCATCGTGGAGAAGAATGCTCTCTTTCGTCCGGATCACGTAGCGTAGGATGGACTCCGGCAGATCTGCGGCCGTTACACTTGCTCGTCGCTGACCGACAGTCACCGTATTATTGCTGGTCGTGACTTCCGCCTCAATCCGATAGCCATCACCTACCGCAAGGATCAACAGACCTCGCCCAGCCCCCGCGTGCTCAATCGCTGTGCGCATCAGCGTGTCGATCAGTTTTTCTGGAACAATCTCGCCCGACACGGCTTGCGAGACTTTGATAACAGTAGCTAAATCCAGTCGTTCGACGGGTGTCCCGATCGTGCTTGTGGGACCGGCACTTGGCTTTTCGTCCCTAAGGTGCGGATATAGTTCGTCGAGTTGGCGCACCTTGCCGTCGGCTCCCCAACGGATGTATGCGTACCGCGCGTCCTGCAGATAAGCATGCGCGATCTTCTTGAACCCGCGTGCGGCATAAAAGCGGGCGGCAAGTTCGTTGGCGAGCGCCTCGTTGTGGACAAAGCCGTGCGCGTGTGCGGAGTGGATAGCGTGCTCGTAAAGATGTTCGGCATCGAGCGCGCGGCCTTCGATCCGGGCGATCTCCGCCCCGACGAGTGCGGCGCGGTTCTCGAAGTTGTCCGGGCAAGCCGTCGCCCAGACCTCGAGCTGTCGGTGGTGCGCGGCCAGCGCCGTGACATGCTCCTGCCATGGGCCGGCCGCTGCAGACTCGCAGGATGCTGCTCTGGAGAGCGCACTGTAAAAGTGATATTCCGCACATTCGAAAAAAGACGCCGATGTCGGCTGCAGCTGATGCGCGCGCAATGAGGCTTCGAGGGCACCTGCATAGTCGCCGGCAAAGAAGCGTGCCTGCAGCTTGCGGGTCCAATACGAGCCCTCGGCCAACTTCAGATCCGGATTCCTGCAGAAACGAGCCTCCAGTAGGCCTTCGTCAAACTGCCCATCGTCAAAGCGACCGAAAATCGGCGTCAAGCCGCGGAGTGTCCGAATCAGCCCAAGCTGGCCGGCGATGGAGTCGCTCGCAAAACCGAACTGTATGTCCCGTGCAAACGCGAGACCATGCTCGACCTCAACTTGCACGTCATCGAGCGGATCGCCCGCCGCGAGAAGATACGTGTTCAGGTGGGTGTGGTAGTACGCCGCAAAAGTGAGGTCACCGATCTGGTTTGCCGTCTCGAACGCACGTCGCAGCAGATCACGACCTTCCCGGGCGTGTCTCGTCCAGAACATGAGTAAATATCCAAAGTTCAAATAGGTCCTGGCCTGGAAGCGCTTTAGCCCGCGCTGTTCGACCAGTTCATAGCCGAGGCGGCCGAATCGAAGTCCCGCCTGGTAGTCGCCGAATTCCGGTCCAGCGAGCCTGGCGAGCACTGCATAGGCGTAGCACGAGCCGTCACAATTGCCGCTTTCGAGGCTGAGATTGACTGCTCGACAGATGACCATCGAACGTAATTTCGCATCCGTGTAGTGGGCAGCCGGCCCGAGCTTCGTCAGAACATCGAGGGTCGCAAGCGATACGGCATTGTCCATCAAAGGCAGATCAATGAGGCTTTCTATCGTGCGGGAGCCGAGTTGGGACCAGATCCGCTCATACTCGCGCCGAGCCTCGTCTTCGGTTGGGTGCGGCGACCAGTCAATGCCCAGGTGGCGGAGATAGTCGAGACCGACTGCGATCGCGCGGCTGCCCTGATCCAGGGTCGTGTAAAGATCCACCTGCAGGCACGTGACGCGGGCTCGTTCGATCGTCGTTGCGGCGCGGGCCGACAGCACCGCCAGGCGCCGCTCGGCTTCCGCCAGTGCACCAGTGAGGAACTCACATTCGGACCGGTGCAGCTCCAGCTCAAAGATCAGGTCGTGCTTGCGTTCCCAAGAGTCCGCTGGCAGCAGTGCCGCGCCGGAGAGCAGATAGTTCAGCGCCGAGGCATAGGCTGTCGAGGTCTTAGCGCGTCTACCTGCGATTAAATTCAACTCTGCGACCCGCTCAAGCTCCTCAATTGACGTGATGAGATGCGAGCTGCGGTTGAGCTGATTGACGATTTCGAAGATCGCCTCTTCCAGCTTCTCTGGAGGGGTCTGCGCTGCGAGCAGCATCCCTATTCGGAGATGGGCTTCGGCACGCAATTCCTCCGGGATCAAGGAGTAGGCGGCTTCCTGGACATGGTCGTGGAGAAACTTGTAGGAATCCTCCGAACGAAAGATCAGCCCTGCTCGCACCGCTTCCCAAAGCTGGCCATGCATCTCCTCCTCGGAGTTCTGGTAAACGATGCACAACATGGTGAACCCTGCGACGTTGCCCAGGCAGGCGAGCTTCTGCAATGCGTGCCGGGTTTCGGCGGACAGGCGGTTCAGCTTCCCCACCATAAGGTCCACCACATTGTCGGTGTAACCTTTGGCGTGAATGCGATTCAGGTCCCAGCACCATCGCGCCTCGCCATAATCGAAAGTGAGCAATGCTTCGTCGGCGAGCGCAGAAATGAACTGAATAGCGAAAAGCGGATTGCCGGTTGTCTTCTCGTGGATCAGCTGTGCCAGCCGAGTGATTCTCTCTGGTTCGCTGTGAACAGAATCCGCGATTAGTTGTCCCAGGTCTTCACAGGTCAGGGGTGCCAATACGATGTCTTGCAATATCGCTCCAGCTTGGCGCATCACTTCGAGCTTGCGCATCAGCGGGTGGACGGGATCGACTTCGTTGTCGCGATAAGCGCCAATCACCAACAGGTTTTGCACATCCGGCCGGGTCAACAGATCCTCGAGCAAATCGAGCGTTGCTGCATCGAGCCATTGGAGATCGTCGAGGAACAGGGCGAGCGGATGTTCAGGCCGCGCGAATACGCCGATAAATCGCCGGAACACCAGCTGAAAACGGCCCTGCGCATCCCGTGCCGGCAGCTCGGGGACCGGTGGCTGTTCGCCGATGATGTGCTTCAATTCCGGGACGAGATCGATAATGAGCCGACCGTTCGGTTCGAGCGCCTCGAGCAGCGCCTCCCGCCATTGCCGCAGCTCCGCTTCGGTCTTGCTCAAAACCGGGCGGATCAGGCTCTGAAAGGCCTGTGCAAGGGTGGCGTAGGGGATGTCGCGCTTGTACTGGTCAAACTTGCCCGATGCAAAAAGACCGCGGGGCCGAACAAGGGGCTTATGAAGCTCGTTGACGACCGCGGACTTGCCGATGCCGGCGTATCCGGAAACCAGCACCAACTCCGGCCTGCCGCCGGCGACGATACGGTCGAAAGAGGCAAGCAGGGTATCGATCTCGGCTGTCCGACCATACAATTTTTCGGGGATCAGCAGCCGGTCCGGAGTGTCGTGTTCCCCGGGTGGGAATTCGTCGATAGCGCCTCGGGTTTCCCATTCAACAAGGCAACGCCGAAGATCGCTCTCGACACCTGCAGTCGTTTGGTAACGCTCCTCAGCAGGCTTAGCGAGCAGCTTCATAATGATCGCAGAGACGGAGCCTGGGAGGTTTTTTAACCGCTCACCGGGCGGCGCCGGCGGTCTTGCAACATGGCAGTGCACCCATTCCATCGGATCGGCCGCCGTGAAGGGCAGAACGCCCGTGAGCATTTGGTACAGCGTGACGCCGAGGGAGTAG
Source organism: Bradyrhizobium sp. Leo114 (assembly GCF_055229415.2). Lineage (NCBI taxonomy): Bacteria > Pseudomonadati > Pseudomonadota > Alphaproteobacteria > Hyphomicrobiales > Nitrobacteraceae > Bradyrhizobium > Bradyrhizobium sp. Leo114. The sequence goes on along the minus strand of NZ_JBUYEN020000025.1, from coordinate 66,710 downwards.
AGATCGCTGCGGGCGTCGACCGAGCGGTTCATCCGCCCGGTTTGTTCGGGTGCCATGTAGGCAAGCGTACCGGCGATGGTCTCGGCCGGCTCGGGCGCCTGCCGCTCGCGGGACAGGCGCGAGGCAATACCAAACCCGGTGAGCCGCACGTGTCCATCCGCGCAGTCCACCACAATGTTCGCTGGCTTGATGTCTTTATGGATGAGCCCGCGCTGATGAAGCTTGCCCAGAGCCGAGGTAACAGCGACGGCAAGGCGCAAGAAGCGCCCGACCTCCATGGGCCCACCGAGCAAACGATCGAGCGGCTCTCCGCCAGGATCATCGAGCACCAGTATGGTCCGACCGGGTCGCGCGTGAGGGCCAATGGCTGGACCGCCCATGCCCCGTCGAGCTCATCTTTCAGCTCGTATTCGTGGGTCAGGCGATCGAGTCTCGCCCGCGACGGGTGGTCGGCGGCAGGGGCAACAAGCAGCACGGAAACCCGGTTGCCATTGTCGTCCAGTCGCCAACCGCGGCTGAACACGCGCTCGCCGTCCTCCCACAACGCCTGAGAGCTGCCGTCCGAGTACGCGACGTTCAGCGACTGCTGCACCATCTGTCAGACTCCGGCGTCGGGCTTCGGCTTGAAGTCGGCTGATCAAGCTCTTCGCCACACGCGGCCTCACTCGAGCCTAGAGAAATCGTACTCCATCACTCGGGAAATGCCAGCCGCCCTCTGTCTTGCCGGGTACGGCGGACGCGGATCCTCTTTCGCCTAGCAGCAATTTCGAGCGATTTGCCCACCCTGAGGGTGCAGAGGCTCGAGCTGGAACTCAGCCATCGCGAGCGCCAGCTGACCCAGCTCACCGAGCTTGGAACGGAAATACTTCCGATGCTGGCGTGCATGCTGGCCTCGGCAAAGACGGTACGTCGCCGAGCCCAGGCGCGTTCTGCGCTCCTCAGTGTAACGGAGAGAGTGTTCCGGCTGTATCGCGCATCGGCGGCCCCGCAAATCACTCCGCCGCGGCAGCGATCGTTTGAGTCGGCTTGCCCTCATTCTTGCCTTCCGCGAGGTTGCGCACCATCATGTAGAAGATCGGCGTGAAGATCAGGCCGAAGAGCGTGACGCCGAGCATGCCGAAGAACACGGCAACGCCGACGGCCTGGCGCATCTCCGAGCCGGAGCCGGTCGATACCACCAGCGGCAGCACGCCGAAGATGAAGGCGAACGACGTCATCAGGATCGGCCGCAGCCGCAACCGGCAGGCCTCGATGACAGCCTCCAGCCGCGACCTGCCCTCGAGTTCAATGTCGCGCGCGAACTCGACAATCAGGATCGCGTTCTTGGCCGCAAGTCCGACCAGCACCACGAAGCCGATCTGGGTCAGGATGTTGACGTCCTGGCCCATAATGCGCACGCCGATGGTAGCCGCGAGCAGGCACATCGGCACGATCAGGATCACCGCGAACGGCAGCGTCCAGCTGCCATATTGCGCCGCCAGGACCAGATAGACGAACAGCACGCAGATCGGGAACACATAGAGGCCGGCATTGCCACCGGTCACCTGTTGATAGGACAGATCGGTCCATTCGAGGGAAAACCCGCTCGGCAGTGTTTCGTCGGCCAGTCGCTTGATGGTGTTGAGCGCCGTCGTCGAGCTCACGCCCGGCGCCGGCTCACCCTGCACCTCGGACGCCGCGTAGAGATTGTAGCGCGCGACACGATCGGGTCCCGAGGTGTCATTGAAGTCCACCATGCTGCCGAGCATCACCATGTCGCCGGCCGCGTTGCGGGTACGCAGCCGCGCGAGATCGGTGGTCTCCTTGCGGAATGGGAGATCGGCCTGCGCGGTGACGTGATAGGTGCGCCCGAATAGGTTGAAGTCGTTGACATAGGTTGAGCCGAAATATGTCTCGATCGTGTCCGTGACGTTAGCGATAGGAACGCCGAGCTTCTGTGCCTTGACGCGATCGATATCGACGAACTGCAACGGGGTATTCGCCGTAAACGGCGAGAACACAGAGGTCAGGTTTGGCGACTTACGGGCGGCGGCGACGAGCTCGTTGCTCGCGGCTGCGAGCAACTCGGGGCCGCGCCCTTGTCGATCCTGGATGCGAATGGCGAAGCCGCCGCCGGTACCAATGCCCGGCACGGCGGGCGGCGGAATGACGATGATGAAGGCGCCCTGGATCACCGACAGTCGCTTGCGCAGATCGGCCGTGATCGCATTTGCCGACAATCCCTTCTTCTGCCGTGCCTCCGGCTCGTCGAACACCGGGAACAACGCGGCGGCGTTGCTGGCTTGCGTGCGCGTCGCGCCGGAGAAGCCGCTGAACGCCGCGACACGGACGATGCCTGGCGTATCCAGCGCAATCCGCTCGATTTCGCGCACCACCGTAGTGGTCCGCGCCAGCGACGCGGCGCCCGGCAATTGCACCGAGATGATGAGGTAACCGCGATCCTGCGACGGAATGAAACCCTGCGAGGTGGTGGCGAGCAGCCAGCCCGCGCTGCCGATCAGCGCGAGATAGATCACAAGCATCACCGCTGTATGCCGGATCACGAAGTCGGCGGTGGCAGCATAACCTTGCGCTAGGCGATCGAAGATGCGGTTGAACAGCGCGGTAAAGCCGCTCCAGCCACGCGCAACGATGTTCCACGGCGCCGACTGGCGCTTCTCTTCGTGCGGCACCAGGATCTGCGAGGCCAGCGCCGGCGACAGCGTCAGGGAGCAGAAGCAGGAGATCGCGGTAGCCACCGCAATCGTGACCGCGAATTGCTGGAAGAATTGGCCGGAGATGCCGCCCAGGAAGGCTGTTGGCACGAACACCGCGCAGAGCACAAGTGCGATCGAGACCAGCGCACCACCCACCTCCTCCATGGTCTTGAGCGCCGCCTCACCCCGACTCAAGCCATGTTCGAGATGTCGCTCGACATTCTCGACAACCACGATGGCGTCGTCGACCACGATACCGACCGCGAGCACGAGGCCGAACAGCGTGAGGTTGTTGATGCCGAAGCCGAGCGCGGCCATCACCGCAAAGGTGCCGACCAGCGACACCGGGATCGCGATGATCGGGATGATCGCAGGCCGCCAACCTTGAAGGAACACCAGCACAACGACGACGACGAGCGCCATCGCCTCGTAGACGGTCTTAATCAGCTCATGGACGGATTGGGCGATAAACTCGGTGGGATTGTAGCCGATATTGAAGTCGAGCCCCTTAGGGAAACTCGTCTTGAGCTGCGCCATCGTGTCGGAAATATGGTTCGCGGTGGCGAGCGCGTTCGATCCGGGCCGTTGCGTCACTACCATTGCGACGGCTGACTTGCGCAGTATGAAGCTGTTGGTGGTATAGGCCAGCGCGCCAAGCTCGATCCGCGCGACGTCGCGCAACCGCACGGTACGGCCGTCGGAGCCGGCCTTGACGACGATATTCTCGAATTGTGACACATCCTTGAGCCGACCGGTAAAGGCGAGGTTTGGCGAGAAAGCACGGTCGGCGATCGGAGGCTCCGCGATTTGGCCGCCGGCGATCTGCAGATTCTGGGCCCTGACCGCCGCGATGACGTCGCTTGAGGTCATGCCGAGATTGGCGATCTTGTCCGGGTCGAGCCACAACCGCATCGAATAGTCGCGCGCGCCGAACATCTGGATGTCACCGACGCCGTCGAGCCGCAAAAGTTGATCGCGGACCTGCAGCAGCGTGTAGTTGGAGAGGTAGAGCTGGTCGAACGTGTCGTCGGGCGACAGCATGAACACGACCATCAGGATGTCGGGCGAGTTCTTGCGGGTGACGACGCCGTTGCGCTGCACCTCCTCCGGCAACCGCGGCTGTGCGATCGCGACGCGGTTTTGTACCAACACCTGAGCCTTGTCGAGGTCGGTGCCGAGCTTGAAGGTGACGGTGATGGTGAGCTGGCCGTTCGAGGTGGCCTGGCTGTACATGTACAGCATATCCTCGACGCCGTTGATCTCCTGCTCGATCGGGGCGGCGACGGTATCGGCTACGGTCTGCGCCGAAGCGCCCGGATATTGCGTGGTGACTGTAACGGTCGGCGGCACTGCCTGCGGATATTCCGAAACCGGCAGCGTCTGGTAGGCGATCGCGCCGACGATCACAAGCACGATCGACAGCACCATCGCCAAGATGGGCCGGTTGATAGAAAGCTTTCCGAGATTCATGGCTTGACACCTGCCGGAGTGCCGTCCCCTCCCCGCGCCTGCGCCAAATTAGGCGTCACCTTGGCGCCAACGCGGGCCCGCTGCAGCCCGTCGATGATGACGTGATCCTCCGCCTTGAGACCCTCCCGGATCACGCGCAGGCCGTCGTCGAGCGGCCCGAGCGTGACCGGCCTTGCTTCCACCGTGTTGTCGTCCTTGACCACGAACACGATCTTGCGCGACTGGTCTGTGGCGACGGCGGCGTCCGGGATCAGCAGCGCCTCATAGGGCGAGGAGCCGATGATCCTGACGCGCCCGAACTGCCCCGGCAGAATCGAGAGATCCTTGTTCGGGACGATCGCGCGGCTGCGCAGCGTCGCGGTCGAGACGTCCAGGCGGTTGTCGAGGAAGTCCATCTTGCCCTCGCGCGAGGGCTTGGTCTCGCCGGTCAGCTTCACCTGCACCGGGTTCGGCGTGTCGCGCGAGCTCGGCCGCTTGCCTTCAAACCACAGCTTGCTGTTGCGCTGATAGGTCGCCTCGTCGACGTCAAAATAGATGTAGATCGGATCGAGCGACACGATCGAGGTCAAGAGCGTGGCGCCGCTATCGGCGCCCTGCACCAGATTGCCCGGCGTCACCAGATGCCGGCTGACGCGGCCGGTGATCGGTGCCAGCACGTGGGTGAACTCGACATTGAGCTGCGCGGCCTTCAGCGCACCCTCGGCCTGCGTCTCAGCCGCATAAGCGGCCTGCAAGGCCTGACGGCGCTGATCGACCACCTGTACGGAAACTGCGCTGGTCTGGACCAGGTTCAGCCCACGGTCGAGTTCACGCTTGGCGAGCTCTGCCTTAGCCCGCGCGTCGTCGAGTTGGCCCTGGGCTTGCGACGCGACCGCCTCGAACGGACGCGGATCGATGATGTAGAGCAGATCGCCCGCATGGACAATCGCACCGTCCTTGAACTGGACGCTGTTGACAAAGCCGCCGACCCGGGCGCGGACCTGGACCTCCTCGACCGCCTCGAAGCGGCCGGTGAACTCGTCCCAGTCGGTGACCGTACGCTTGACCGGTTGCGCGACTGTCACCGGCGGCGGCGGAGGCGCAGCCAGCTGCGATTGCGCCCTCTCGTCGCAACCAACGACGGCCAGCGCGAACAGCAGACTAACCGACCCGCCACCACATCGTCGAAGGCGCCGAAACGAACCGCGATCGAGCCGGGGCACCGGAGCGGGATGCTCGGTTCTATCAGTCGTACTCCATGGCGCGACAATTTCGATTGCGTCATTGCTTTGCATATCGCCCCCGCCTTTCAATTTCCCATCGTGTTCCGCGTGTCGATCGCGGCAAGCGCAAGCTCGGAACGACGGTGCTTTCGACAATGACCTTGCAACGTCGGTGAAGAAAATCACCTCTCGCCATAGAGTCGATAAACGATCGTTATTGCCGCTCGCCCCGCGGCGTGATGCCGTAGCGAGGAATCCCACGAGCCGCATGGCGCTCGAAGCCTACGTTGTTATTCTGCGGAGACTTCCAAGCCGCGTTCAGTGGCTAAATCGGCACCCAAAGCGGTCGCGGCTTGCACAACCGGCGCCGCGAGATTCGCGCAGTGAGCCCGAGAGTAGCTCGTACGCGGCGTACGAGAGCGGCAAAATGCGCACTCATGTCCAGCATGAATGACTTAAACGCATTTTTACTGTCTAGCGCGTTTTGGAGGGATTGTTCATTTCCGCGCCAAACAACTCAAAGATCATTCAGGAGGCGCGTTCCACGGATTTCCTCGTCGCGGAGCTTCGACGCTGACTTCGCGGAGCATTCCTGCCGGTTATGGATATGATAGCTTTACCCGGATGGTCGCCGGATTTAGTTGCTGAATGCAACGGCCGGAGCGAACGCCGCGCTGAAATCTCGCACCAACTCTGAGACCTGCTCTGCGATGTTGCTGGCGTACACACTGTCGATGCTCGTGGATCAATCATTCGAACAATCGGGACCTAATCATGACCAAGACCCGCGAAGTTGTTGTCGTAAGCGACCCTACTAATCTTGGCGCGCTGGTAGGCCATGTCGGCGAATCTCAATTTCCTGTCGGCGGTCCGGATTGTGTCGGTCATATTTCTTCTGGTCCCAATCCTTACGACCTTCTTAGCGCATCTCTCGCTGCATGCACGGCTATGAGCATTCGTTTTCAGGCTCGACGCCAAAAACTTCCGCTGGAGCGGTTGGAAGTGGGCGTCAGCTTCCACCATGGCGCTCAAGGCGAAAGAGACTCGTTCGCACGCACCCTCGTGCTGGGGGGAGAACTCGACGCTCAGCAGCGCGCATTCCTGCTGGAAGCCGCAAACCTCTGTCCCATTGGCAAAATTCTCGGCATTGGTGCGGATATTAACACACGCCTGGACGCTACTATTTCCGGCCACAGCCCAAGCACTCGGGCCAGCTACGAGGATGATCTGGCTCAACTTCCGATCCCGAATATCACTCCGGATTGAGTGTCTCTCGTGCAGTCGATCATTGTACTGGGGCATCGCAGCCTATCATACCCGCAGGGCCTGCAGTTCGGTGGACCCGCGATGCCGGATGCCGCGACGGGCTAAAGCCTACCGGCTCCTGTCGTACGGGCCCTCGCCGAACCCAACCTTGTCGTATTGGGAAGACGTGATCCCCAACCTCGGATGGCCAACGTTTCGCGCGAAGACTGATCCGACGCGAATCTCAACCCAACGTTCTCGCGTTCTCCCTCGCCCTTGCTTGTTCGACCAGCATGGCCTCGGCACCAATAGCGGCCCGCTGACGACAATCCGGCCGCCTCCTGATCTTGCCCCAACAAGCGGCTTTCTTCCGCGCATTCCAGCTCTTTCTTGCGTCCTCAGTACCCAAGGCGGGCATTCGTTCCGCGTTTCACTGCTGACGCGCTTTGATCTTTCGCGTCGATGGCATCGATTCCATAGCCACAGGTCATTGGACCATCGTGTTTCGCGATCGTATTTTTGTTCGTCCGTAAGGCAATTCGGAAGATGACGACATACCACACAGGGGAGGTTGACGATGAGGGCAATCGTCGTAACGGACCAGGCTGCGGGAAACGCCGGCATGAGGCTCAAGGAGCGGCCCGAGCCGCAGGCTGCGATCAACGACGTCGTCGTTCAAGTTTATGCGTCGGGATTCGTCGGGACCGAGCTGTCGTGGCCCTCGACCTGGACCGATCGCCTCGATCGTGGCCGAACACCGTCGATTCCGGGGCACGAGTTGGCCGGAGTGGTCACCGCTCTCGGATATGGCACGACGGGCCTGTCAGTGGGCCAGCGGGTGTTCGGCCTCGCGGACTGGTATCGCGACGGCACGCTGGCCGAGTATGTGGCGATCGAGGCACGCAACCTCGCGCCGCTGCCGGGCGACGTCGATTTCACCGTGGGCGCAAGCCTGCCGATCTCGGGTCTGACTGCGTGGCAGGGATTGTTCGTGCACGGCCGCCTTCATGCGGGGCAGAGCGTTCTCGCGCACGGGGCGGCCGGCGCAGTCGGGTCGATGGTGACGCAACTGGCACGAGAGGCCGGCGCCTACGTCATCGGCACCGGACGTGCCGCCGATCGTCAGACGGCTCTCGACTTCGGCGCGAATGAGTTTGTCGACCTCGACAACGACGCCCTCGAAGACGTCGGAGGAATCGATCTGGTGTTCGATGTCATCGGAGGCGACATCGGGAAGCGTTCCGCGCGCCTGACTCGGGCTGGAGGAACACTGGTGTCCATCGTCGGGCCGAACGAGACGCGGCCCGCCGATGGCCGAGCGGTTGACTTCGTTGTTGAGTCCGATCGCGCCCAACTGAGTGAGATCGTGCAGCGGGTGTGGGACGGACGACTGCGGACGAACATCGGCACCGTCGCGCCCCTCGACGATGCCGTCGCCGCCTTCAAGCCAACCGCGCGCCGCCCGGGGAAGACGATCATTCGCGTTCGTCCGTAAACGACACGCCTTCGATGCGCGCGGCCGGCCGCGTCCTCATCAGACGCGCCGGCGCAACCTGTGAAACTACCCACGGCCCTTGGCATAATGCCGAACGGGCTCAATCCCTGCAGCCTTTCCCGCAAAGAGAGCGAAAGCACTCTTGTATCTCAACCTGTCCCTTCAAGCATAGGAATCACCATGACTAACGAATTTACCATGACCAACGCGGTCATCGAATGTATCCTGAGCCGCAGCTCCACCAAGTACTATGACCCTGCCGCCACTCTGAGCGACGATCAGATCCGCGAACTAGTGCGAATCGGCACCACTGCGCCGACATCCTTCCATTTGCAGAACTGGCGCTTCATCGCCGTACGCTCGCCTGAAGCCAAGGCTCGGCTGAGTCCGATCGCCTGGAAGCAGCCTGCGATCACTGACGCCGCTGTTACCTTCATTGTCTGCGGCCAGCTGGCTGATTCCAGTGTAATTCCGGACCGCCTGGCGCCGGTGGTGGAGGCGGGGATTATGCCCGCAAAGTTGATACCGGATTGGGAAATCCCCGCACGCGATCTCTATAAGGACTATCCGCAGCGCCAGCGCGACGAAGCAGTGCGCACCGGCGCCTTCGGCGCGGCGGCGATGATCTATGCGGCCCGATCGCTAGGCCTGGGTTCGACGCCGATGATCGGTTTCGATGACAAAGCGGTGCACCGCGAGTTCGGACTGGCTGAGGACGAAATACCGGTCATGCTGTTGTCCGTAGGGGCGGAACGTCCGGGAAACTGGCCGCAGAAGCCGCGCCGCGCGGTGGTCGATGTGCTGGATCTCATTTGATTATTTGTGAAACCGATAACTTGCGGAGATCATGATGCCAAGAATTGCAGCTCTAAAGCCGGAACAGGTGCCGGCCGATTCGAAACCGACCCTCGATATGTTCACCAAAAACCTCGGGTTCACTCCAAATATGATGGCTACCTTCGCGGCAAGTCCGATCGCGTTCAACTCATGGGCCACCCTGCTCGGCTCCTTGAGCAAGGCGCTCGACGTGAAGACGCGGGACAGCATCGGCCTCGCCGTCTCCGAAGTGAATGGCTGCGACTACTGCCTGACGGTCCACAGCTTTACGGCCGATCATATGGCCAAGCTGCCGGCCAATGAAATCATTCTTGCTCGGAAAGGCCACGCCAGCGACCCGAAGCGGGACGCCGCCATCCAGTTTGCGCGCAAAGTCGTTGAAGCCCGCGGCAAGGTCAGTGATGCCGATCTGAAAGCCGTCCGCGATGCCGGCTACACGGATGCGAACGTCATCGAGATCGTCGCGCTGGTGGCCATGTACTCTCTGACGAACTTTTTCAATAACGTGTTCGATCCCGAGAAGGACTTTCCCGCCGTTGCGCTGGCGGGCTCGATCTGAACTTTATCCGGTCGCAACGACCGTCTCTCAGGGTGGCTGGAGCCTTTATGTGATGCAAGCATAACGCCAGAGCCCGGATGCATCCAGGAAAGATTTTTGGGAACCCGTCCGGGCTTTTGCTATCTGCTGACAAGGTTAGGATACTGCATGAACTCCGGGCCGCTGCGCTTCATTCGTCAATCGCTCACCTGGTGTGATGTCCCCGCCCAAACATGATGTATTCAGCCAGCACATGAATGGGCAGCAATTCGACGATCGGCGGGTGTTCAGTAGCGAATGAGTCCGAACAGGCCGAATAACCCGTCCGCATCCTGCCAAGCCTCGGCAACGCTCCATCCGCCGGAACGGGCCAGCCGCTCGAAGCTCCCCGCGGTATATTTTCGGGAGCTCTCAGTGTGGATGGTTTCCGATGTTCTGAAATTGAACGTCCGCCCACAGAGTGTACGCGCTGTTCGCATAAGCTGACCAAGTGCATCTCTACCGCCTTCTCGATCTCGTTCCATCGCGCCGCGTGCTCGATCCTCTTACGTTTCTGCAAGGAAGCCATCGGCAATATCGATCGGCACGTAGCGTCGCGGGTCGCGCAGTCCTTGCAGTACAAGCTCCGTTTTAACGCCGGCCCCCCGCACCGCTCGTGGTGTAACCAACGGCTCGGCAGTGCCTTCACATCAGCGGATAATCCGCCGACGACATCTCGAGCAAATGCATTTTCAACAGGGCAGATGCTGTTTTGCGTGAAGCATATTTTCCGCTTTCGGCACACGGCGGATGACGGCCGCGGTAAACTCGCGGCCGATATCACCACCGTAGATTCTCGGCTGGCGCAGCGAGTAGCTTATTTGACGGGCGTGGTCAGCGCTTTGTCATTGGTGTCGAGGACGAAGACAGCGAGCAGCTTTGCCGGCTCGGTCCTGCTCGCGTTGCGGCTGATCGAATGGGTCGCGCCCGGCGGTTCAGACCAGCTCTCGCCAGCCCGATAGATGCGCGTCTCGCCATCATTCACCTTCGACTCGATCGCGCCCGAGATCACGTAGGCGTAGATGAAGGCCGACTTCGCGTGGGTGTGGGACGGAGAGGCCGCGCCCGGCGCGTACTCGACCTCCACGGCGATCAGCGACTTGCCAGGGATATTGGGAATGGCCGACTCGAAGTTCTTCGTGACGGTTTCCGCTTCGCCATCGCGGGCGTAGACCGGGCTGGCCATCGAGAAGGCGAAGGAGGCGCAGGTGGCCGCAATGATGGTTCGGATCTTCATGGGCTTTCTCCTTCGTTCTGCATTGTTTTTTCTCGGCCTTGCGGCCCTGTTGATTACGAACACCGAACGGGTCAATCTCGCGGGATGAAGTGGACGTGGGGCCCCAGCTCGATAATGAACACCGCGGGCGTGACTAGGTTCTATACTCAATTAACTCTAGCGCAAATCAGCGAGGAGTGATTCAAGTCCTCCATTGGGGGCTTGATCATGCGCTACGATCTGACGGATTTCGAGTGGAGCGTTATTGAACCAGTGCTGCCGAAGGGACGCCGCGGCCGGCAGCCGCAGAACAACCGGCAGGTCGTGAATGGCATCTTTTGGGTGCTGAGGACGGGAGCGCCGTGGCGGGATTTGCCCGAGCGGTATGGACCTTAGACGACCGTCTACAATCGGTTTGATCGTTGGCGCAAGGCTGGCATCTGGGACAGGCTGATGGGGGCAGTTACCAAGGCCCATGAGGGCAAGGTTCAGATGATCGACAGCTCGATCGTGCGGGTGCATCAGCATGCCTCAGGGGTCAAAAAAAGTGGAGATCGTTGTGTGGGGCGAAGCCGCGGTGGGCTCTCGACCAAAATCCATGCGCGCGTCGACCACCAAGGCCGGCCGATCCAGATCCTGATCACACCTGGCCAAGCCCACGATCTGACCGGCGCCGAACCTCTTCTGGCCAGCCTCGGCCAAGACACCATCATTATCGCCGACAAGGCTTATGACGCCGATCGCCTGCGAGCCCTCTTTAAGGCCCGCGGCGCCACCGCCAACATTCCCAACATGATCCGGCGCAAAAAGCGCTTCCGGTGGACCAAAGCTCTCTATCGCGAGCGCAATCACGTCGAACGCTTCTTCAACAAGCTCAAGCAGTTCCGTCGCATCGCCACCCGTTATGACAAGCTCGGCGCGAGCTTCCTGGCGTTTATCCAGCTCGCCGCCGTGCGAATTTCGCTTCGCTAATCCTGTCAACCACTATTTCGGCATGAGTTGTCAAACACATACCAAAAAGCCGCGCCGAGCGCGCTAACGCCAAGCTAACAAGGTCTCGCGCGGGAGTGTCTGGCCGCGCAGAAAAGCCGGTCGAAACGGCCACGGAACAACCGGACCGGCCTCATGATCGCAGCCGCTACGCGTAAGGCGCACTGCAACAGAGTTATCGTTAACAAAATCACGCCACGTGCATTTTCTCAACGATAACTCAGCCCCCGTCTGAAGACAGACGGCGCGCTCGCGCGTATTCAACCAGCATCATAACCGGTCACTCGTTTTGACCTTACCGCCGAAGGAGCCGGATCATGCCCGAACAATCATCTGACCTTGCGCGCGTCGTTCGCGCTCGCGAGGTTTGCCGCCTGATCGGATTGTCGCGCCCGACGCTGTGGCGGCTGGTGCAGCGCGATCAGTTCCCCAAGCCTTTCAGATTGTCTTCGTCGGCGGCCGTAGGCTGGCTCGAAACCGACATACTTGCCTGGATCGCGGCACGCGCGGCGCAACGGGATTCGCCCAAGATCGAGCCGCGACCATCACCGCCTGCGCCAGGCGCAGCAAACAAATCGATACCGAAACCCGCCCCGGCCTAAAACCCCGGGCCTTCTTTTTTGGGTGTCAGTTTTATTGACACCCAGCAACACAAACGTAACCGCGCCGGGGTGGTGAGAGCGCGTAAGCGAGACCGACAACAACAGAATGCCTGCCGCGCTGGGACTTGGGGGCGCGGCAGGCGATGATCACACCACTTCCGGCATGGAGGTGCCGAACTATGGATCACGCGAAGATAATCTCCCAGATTCCGGCGATCAAGCCGCGCTCTTACCGCGAAGGTCACCGGCCATGACCTTCTTTATCGTTCCTCCAAAGCAACCGCCTCGGCCAATCCCGCTCTACAAGTTCATCAACACCGCGATCTGGAAGGTGCAGTGCATCGCCGTCGCCGCGCTGGCGATAGAGGGGCCGCCGAGCATCTACACCGACTTCCTATTGAAGACCTTGGTCGATGCCTTGCGCACCGCCGCCGATCAGATTGAGCAGGCGATGGAACTGCGCGCCGCCGAGCGCCGCGCCGAGCATCAGCGCCAGCTGGAAGCGCGGCAGACTGGCCGCTAACGCGCACGCAATCCGGCTCCGCCGGCACTCAGGCGAAGCTGAACAGCAAAACGCAAACAGAAAGGCGCGCTGTCATGACCGATCATCGCAGGACGCACCGCCATGGACGCGACCAACATCAACAGCAACACCGTCGCTGCCGACTTCACCAAAATTGTGTTCGGCACGACCACCGAGCCGCCGGTATATATTTCATCACTGCCCAATGAACGTGGAGATGAAACCGAACCTCCTGAACGTCACGTGGCCACCCGCGTGCCGTCGCACATCGCGGGATTTGTCGCGAAGTGGGACCGTCCGAAGCGCGGGCTGTTTTTCTGCACCGGCATCGTCAAGCAAGGCGCGCGGCGCGCCAAAGAGAACATCGTCCAAACCGCCTGCCTGCATACGGATATTGATTTCAGCAATCTCGATGGTGATCCTGATCGCGCTGAAGTTCTGCGCCAGCTCGCGCGCCTGAGGTATCCACCGAGCATCATCGTGTTCTCCGGTCACGGGCTGCATTGCTACTGGCTGTTCAAGGAAGCGGTGGACACCCAAGAGAATATCGAGCGGATTGAAACCGCGCTGCGTCAGCTTGCCGACCTGGTCGGTGGTGACTTGCAATGCTGTGAGGTCGCGCGGCTGATGCGGTTGCCCGGCACCCACAACACCAAGGACGGCGAATGGACCGAGGTGGAGATCGTCGAGCAGAACGGCCGCCGCTATGAATTGGATGACCTGGAGGAATGGCTCGCGGAGGCGTCACCAGTGCTGCTGCGGAAGACACGACCGCGGGAAGTGACGGCGGGCGAGACCGATTATTTCAGTGAGTATGCCAAGGCGCGCAATTTCAAGCCGCGCGTCGATGTCAAGGCGCGATTGGACGCCATGATGTTCATGGCCGGTGGTGACGCTGCAATTCATCCCACGCAACTCACCGTCTCCGCATCGCTGCTCAGCTCCGGTACACCGATTGATGAAGTGGTCGAGATCGTGTTGGCCGCCACCAAGGCTGCTGCTGGCGACTACGGCGCGCGCTGGAATTGGCGGCGCGAAGAGCGCAACATTCGCGGCATGTGCGAAACCTGGGTGGCGAAACATCCACAGAAATCCAAGCCGGTCCCGGCACCGCAAAGCGACCAAAAGACCAACACCGCACCCGACGACAGCGCGCCACTGGTCCCGCTGCATCACATTATCGGCGATATGGTGATCGCCAAACTGCGTCACGATGGCGAGGACATCATCAGCGTGTCGAAAGGACTTTGGTACTATTGCGAAGGCATCTGGCAACTGCGAACCGACACTCTCTGGCTCGATGCACTGATCGAAATTGCCTGTCGTGGCTTGAACTACAAGAGCACGAACAGATTAATTGCCGAAACGCGCAGCTGGATTACGAGGCACCCCAAGGTCTATCGGCTCCGGGATATTCCTTGGGACGCGCACGGCAAAATCCCGACGCGCTCCGGCTTGATCGATCCCATCACCCTGGAGTTGACACCAGCAAAGGCCACCGACTTTTGTTCGTGGCGGATTGAGTGCGACTACGATCCGAACGCTGCTTGCCCGTGGTGGGAAACCATGATCGCGGATTTCTTTTCTGATCGCGAACCCGATGTTGCCGCCGAACATATCCGGGTCATTCAGGAAGTGCTCGGCAGCGCACTGATCGATGTCAAACCTCGCGAGATGTCGAAAGCTCTGATCATGCAGGGCGGCAGCAACTTCGGTAAATCCGTCATGCTCGAAGTACTGGCAGGGTTGTTCGGAGCAGCGCAAATCAGCACCGCGCTGGATCAACTCGATGGGACACACGGGTTAATGCAGTTCACGCAGCGGGCGCCAGGGTGCTGCACGAAGCCTTTCAATCTGGAAAGTGGCACTTCTCATCGATCGTGAAAGCGATCATCACGCACGAACCGGTACCGATCAATATCAAGAACGGCCCGGTGTTTACCACCATCTTTCGCGGTCCGCTCTTTTGGGCGACCAACCATCCACCACAGTTCAAAGAAGCGACCCGCGCAATCGTCAATCGGATCATCGTCATCGAGTGCCTGCGCTACTTTGATCCTGACGCCGAGTTGATTGGCGCAGCGGCGGAAGCGCGGCGTCGCGGCTTCGACAAACCGTCATCGCTGATCCTGCAAACCGAACTGCCGGGGCTATTGAATTGGGCTATCAAAGGTTTGCAGCGCGCGGCGGAGCGTGGCCGGATCGCTACGACCGATCAGATCAAGGAAACATCTGAAGACATTCACCGCGACAGCAACCTTGTCGCGGGCTTCCTTGACGAATGCATCGAATACGACCCGCACTGTCGCGTCTCAGCGCCGGATTTTTGCGCGGCGTTCGCCGTCTGGTTCACCGAGAACAAGGGCGAGGATCGCGGCACCCCGAGTAACGAGAGCATCGGTCGAGCACTGGCGGCGATGAGCGACCCCCGCATTGGTATGGATCGCAAGGAGCTGCGTGACAAGCATCGCCGGTACTATGTCGGGATCGCCCTCAACGATGCCGGAATGGCGTTCTGGAACAGAGCGACAACCGCAGACCGGTTTGAAGGAAAGACCACCAACACCACCGCGTCCGACGACGTCGTCAACACGTCGATCCCGCTTGAATGGGAGCAAAAAGCGTCGGTGTCGGCGATGCGAAAGGCACAGGGTTACGACCCGACCGGCATGCCTTTCCCGGCGCTTGTAGACGCCGCCAAGGCGGTCAACGTGATCAAGAACGAAAGCGACCCTACGGAGCTTTGAGCCGGTGACCGTTACCGATGACCGTTCTCAAAGCCGCAAAGTGCGAACGGTCACCCGCAGAGAACGGTCACCCTTGGAACCTCCTTTGATGACCATTCTACAGGCCGCGCCAAGAACGGTCACCAGAACGGTCACCACAACGGTCATCGACAGAAGTGCCTGCGCCGCAGGGGTAACTTAAAAGCGGTGACCGTGATGACCGTTCTCTTCCCTATTAGCCGTAGAACCACATAAGAGAGAAAAGGAAGAAGGAAGTACATGGAAATGCATGTTCTAGGGAAAAGCGGCGATTCTCACAGTCGGAAAGGTCACACGGTCACCGCAGCGTCGGATCGGCGTCGGGGGAGCGGCGCCGCCGGACCATGTCGGCGGCTCGATCCGGCCACTTATCAGCCACATATCCCAGCACCATGCGTACCGCCGACGCCAGGCGCTGATGACCTCGCGGCGCACGCGGAAGCGCTTGCTCAAGCGCCAGCGGATGAAACGCGAGCGCGAGGGCAAGCGGATCGTTCCGGTGCCCGTCGACGCCGTGATCCTGAATTGGCTGGAGCGGCATTATCGCCACCAGCACCCCAATGTGAGCATGGAAGACCTGGACGCTGTCGGCAAATGATCTGCGAGATATTAGCCTCGTCGGCGCGCGAGTGATGTCGCTTACATTCTTGGAGAGCGCACTACGGCTGGTCGTCTCGTGCCGTACCATGATCAGCCCGATTGATCAGGGAGGCGCCTCCATGAACTACACCGACCGAGCCATCGATCGCCCCGTTCCGCTGAGACCCGATCCCTCCGAGCTGCAGCGCGCCCATCGCCGCTCGCTGGTCCGGGCCTGCACCGCAGCCGTGCTTGGTTTTCGCGATCACATCGGCGCCGAGAAGGCGCTCGACGCCTGGCTGTTTAGATGGCTCCAATACGAACCGCGAGGGCATGCCCATGCTCGCAGAGAAGTTCTTCCTGGTGCTGAAAGCCCTGCTCAGAAACCGCGACTATCCCGACGATAGCCCGCTCGTCGTGAGCAGCTCGCCGCATGTGCCGGCGCCTCGGTGACCTTGCAACTTCTGATTTGTCCGCCGACGGCGCCAGAGCAACCATCCGGTACGCAAAAGTTTCGAGCCCGGGAATTTTAGTCGCGGCAAGCGTTCAAGGGGCGGGGGGAGGTGCTGAAAATCCGAAGGTCCTTCGACTTCCAGCGCGGCGGCGCTCGAACGTTAGCGGCCGCAGGTTGGAAGAAATTTTCCCAGCAGGCATGTCCGCTTGGCCCCGAGAGCTGAAGGATTGCGGTCGTCGCGGAACCGTCGCTTAGGGCCACGACGGAATTGACCGCCGATCATCTTGAAGGCACTTCGCACGTAGTGTCGGATCACTTGCGGCACGAACTCGTAATTCCAAAAGATGGAGCATAGGCCGATTAGAGACGGCAACCAGCTAAACCGGAACCTTCCGGAGTTTTTTAGTTCAATCCACGCCGGGCCCGAGAGCTTTCTGCGGCGTCCAGTGGGCCCAATATTCAAGGAGCACGTCCATGCATCGATTGATCGCGATCGCATTCGGGCTGACCGTGGGCTGCTTCGCCGCCACCGCGTCGGCCGAGCAATGCGAGGACAAGCTCCAGCAGGACAAACCCCAGCAGAACTCAGCCGATGAGGCTCAGGTCAGGGGCGACCTCAAGGCCGGCTCGGAGTGCGCCACTCCACGCGATAAGGAAGACTCTGCAAAGAAGAACGAGGACAGGGTCGCAAAGCTCAAGAGCGAAGGTAAGGTCGAAGACCACACCACTGGACAAGCACCTCCCAAGAAATAGAGGCCGAGCGCGAGCAATGGACGCGCATCGACGTGCGGTCGAATGAGGGGTCAATTGACCAAGTTTAAAATGCCGCGGCACGTCCGCTAACGGTCAAACCGAGAAGAACTTAGAGTAAGCTCATGTTTTCCGCTTTGCCCTCGAATGCGGACATTCATCATAGCGATCGGCATGTCTCAGAAGGGCCAACAACGGAAGTCGGCCCAGTTTGATGTCCTCGCTCGCTGCAGAACAGCGAGCTTGCCGTCTGAAAGTCGTGGAGATGATAGAGATCGCGGCGTCACTCAACGCCGCTCTCCTGCTGCAAGGCCAAAACCTTCGACGAGAAGCGCATAATCCTCGGGCCGCATCCAGGGCGGCCTTTGCTGCCAACGCTGAAGCTGATCCGCCGATTGAGGGGGGATACGTTCGAGTGTTTCGCGCGCCTCGTCCGAACGCCCGAGATAAGCAAGCGACGCCGCGAGGTACTGGGAAGTGACGGCATAACCCGGACGCAGGCGAGCAACTTGGCGCAATGTCTGCAGCGCAGCGATGAAATCGCGTGAAAAGAACTGCAAAAGCCCACGCCAGATCAACCAAAGCCAAATCAGCGGATCGTGTGGACTGGCACGCATTGCCTGCTGCAGCCTTTCGAGTGCTTCCTCTCGATAACCGCCGAACCCGAGCACACAACCAAGCATGCTGATGACAAAGGCACTGTTTGGATTGAGGGCAATTGCGGTGCGCGCTTCGGCGATCGCCGCCTCCCATTCGCTACCCCACATCAGCATGTGTGCCAGCACAGCATGCGCCACCGCATCCTTGTCATCGAGCGATACCGCGATTTGCGCTTCTTCGCGAGCGGTTTCTTGAACCTCCAAGAAGGGGCGACTCGAGAAGTGCCAGATGTCCCATTGGAGAGCCAGCGCATATCCATAGTGGCCGGGAGCGAAATTCGGATCGAGCGCGATAGCTTGGCTGAAGAAGGCGAGCGCGGCTTTGTTCTCCTGCGGTCGGTATTTGTGGAGGTGCCAAAGGCCGCGCTGATAGGCTTCCCACGCGTCAAGTCGCTCAGGCGGTTTGCGCAGCACGCGCTCTTGCTCGGCGGCAGCCAATGCCGGCTCGATAACTGCGGCGACGCTCGCGGCGATCTCATCCTGAACCGCAAAGATGTCGCCAAGATCGCGGTCGTAGCGCTCGGCCCACAGATGC
This sequence comes from Bradyrhizobium sp. Leo114, assembly GCF_055229415.2. Taxonomy (NCBI): domain Bacteria; kingdom Pseudomonadati; phylum Pseudomonadota; class Alphaproteobacteria; order Hyphomicrobiales; family Nitrobacteraceae; genus Bradyrhizobium; species Bradyrhizobium sp. Leo114. Next base: position 48,115 of record NZ_JBUYEN020000025.1, on the reverse strand, counting down.
ACGCCTGTAAGCCCATCGATCAATTGTCCGGTGATGCGTATCCTGTTGCCGCCTTTGCGCACTGAACCCTCGAGCACATAGCGAACGCCTAGCTCGCGCCCAGCCTGCTTCACATCGACGGCATGCCCGCTGTAGGTAAAGCTCGAATTGTGAGCGATCACAAAAAGCCAGCGGATACGCGAGAGCGCTGTAATGATATCCTCGACTATGCCGCAGGCAAAATATTCCTGTTCCGGATCGCCGCTCATGTTTTGGAACGGCAACACCGCGATCGACGGCTTGTCGGGAAGCGGAAGTGACTCATGGATCTGAGGGTGCGGAGGCGGCATGTCAGGCGCAACCGTCCCGAAATTACTAATCGACTTTGTCGCGTAGACGCGCACCAGGCGATTGATGTTCTTCAGCCTTTGCTCGCCACGATCAATGAATTCGACCGTGACCTTGCCGCGAACCTGATCGTACACGGAAGCTGAGATACAGATGCCGCCCGGTTCGGCGATGCCCTCAAGTCGGGCCGCGACATTGACGCCATCGCCAAGAATGTCATCCCCCTCGATCAGAATGTCGCCGAGGTTGATCCCGATCCGAAACAGCATGCGCCGCGCCTCGGGAATCCCATTGTTCCGCTGGACCATCACCACTTGCATAGCGGCCGCGCACTCGACTGCATCAACTACCGAGGGAAACTCAAGCAGCACACCGTCTCCGGTAGCCTTGACGATGCGGCCGCCGCGTTTGGCCACAAGTGCGTCAATCACCGCTCGGTGCTCGCGGAGCGTGTGGGCGGTGCCGACCTCGTCGAAGCTCATGAGCCGCGAGTAGCCTGCAACGTCAGCCGCGACTATGGCCGCCAACCTGCGTCCGACCCGCGCCTCCTCCATGTGTAGGCTCCGCTTTATAAAAAACAAGACTACGAGGTAAAATCGCGGCGAGTCCATAGGGTTCTGAAGGCCTGCTATGGGTCAATCGCGACCAGGTCGAGCCAGCAGCGGGTCCGGTCATGTCCGCTGTGCTGCCGAAAGCGGAAGTAAATCCAGACCATTAGCGAGATAGCGACGAGCCAGCGCGGGTCGATGGCGCTGCCCGAAACATGATTCAAGCTCCGTCAGCGATTATGAATGGACCGCCATCAAACCATGCTGCCGAACAAAACGCGTGCCCTAGTTCTCTGGGAGCGAATGCTCGAGGAAAAAACGAAGCATTTCCCTTGTTGCGTCCGGTCCTCGCGGGTCGGTGTAGGTGCCCACAGGGCTGCCTCCGGACCATGCATGTCCGGCTCCGTGGATATTCCAGTGCTCCAACATCCCGCGTCCACTCGCATCACTCAGGATCGTTCGGGTATAGGCATGCCCTCCGGGTACTTGCCCGCGCTGCACCTTCTTTTGCGTGCTCGTCCCTCTCACAGACTGCTCAAGAATTTGATCGCCGTTGTTTGGATGCACGGTCGTGTCGTGATCGCCGTGAAAAACAATGGTCGGGACAGGTGTGCGGTCACCTGAAATTATCTTGTGATCGGACCCGCCCTGTCGCATCGCGAGAAGCGCGGAGGGAAGATCCGTAGCAACCCCGCACGCGAGGCCAGAATGTATTCCGATTGCCGCGTACAGATCGTTGTACGTTTCTCCCATGATGGCCGCGGCGGCCGCTCCGGCTGACAGCCCACCAACGTAGACGCGCCTTCGATCAACCAAATAATCATCCATGATTTGGCGAGTGACGCCCGCGATAAGCGAGGGTTCACCTCTGCCTCGCTGCTGGTCGGCTGTGCGAAACCAGTTCCAGCATTTCGCCTGGTTTGCCTGCCTGGGCTGAGCAGGATAGGCCACGAAGCAACCTTGTTCCTCGGCGATAAAGTTCATCCTCGTGCCGGCGGCGAAATCATCCGGCGACTGGGTACAGCCGTGAAGCATGACGACCAAAGGAAGCGGCCGCTCCTGATAACTGCTCGGGATGAAAAGCCTGTAGGCGCGGCTTCCCGCGCGACTGCTGTAGGTGCCTTCGATGAACCGAGCGCCCTCCGGCACGATGTCCGGTGTGGACAGCGGGGCGCGCTTAACACCTCGCAGTCCGATCCCGGAGCGCCCCTTTTTCCGATCCAGCAACGTCCGGCGCATGCGCGGTTGTGCGGATGCGACTGGCTCTGGTTGCGGCTGACGATCCGTCTCCTCAATAACATTGGCCTCCGCATCAATAATGAGCGGCGCGGCAAGAGCGATGCGGCCGCCGGTGCGCGATGGCGCGTCCGGCGCGCCATCCCCGCGAAGCATGCGCTGCAGGAGCGCGGTGGCCTCGACGAGTTGGCCCGCGCGCGTGAGGCGTGTCGCCTCCCGAATGATGTCCTGGTTCAGCATCGCGTTCACCGTGTCCTGTCGGCGAGCGCGGCCTTGACCGCCGGACTGGCGTGCAATGCGCCTAGCACGGAGACTGAGGCAATGGTGGCGCGCGCAAGCTCGGGCGTGACGTCCTGGGAGATGCTGGCAAGCCCCAGAACATTGATGTGCAGCATCTCGCCGGCGCGCTGCACGGCTTCGAGATCCTCGCGGCTGTAGTTCCGCAGACCGAGGTCCAGGCTTTTTCGGGCCGTTGACTGTTTTACGACGTCGGCGTGACGTTCGAGCTGGTTACGGATCGCCGTTCGGATGAAATCGGTGCGGTTCGAGTAGAACCCGTCCTGAACCATGAGATCGACATGACCAAGGTCGACATAACCAAGATTGATCGTGATTTTTTCTGTTTCAGGCGGCCTGGGTCGGAGTTCCCGGATATTACTAGTCATCGTTATCACCTTCCATTCACCATCTGGATGGATGGTAAATGGATGTCCCTGCCATCATTTCAAGGGTGATGACGATCCGCCCCCTGACGAGGACGTGCGGAAGCGTGCCTCCGGCAGGGGTCAATATGTCGGCGCGAGGCTCGGCAGGCACAATTGCCGCCGGATTACACCCCGGACCACGGAACTAATCGCGGCTCCGCGCGTGAGATTCCAATGAAAACAGTTCACCGAAAGGGATGCGCCCTCTACCGAACGGGATCCGCCCGCAACAACGTTGCCCGCACCGCTGCTGGCTCAGGTGGACGCCTGGGCGACCGCCAACGATGCTACCCGCTCCGACGCTCTCCACCGGCTGGTAGAACTGGGGCTGGCGGCGGGGGTAAAGCCAGCACAGCTAAACGCGACGCGAGCCAAGGAATTGGCTGCCAACGTAATCGACAACCTGCCTGACGGTGCGGCGAGTGCTGATGATCGGGCCAGCCGCAAAAGCCGGCTGCTGAAGGGACCTGAAGAATTCAGAGAGGCGCGCGTCGATCGGCCGAAGGCAAAAAAATGACGAAGGCACCGGGCGGAATTGAACTACCGAAGCAAATCACCAGGGCCGAGCGGGAAGCGCGCAAGGCGTTTCGCCAAGTAGACGCGGCAACGGCAATGAGCGAGTACGAGATCGCGCAAAGAGCATTTGCGAAGAACCGCGAGCGTCTGAAAGCCGAGCGGCTCGCACGAGAGGCCGCGGCTCCACCGCCCACGAAAGCAAAGCCCAAGGCAAAAAAGAAGTGAAGATGAAGCCGCTGATTGGACTCGTCGCTACTCTTTGCGACAGCGCTATTGAGGCTTGGTCAATTCCGCCTCGATCATGCGCCGCTCTTCCAAAGCTTTCACCTTTCCTTCCGCAGGAGCGATGACCCTCTCCGCGAGCGTTGCGAGCAGTGGTTCAAGCCCCTCGTATCGGTAGACCGGAAGAACCCATTCATACTTTTAATAGTCCTTGAACATCGCATAGGGCCGAGACGAACCTTCGAGCAGCTGAACCGGCACAGCAAGGCTAGGAACTATGGCTTCCAACTCCTTAGGAATGCTGCTCGGGTCAGTTAGGTCGGCAATGATGAAACGGGTCATGCGAGCCAACAGTGAGACGGTCTCGGTAATGTCCCGCGTGGCTGGAACGGCGAAGTCGAAGAGGATCGGAAGGTAGTCACGCCTGCGCAGTTCCTCACGTATGGCGTCGAGGACTGGCTTGCGCTCAGTCGTGAAGCGACCCAGGACCAGCACCGCCTTGGAAGTGATGGTGTCGATCACGTCACGGATTTTCTGGTTATGAAGCATCAGGTAGACGAACTTCGCGACCTCGATATTGTCCACGGTGATCGCGGGTTCGCGGTCGTCTGTGATGACTAAGTTCTGCTGCTTGGTCCTGCCGTCCAGTTTCAGACACCACGCGGATACACCATGGACGCGAGAGCCGCTGAGGTCAGCGCCCGTAAGGTCCGCGTTCACCAGAGTGGCAGCCTCGAGGACCGCCCGGCTGAGGTCCGCCCCGCTGAGGACTGCATCGCGGAGGATCGCTCCTCGGAGGTTCGCCTCGATGAGGTTCGCCCCACCGAGCTTCGCCAAGCAGAGGTTCGCGTCCATGAAGGTTGCCCTGCTGAGGTTTGCCCTGACGAGGTTCGCCCCGATGAGGATCGCCCAAGCGCAATTCACCTCGCCGAGGTCCGCCCCACTGAGGTCCGCCCCACAGAGGTTCGCCCTGAAGAGGCTCGCCCGGATGAAGTCCGCCTCGCTGAGGTTCGCTCCACCGAGGTTCGCCTCGTTAAGGTTCGCCCCGCTGAGGTTCGCCCCACGGAGGTTCGCCTGATACAGGTCCGGACGGATGTCCGGGTTCTCGTCACGCCAGGCGTTCCAGGCATCCACCCCATTCTTCAGCCGAGCGATGTGGTCGTCGTTCGCCATGAGATCTCCTTCTTAGCCAGTTGTATGGGCCCGTCGACGTCTCGGCGACTGCTCCCCAATAAGCTCGCGCAATCGATCATCGCAAAAGATGCGTCTTGCGTCTCGCGGCGCAGCGCGCGACAGCAACTGCCATATCAAAGAGGGTCTGCTCCGGGTCAAACCTGCGCGGTCATGGCATGTCTGCGCGAGTTCGTGACTTGGCGTGTGAAGGACTGCTATGGGTCAGAATCGGAATCATTTGAAGCGAGCAGCGACGTCCGCTGTGACCTCATAAGCGGACTCGGCTCGGCCTGATTGCGATCTCCGCGCGACGCTAACCGTGGTAGTCTGTCCGTCATCACGAATTCACGGAGAAATTTTATGCCCGGTCCGCCGCCTCAAGGTCCGCATTTGCGCCTGCTCAAGGGTAACCGTTCGAAGCGCCCCGTCCGCGTTCCGCCGGAGCCTGCGCGCGCCGACGAATGCCCTCCACCGCCCGAGCATCTGAACGGCTACGCAAGGGAAACGTGGCATCAGCTGGCGCCCGAATTGTTTCGACTCGGTTTACTTACCATCCTCGACGTCGGCCCGCTTGCCGCCTACTGCACCGCCGCCGCCCAGTTCAGACAGGCCGAGGAGGCGATCCAGCGAATGGCGAAGGAGGATGAGCGTGGCCATGCGCTGACGATCACGGGCAGCGCTGGCAGTCAGGTCACGAACCCGCTGCTGCGCATCGCGAGCCAAGCGATGAACGATATGCAGCGCATCGGCGCTCAGTTCGGCTTGACGCCGTCCGGGCGGCTACGGCTTAGCGGCATTACGCCGCCGCCACCGCCGTCGAAATTCGATGGACTGCTCGGCTGAAACTGTCGGGGATCGAGCTGCCGGGCTCGCTGGGCTTATCCATCGCGCTCGCACCTGGACTGCTCGAAGAGCGGACGGAGATTGACGGCAGCGCCCTCGCAGCCGCCTCCATGATCACCGTCAAGAGATAGCTCTCGGGCGGAGCCTTGCGGGCTCAACATCTGCTGTCGTTTCGGCTAACACTGCTTCCAGCATTCGACCAGAAATTCCCGATCGCCATGGCCAGTAACGGACCAGCGGATGTCTAGCCGCGAGGACGAGGCGTTCCCGCATGCTCGACGATGCCGCCGAAGTTCGAGGAAAGGCTTGAATATGGTGCGTTCAGAAGCAGGCCCTTCCGACACCCATGAAAGACGCGCAGCTGGGTCCACGGGGCATGGGTGGCTGTGTCAGGTGTGATGCGGTTTCGCCCTTGAAGCCCAAGGTACCCGTTCGATCGCCGCCGCGACAAGCTGCGCTTGCGATTGAGTTCCGAGTTTGTTGACGAGCCTTTGGCGTTGCTCATTGATCTGCCGTTCGGTGCCGCCGATTTGCGCTGCGATTGCGCGATCCGTCATTCCTTTGGCCAAGCGCGCCTCAAAAGCCTCTTTTCGCGCGCGCTCAATTCTAAAACACGCTCGATTCCTGGCGCACGTCGCGAAGATGTCGGCGCGGACAACAATCGTTAATCCCGACGGCCTTGATGCCGGTCCAAACGCAGCCTCTGTGCTTTCATGCGCTTTATATCCTCGTCAAGCTCGCTGATCTTCTCATCTAGCCGCTCGTTTTTCGATTTCGGCGGCTCGGTACCGCGCAGTTTTTCGAGCGCTTTCTCAACCGAGAGCTTGGTGGTTTCAGCCATGGTCACCGCCTCACTTGAAGCACAGTGTTTGCATTAGACCAGAGATTTTTGCCGGATGCCACTGCCTCACGGGCATGTACGGCAGAGCCGCTGCCTATTCCGCGCGCGCTAAAGTCCGCTTCATTGTGACGCCGCCTCGGCTTTTCAGCCGCGCGGCGCAGTCGATTTCCTGAGTCCTTGGGTACATAGTGCACTGCCGCCTGGCATTGAGTGTGCCGCCGTCTCGGCGGGCGATCTCACGTTGATCACCAGGGCCTCCCAAGGGTCAACCGAGAGGAAGCGAGGCCCCGGCGCAAACCGGCGGCTCCTCGGCGCCGGGGCGGTCAAACTCCGCCTGCCTTAACCTAAGTTATCACCGGTCGGCATGGCACCCCCTCCAAGGAGGAGATATTCCCGTTTCTCTTTCATCGCCCCTTACTACCTGAAGACTGATTGCAGCTGCCCCCGAAGAGATGTCGTTCTTCCGAGGGCTTTCTTTTGGCCAAAAAGACACTAGGGAACTGATGACGCCACGCGAGACGCGCGATCATTCTTTCGCTCGGCTCGGGGCTGCACGCTATCGCCAGAACATGGCCAGCCCGACGATCAGGGCCGCCGCCAAACCAGCGAGCCCGATGAGATAGGGCGTGGAGCCGAGCGAAAGAATGAGCGGGGATGCTTGGAAACCGGCAAATTACAAGACCGGAGAGGTTTTTGCTAAAAACATTTTACTTTGATGTGAAAGGCGCTGTTTCCGACCTTGCCCGGTTCGAAGTGCGGTTCACGTCGGACGATGAAGCCATCCAACACTGCAGGGACTTGGCCGCGCGGCTTCGGCAACGACGCTTCAACAACGAAGCAGGCCTTTTAATTTCGGTCCTCAACGAAACAGGCCGCGAAATTCACTGGGAACTTGTTAATCCGCCAGACAAAGCAGCCCAGTAAGGCGTCACGTCAACGGTCCCCCAGCCGAACTCTGCCATCGCTTGCGGAAGTTGGGCGGTCTTGAACTAGGGCTGGGGAGCGGCCTGGAATTGTCCGGCTTGTAAGATTTTTACGGCCTCATGCATCGGCCCCGGGGAGATGCGGATGATGCTCCCTAAGCCCTGCTCCAGTTCGAGGAACATTGCAACAGCGCCAGCTACGGCTAGCGCAGCCAAGGTTAGAATGACGGCGGAAGTCCAATTGCGAGGCGCGAACAGGCCAAAACTGGCAAATAGCAAGGTCAGCCAGAATATCAGGAGAGCGACGAAGGCCCTGGGAGTACCTTCGCCCAACTGCTGGGCGAGCAACCAGCGAACGTCACCGATCTTGCCCGCAAGCGTCATCGCCTGATCCAGCCACCATTTGTCGCGGGCGTTTGATGGTTTCAACGCAAGCAGCATGTCCTCGACGCGCTGGAGGAGTTCGTAGGTCGACGGCTTGCCGAGGCGTACGTTTCCATCTTCGGGGAACAGGTCGGCAGCCTTCTGTTCGGCATACTGACGTAGCGTTCTCCGAGCGGGGTCTGTCTCCGTGCCGTATCTTCGCAGTATATGATCGAGCCGAAGGATTTCTGCTGACAAGGTGGTTACTTCTCCTGCGAGCCGATTGAACGATGTGTTGGCGTTCGAGATCAAAAGTCCAAGCACCAGTGCCGAAATCGTGGCAACCACGGTCATCGATAGGGTGACGAGGCTCTTGGTCTCCTCTGTCAGGTGATCATTTGGCAGGTAGTCTCTGACCTTCCAGCCGGCAAATGCCCCGGCCAAGATTACGGCAAAGGCGACGACCCCCACGATCAGCGGATTGTTCATGCCGGCTTCCAGCTGCTGTTTCGCCGACTCTATAACCGACGGAGCTGATCGTTCCCTATTCTCCGGGCTACTCGCGCTCGTGGCTCGAAGCGATGGGTGTTTTCTCATTCCCTCGCTCCGAAGGAAGTCCCGCTCGAAAAGACCCGCGTAGTCGCTGCAACTAAAAGCGCTATCCTGTAGGAAGCAGAACGAGTGGCGGCTGTGCCACTTGTGCGGATGAGCACCTTTTTTAGGACCTCTCTAGCACGACGTTCGTTCGCTCGGTTGCTACCTAAAATCCGCAAACGTCCCATAAGCGCGTTTGGAACGCTACATCGCAAGGCCAGTTGTTCTTTTCAGAAAGGACCGTCTTGGTCGACCTACCATTCCTTTGGAGCGTCAGATGAGTAAGCGTAAACCAGCCATAGCGTTAAAGCGCGCCCGCGACAGGAAAATAGCTGCGCGGGCCCAACTGAACAAGCAAACTGTTGTTAGAAGCCCGAAAAGCAACCCTTTGCACGCTGTCGCCGCAGGCTCGACCGAACCGCCTCGTGAGGTTCATGACAATTCAAAACAAGCGGCTCCCATCCTTGACAATCGAGTGGCTGACTTAGCCATCAGTCAGATGACGAGGGATAACAATCCAAAGGAAGGGTTTGATGTTTCTTTAGCGGCGCGAAACATGCAGGCTTATCATGCGAAGTTTCTGGAAATGGCACATGCCAACACGCAATTTGCTTTTGAATTCAGCCAGAGGCTTGCGACGATTAGGTCACCACTCGAGTTTTTCGCGCTCATTGCAGAATTTACAAGCAGGCGGATCGACATGATCGGGAAGTATTCGAGAGAAATGGCTGCATATCCGTTTTGGAGAATCGACGCGTCCCGAGAGTTCACTGTTCTGCCGGGACGATGACAGCAAAGCCGCACGCTGCGGCAAGGGGGCGCGCGCGAGCGGACACATCGGCCGCCGCACATCTCGACTTGCACGTTTGGTGATGGACCCCAACAGGGGCTCTCTTTTTTTATGGATAAGACCATCAGCGCACCGAAACATTCGCAGGTGCGGAATCGAATCGAAGCCGTCCGGTGCACAAGTGCACAGACTTCCCGCCCAAGCGGCGCTTGGCTCAGTGGCGTACCCTCTGGCCGATCATCTACCTTGCCCATAATCGGCAGAAGAGGAGCGCAGCTCCGGCGTGCTCCCCCCGAAAGTCGCGCCCGGGCAGCGCTCTAGCCTATCGACGGAAACGGATGAGCAAGCGCTGGTTCGGGTTAAGACAACGAGAGGAAATGAGCATGACGCCGCGCGAGAAACGCGACATGCCCTATATTGTCGGGCTCGCCTGTGTGGCGGCGGTCATGATGGCCGCGTTTGCTGTGTTCTGGCGGTAGCGCGTAGGTCATATCGAAGCTGAGGGACGCGAAGCGGCCGACGCGAACGCGACCAGCGCCGCGTCAAGCACCTCGACTAGATGTCGAGCGTTCGTCGTCTGATGGCCGAAGGTGTTTCAACGCCAGACGCGCGTGGTGCTCGGCCTTTTTGTTGCCAGTCTTCGCAATCTCCTCGATGGCCCAAACCAACATCTGAATGGCACCTTCCGAATTTTTCGAGTTCATCTGGTCCCATTTGTTTGCCAGCAAGTAGGCGCGCCCAGCTCACCAGCGCGCCTAAGGGTCCCCCATGCCAACCGGCACCATCAACCACCTAGGTTAAGAGCCGCCTCGGTGGGGCCCTACCGCCACGACATGGCGAAGCGCGATCACCAGCCCCATCGCCGCCACACCCTAACCCAGTTATTTGATCTCAGGCCTCGGCATGGCACACTTGCTCGTGCTGAATGTGGAGATGCCCTTTTCACATTTGGCGCCTACTGAAGACGACCCCTGCGGAGCCCCCGATGGAAGCCGGGGGCTCTTTTTTTGTCGACCAGCAGCAGCACCATTGACCGAGGCATTGGGCTCGACCAACCGACCGACGCTAGTCCTAGTGGATTGAATCGCGCGCCGTGACTCGCTGTAATTGCCGGCATGGGTACGAAGTCACGCGAGGTCATTTGGGGCGGCCAGATCATGGGCGCCGCCCTCCGCGCTAAGCACGCCCGCGAGGAGGCGATCAAAGCGGTCAAGGCCGCCGATCGCGCCGAGGCCGAGGCCTGGTCCGTTCGCATGGAAGGTTACGGCGGCCCGGCGCAGCCGTCGCCAACGCAATGCCTCAACGGCGGCTTAAGCTGGCTGGAGGTCGCGTGCCACCGCTGCAAGACCCGCGCGAGCATTCCGCTGGATTGCATCCGCCGGCCGCGCGACTAAAGAAGACGGCTGCATTGCCCCGCACGCACGCGGCGACGCTCTGAGCTGTGATTTGGATTGTCTTCCACACAAACATGATGGCGAGTGCGCCAAGCAACACGCTGGCTGCATAGAGCACGGATAGCACGATCGCTTCCGTCATTGTTTCACCTGTAGGTCGTTTAGTTCATTGGTTGGTTGTCGCGGAAGGCTCTCAGCGCTTCCCGCCTTCGATCACTGCGCGCTCAATCTGTTGTGACAGCCGCCGCTTCGTCTTGTTCTGATAACGCTGACGGCGGCGTGGTTTGTTCTGGGATTTTTCAGGGGATTGCTTAGACGATGATGGGCTGACCAAATGATCGAGCAGCCGCCCGAAATGGCCCGCGAACGGTCGAAGTTTCCGCAGGCGGTCGGTTGACCAAAGAGATGGGCCTTGGAAAGCCGCCGCGCTTATGAGACGCCGGTTGGCACAGACTTGCATAACCATAGTGTCAACTTAGCTGCCATTTCTTCTCGAAACAAAATCCGAGTGTTGCGCTTGCGGCACGGCCTTTGGGCGTCAATTCACCTATGCTCGTTAGGCCGCATTGGGACTTAGACACAACCGCCGCAATTAAATTCATCGGCCGCCGATCCTGAGCGACGCCGAAAAGGGGGAACGACATGAAGAAGTTTTTGCTGGGCACTGTTGGGTTGATTGCCCTCGGCATGTCCGCTCCGGCGCTGGCCGCGGATATGGCCGTCAAGGCACCGCCACCGCCCCCGCTTCCGGTGATCTACGACTGGAGCGGCTTCTACGTCGGCGCCAATGCCGGCTGGGGCCAGAGCCGCAATTGCGTGGATTTTGTCGACGCTTTCGGTAACGCGTTCAGGGACGGGTGTCATGACCAGTCCGGCGCCGTGGTTGGTGGGCAGATCGGGTATCGGTGGCAGTGGGGCGGTGGCTGGGTGTTCGGCCTGGAGGCCCAAGGGGATTGGACTAGTATCGAAAGCACGCGCGCCAGCTTCATCGACCCGACGTTCTCGACCCGCGCGAGAACCGATGGCATCGGCCTTTTCACGGGCCAGGTTGGCTATGCCTGGAACACGTCGCTGCTGTACTTCAAGGGCGGCGCGGCGGTGACGAGCAACCGCTTCAGCATTCTCGATACGCTTACCGGCATTGAATTCGCCTCTTTTAATTCGACCCGCTGGGGCGGTAGCGTGGGTGTCGGATACGAGTACGGCTTCGCACCGAACTGGTCTTTCGGTGTCGAGTACGACCACCTGTTCATGGGCCACGCGAACAATTCGTTCTCGGTGGTCAATCCCATCGTTGCCGCCGCGCTCAATCGGATCAGCCAGGACGTGGACATGGTCACGTTGCGCGTCAATTACCGCTTCAACTGGGGCGCCTCCGCCCCACCGGTTGGTACCAGTTACTGATTTTTCCGAACTCCAGCCAACTCAGCCCCGGCATTCGTCCGGGGCTTCTTACTGTTCCGGCTCGCGTTTGCTCGGCGATGGCTGAGTACGGGAGAAGCGGACATCGACCAGCCGACAACCCCCGCTGAATCGGTCGAAATTGAAAGAGAGGCTAGATCAGTTGTTAGATACTCAGCCGTGGGACAGACCTTTGCGGTCTTGTGCTCCACTCCGAACATGCAATGGAGAGCACTGTAATGGACACTGAACATGTGGGCGCCGCATCAGAAAATTTGGCTGACGTGACGCAACGCATTGCGACGATAGTGACTTACGCTCAGGCCACTCGGCACTTTCTGGATCATCGACCGCTGGACCTGGATGAGGTACGACAAGCGCTCGATTGCATCGTGAGGGAGGGCTTTCTGGCCAGTGACGTGATCTACCGGATCCGCGCGTCTACGAGCTTGCCTCGTCCGGAATCCCCCTGGATTACCGAGGGAGATGATCGCGAGCGCGTCAGCGTGCCGCAGCAGGGGCATGGCGTCCGGCAGCGCGCGGCCGGCGAGGCGGCTTCCGTCCAGCAAATCCCGATGCGCCGCTCCGCCTGAAGGAAGCGCCGCCGAGCGCCAATTCTCCCAGACGCAAAAAAAGCCGCGCCATCCGGGCGGGATGACGGGGCCAGTCTGGGAATGATGATCCCTGCTTCTTCAAAGTTATGTCATACGTGTTCGTTAGGGCATCGATCGTGGTCAGATTCCAACTGTACCCCAGCTCCTTCAAATGATGTGCTGAACGCCGGTCAGCCGTTCATTGCACAATGGCCCAACCGACGATTGCGCCCGTGAGCACCAAGCCACCCCAATCTGGAAACTGGAAGCCTCGCTGAAGTGTCGCCACTGCCGGAAGGGCCACACCGCGCCGCCCGTGCACATGATCAAACTCACCGAACAGCGTCAGATCTCACCCTATAATGGGTGCACCCGAGCGAGGAGGATCGCTGATTGACCGCCGTGAACCGTGACGCCATCGAGGCAGAGCTGCTCGAGATCGAAGCCATCCTCGCCGAAACCGATCTCAAAGATGAAGACCATGGCGCGCAGCAAGCGCTGTGCCATGCGCTCGATCCCGACACCTGGCATCCGGCCAGGCAGACCTTCTACCGGCTCGGCGCGCGGCCGATCGAGGCGGCCAGCAAGTCACTGAACTGAGAGAACCGCAATCACTGTCATGATCGTCGAGGCAATGCCCGCCATGACGACGAGCGCGGTAAACAGACGGTCCTGCATGACGCTAGCCCTCTAAGTAGCAGGCCCCGGCGCGATCATTGAGCGGATCGACGCCGGGGCGCTCCCTCTCGGCCGACCGGGGTAGAAGGGGGCTGGGGTGATCAGCGAGAGGTCGCGTGAACAGAAAAGCACAACTGCAGCGCGGATGTCAGTGCAGTTTGTGCCGTAACCAACTCGAATTCTGAGCCCCTTTGGTTACATAGTGCACAGACAGGCGGCCTCGAGTGTGCCTGCCTCGGTGGGCGATCTCTCGCGCCGATCCCTGGGAGCCTCCGAAGGGTCGGCCGAAAGGTAGCGACGCCCCGGCGCTGATCCGGTGACTCCTCGGCGCCGGGGCGGTCAAACCCCGCGAGGATGAATTGAGCAGCACGCGGCTGATAGTGATGCGCAAAATCTTAGCCGAGCACGGGCCGATGACAGCAGAAGCCATGGTCCGGGAAATGCTGAAACTCGGCCATGACGTGTCCGTTCACGAAACGCTACCCGGCAAAACCTCTTCGCTTCTCATAAGTCTGTGGAGGCTGGAAAAAGCCGGCATCGTCGCGCGCGAAGGCAAAGGTCGTTCGGCGCGTTGGCGATACAAAACATCACAGCCGCAAACACCGCAGTCGCTATGAACGGCAGCTCGTGCTTTCAGGCTGGGTCGAGAGAAAGCCGTGAATGACGATCGCAACCCCCTGCTCACGCTGATCTCCTGCATCATCTGCAAGAAGACGATGCGGCTTGAGCGGAGCAGCCCGGGCGACGACGGCAAGGACCTCATTCAATATCGCTGCGAGGAATGCGGGCGCATCGAGCGGGTCCGGCTCGTGCGCAGAAGCTGGCCCCTGTCCGCGAGTAGGGTTGGTTGAACCCTTCTTTATAACAGCGAAAGCTGGATATCGACGCGATGCCCATGCCGCGCCAGAAAGCCGTCCAGTGCCGGTGGCACCTCGCCGCGCTCGGCGCAGCGCTGGCTCAGTTCGGTGGCGATCTCCTCCGAGGCGTCGCGCGACCAGCCTTCGGCGGTGTTGAAACTGACGATGCGGATCGGGTTCTTTAGAGATAGAAAAGCGAAGATCAGGAATACGGGGGGTGAGTTTTTATGTCGATTCGGAAGGCGGGGCTGTTTGGATCATTGCCGGCTCTCCGATGGCTCGGCCACGAACGCCACCATCACCGCGCAAGGCCGCCAGCGACGATCACGCCGTGGTATAGGCCCTTTCCGGGATACGCAGGGCAAACCCTTCTCGCCGCCGTCATCAGCATCTGCCATCCAAGCCGGAGCTTGGAGCGACGAAGAAAACGACGATTTTTGCTAAGCCGCGTCAGTGCAATTTATGCCTATGGGCGGCCAGAAAGTTCAGAATCAATCTTGCTCCTGCGAATAGGCGGGTTAGGCCCGATTCTTCATCTCCAGCGGTTGCAGCGGCCCGCGCCGTCCCGGACGCTTCAGAAACTGATGCTGCACCGCGAAAGCAGCTTCTTGACGGAAAGCGGGAAAATCCGGCAATTAAAATGGCTTTTGCGCCAGTGCTTGTTTAGATCTGGCCGCCTTCCTTTGGGAGCAGCCATTGGTCGACGATCTTCTGGACCGGATGCGGCGAAACCCGCAAGCCGGTTGGACTATTGAGGACGTGGAGAAGCTTTGCCAACAGTATAACGTCTCGTGCGAAGCTGCGCGCGGCAGTGGATCGCACTACAGGCTATTCGGTAAGCGCCTGGATCACATCATGACCGTTCCTTCCGGACGATCGGTCAAACCGATACATATCCGGCGTGTGGTACGTTTCCTTGACCTTGTCCGTTTCCTCGAGCTTATTTGGCATCTTTCATGAATCAGCTGACCGAATATCCCGTGCTGATCCGCCCGTTGCCAGCGGTGGATGGCGGCGGCTTCATCGCGCTGGTGCCGGATCTGCCCGGGTGCATGTCGGACGGTGAAAGTCCGGCCGAGGCTTTTGCCAATGCGCAGAACGCCATCACGGTGTGGATCGAAGCGGCGAGCGAGTTGGGGCGGCCGATTCCATCGCCGACGTTAAGCACGCGGCTGGATAGTCTGTTCCGAAAAGCGATTTACTGACCTCAAAGCTGATCCTGAACCCGCAAATGGGCGGAGTGTGCGCCGTTTTTCCTTTGACCCAGTGCTTACAGAGGCCTGCCCCGTACCAGCGCGTCAGGCGATGCGCGAATGCTCGCGCAGCAACATCTCGCTCCTGGGTGTACCTTAACTACCTTTGCGCGCGTGCTCTCTGAGAAAGTGCGCGTACATCTCCCGCAATTCCGCGACCGGCCCGTCGCTGCCGTCGAGCAGGACCGGCGTCAGGCGAAACGTATCGTGGTCGAACTTCCAGCCTTTGATGCCCATGAGGAAATAGGCTTCTGCGGATGCGCGGAGATAAGTTAGTTCTCTGGCGCGCTTCAGGTCATCGCGGTGGAAAGGCTCGATTGCATCGTGTTTCATGTTCGTCCGGTCTCCATCTCGAACTGCTCGAACGCCGGGCGAAGCGGAATGGTGTCGTGAGAGCCGTCGGTGTAGTCGAGATGGAGATTGTACTCGGCATCGATTTCAGAACGCGTGATCCGCGGTGCAATCGCGAGCGGACCTGCGGGACCACGCTCACCGCGCTCGCCCTTCTGACCCTGCTGGCCGCGCTTGCCCGCGGAAGCGAACAGTTGCCAGTGCTCGCCAGGGCACGGCCCAGGATCGTGACGGTGCGCGACAAAGCTGGACCCGTTCAGCATAACTATGTCGAGCCGTTCGTAGGTTTTTGCGGGATCATAGGTACCGCGGGACCGGATTGTACAACCATCCTTGCCGTCTGCACCGGATCGCGCCAGGCAGGTCCAATCTTCGCTCTCCAGACAAGGCGCTTTTGCGGTATCGCGCTTGGCCTGATAGCTGCCGGTCTGATCGGCCACCACGTTGCCGCGATAATAGATGCGGCCTGCGATGTACGGCTCGACCACCGGCATCGAACCCGGCTCGCCCTTTTCGCCGCGCGGACCCGGTACGCCATCGGCAGGCTGCTTGATCAGCGCCGTCCGCTCTGCGATCTCAGCGCGCATTTCGGCGCGAAGCTCGGTTCGAATCGCTTCCCGCATTTCCGCCTTGGCCGCGCGGATATCGGCCAGCGCCCGTTCCAATTTCGCTGAATTGCAATCCGACTCGCGTCGAAGGCGACCGACCTGTTCGTTGATGCCCTCGCGCAATCCCTCAATGACGCCGTCACGGATCTCTGCGATCTGCTCGCTTACAAGGTTCTGAACGTACTGCGCCCACGAGGCCTGAACGGCTACGTCACTGGCGGCCGCGGTGTTTGCCGCTGCGCGGATGGATTTCTCGGTCGCGATGTTGGTCGCGTCATGTCTGTTAACGCTCCCGAAGCTGCCGTATCGCGATTTGCCAGACATCGATGCCTCCCTCAGTGCAAACCGCCTAAAGTATAGCACCAAAGCAATTCGCCAGGGAGGCAATCCTCTCTCGGGCGAACTGATCCGACAGCCAAATGACGGTGAATTAGCGGTCAGTTGTTTCGACTCAGACGGCGGCTCCGGCCAGCAAGAAAGCGCCGCCGAGCGCGACCAGCACGAGTCCGGGCCAACTGGATTTGATTTCGAAACCGCTACCCGGTCTTTCCGGTTCCAGCGTGTCGCGACCGGAGCGAAGCCGTCTTCCACCGCTTAATCTGCCTCGCCAGATTGGCTGATACGCCATCTGGAGCACGCCGCCGAAAACAAGGAGCACACCAAGCCATATAAGGGTCATGCTGGCCTCCTGCACCGTCTTCCATTCGACGTCTGGCCGGTCGCTCCAGATTAGAAGATCGATCCTGGACGCCATCGGATGCTTTTAGTAGAGCACGACACGCGGGCCGCGCGGATCACGTCCTCAGAAGCTCAGCCGATGCCAATCCCAAAGTATCAGCCTTCGTCCGGCTCTCGCACGACCGGCGGATCGTCGGTTCGATTCTCATCGTCGTCTTCTTCCTCTTCGTCCTCGTCTTCATCCTCGTCGTCGTCGGGATCGCGGGGCGGCATCGTTGCACCTATGATCGCGAAGGCACGCCAGTCGATCCTGACGGAAACTAGCTTGGGGATTTGTAGGGTCATGTTGTTGCTCCTTGGAAGTGACCCTGGGGCATTTTACCCCTTTTCAATAGGGTCAGAACCGGCGGCAATCAAAACGCCAAAGCGCGTCCGGTCTGGCTCAGTTAGCCAACTTGTTCAGAGCGTTGTTCGGCTTAGGCGAACCGAGCGGCCTTACCGGAGGCCCATGCGCTGCACAGCAATTTCCGCGATCTCTCGCGACCCGTTTATGCCTGTCGCGCGGGCCTCGATAACCTTGCGAGCGACCATATCGCAGAACGGGTCGTTACGATCAACCACGCCCAGCAAGTTTAGAGCTTGATTGAAGGCCATATTCAAAAGCTCGATTTCTTGCGGCGTGCGCTTGTCTTTCAACAACCGATTGATTGGCATTGCCCCGCCCTCAGCCAACGCAAACAAAAGCAGCCTTTCTTATAGCACTGGATTTTCCCTGGCGGTCGGGAGAACCATGGAAGGAGCACTGACCCTTCACGAATTGTGCTGCTTTCGTCACTTGAATCGGCATCGAAGTAAGGATGGCCACCAACCGCTAGGCATCCCACAGATGCTGGGCGGCCCCATTTTGTTGGCGGTCCCGATAGCAAATGCACATTTCCAAGCGCATACTTCAGGCATGGCGACAATTGTTCAATGCGATTGCGGCGCCGAGTACAGACGCACTGAAGAGAAGTTCTTGGTGCCGCATACGGGTGACGCGATCTGCGCGGTCTGCGGAGCTGCGCTAGAATCGTGGACAGAATGCACCCACGTCCCCATATATGAACTTATTGAACGTCCTGGCAGCAAGCCGGAGTCATTGGCGTGACGGACGAAACCAGACATGGACGTCAACGTCAGACCTTATCGCGGCATTAGAACGAATTGGACCGAGCGCGGAGGCTGCTCGATTGTGGAGTGCAAGCGGCCGGGGAAATGAGAGGAAATGCATAGCTTCGCGCCGCGACCGGCCCGCAGGCTTCACCGGGCTTTTCGTCGCCCGACCTTAGGAAGGTCCATTCGGATGCGCCAACGCGGCAAGAAATCGGGTCGCCGCACTTGCGACGATAGCAGTCGACGGCAAGCCTAAGCGGCTCGAGCCGCCATCAACGTTCAGCGGCCCGAGCGCAACGCCTTCGTTGCTATCGTCAAGCCGCGCGATACGACACACTTCGTTCAATCCGATCTGCCGCTGCTTTGCCGATATGTCGAGGCGGCAACTCTCGGCGAGAAAGCTATCGTTTGAACTGCCCCGCGGCGCCGTCGTGGACGGCAAGCCGAGCCCCTGGATCGTCGTCCAGGAAAAGGCGATGCGGGCGATGGTGTCATTGTCAGCGAGATTGCGACTGTCGCCACAAAAGCAGGACTGATCCAACGGTCGGCCGTCGCGCCCCGGATTTAGATGGACCGAAGCCATGGGACAATGAGCTTTGAACTTGCGAGTCCGGTGCCAACGGTGAGCTGAACGATAGGTGAGCAAGCACCGATACCTTTGCGCCATGAGCGACAGAGCCGTTTGGTCGCCTCGTCGCCTCGCGTTCCCGGCTATATCTCACGCAGCATGGCTAGAAACCGTCCCCGGTCAGTCGGCGAAAGCGCGCGGTCTGAGATGCGCGACGTAATCGCGCGCCGCCCGGCTCAATGCCCGCATGGTCTTCCAGGCCTCCGTGGCCTCAAGCCATGCTTTGAGTTGTCGGAATTTGCCATAGGCCCACGCGAATGTGGGGATCTTCATCAGCTTGTCGCGCGTGAGCCTGAACAGGCGCTCCACAAGTATGAGCTTGAGAAGCTCGCCGACAATCAATGTCACGGCGCTGCCCAGGATTTGGCCAGTTGCGGCGAGGTAAGCCGCCACAGGTTTAACCGGCTCCAGGATAATCACAGGCACGGAAAACAACGCCAGCGAGGAATATGGCGGTAGCGACCTGATCCAAGCCCGCAATCTGCGCAACATCACGTGTCTGGCAATCCAGTCGGACACCGGCTTCGCCACGGCCATGAAGACCACGTCCACCACGAAGTACACCACGGCGATGAGGTAAGTGAGGAATTTCAGGATTCTGTTCACGATCTTCCCTCCGCAAACCCAAAGCCCGACAGTTCAAATAGTTTCATTCGTCCCTGCCGTCGGGTTGCCGCTTGGCGATTCCATGGGGAATCCCGCGCGCTCTCAGGGGATGCTCCCTGGGGCTCGGGAACTGGCACCGCGCCGCTCGTATTTCACGCCTTCTGGAATGATCTGGAAAGCAGGGCGCGCGCTGGGCGGCGCGCAGCCGATGGTCTAATTCTCCACGAGCTTGATGGTTGAGACCGGCCACCGTCCATCATGACCTTTGATCGAAATCCGAAGCCCGTGCAATTCATCCAGCCATACGTTCTCAACAGTGCCTGCCTTTCCATCGGTAAGGACGACGGTTTTGCCGATCAATTCGGATTGCGCCTCACCGTACTCACGCAAAATCTTGACGCACGGCGTTTCACCGATGGCATTGCTCGTCCATGTTCGGCCGAGCCGTCTGTGCTGTCCCACAGCGGTTCAGCGGCGAGGCCTGTCCCAGCGCTCAGCCGCCGGAATGATCGATGGTGACTGCTCTTCCAATTCGCGGAGCCGGTGGATTTGCGTTCTAATGCTCGCTGGCAATTCCGGCTCCGGTTTCAGCGACGCACGCAATCTCTCGCCGATCTCTCGAACAATGGCGCGGCTGTGTTTGTGGTCTATGTCAATCCGGTTGGGCATAACGAAGCCTCGTTCGGGGCAAGAATGCGCCCAGCAGCGAAGACCTACGCCCCCTAGCTCTCCTGCTTGCGAGCACGGCTGGCCGTTCCGAATGGAACCGGAGACCGCCGCTTTTGGCTATCTGCGCGAGCGCTGGTTTGAGAACAGCGGGTCTTCTATTAGCGACCTTTGGCTATCCGCGACATGCGCCGTGTTAGTACCGGCGAGCGACGGTCTCATGTTTTTTCTAAAGCCTAGCAGGCTCTTTCGTTCCTTGATCCTTTGATTGCAACCCGATGTTCCATTCGGAGAACCCGGACTCGGTCGGCTGGGTCTTAGACGATGGCCCAACGGACACACGGATAGCACTCGGAACCATTTCAGAGAGTGCCCGGTTAGTTTATGGGACGATAAAGGGGACCGTCGCTATGAGGATCAAATATCTCGCTGCGATTGCGATAGCCGTTCTTGCCGCTTGTACTGGGCTGGCCGTCATTTCTCTCGGCCCGCTGCCCCCCGAAAAGCAGTCCACGCCGACCGCTACGCAAATGGCGGACCGATTGGCTCAGTCCTTGGACTCGTTTTTCGATGCGGCTAGTGGCTAACAGCCGGCATTGGCGGCGCTGCCCGAGTCATGGCGGGGCGCGGCTGACGATATTTGCAGGCTGTTCTCGCCCACGGCAAAGATGGCTGCTCTCGGGCGCATCGAATGCCCCAGAGCCGAATACGCTGGCCGTGGATTTTAAGCGTGTCGCCGTCGGCACATCGATAGCCGCATCTGCGCGAGGGGACGCAACTTGAAATCGATTTCGTATTCAATCAAGCGAACGCTGGGGATGCGCGATCTGGCTTGAGATCAATTGTGATTTCTCGATCATAACCGCGCGAGACCTTTAGCTCGAACACGACGTAGCTGCCTTGATGATCGGCCGCGAGAATATCAATGAATTGCCCCCCCGCTGGGAACTAGACACCCGTGATTTCTAGCCAGCTGGCTCGCTCAGGCTTGCCCGGTGATCCACTCTAAAGCTTCACGTTCTTCGCGTTTGTCAAAGGTCCGCACTTCAGGATGCAGGAACAGCCGCATGGTGCCTATGACCCAATACTGCCAGTTATGCCCGACGATAACGGCTATGCGCTCCACCTTCTGGTGGTGATTTTTCACAAAGCCGATGTGCTTCTCGAACGCAGCGATATCTTCCCAGCCGCCAAACTTCGAGGCGTCAACCAGCAAGCTTATGTTGCCCTGCTGCTGCAAGAGGGAATCGATCTGCGGTGCAAGCTGCCGAAAGTCCCCGGCCTTCAACTTCTCAGGCACGGTTATTTTCAGCACACGATCAAAGATCAGCTCTGTTTGGATCATTGCAGCTCTCCCATGCAGCGGTGGCTCCGCCGCGCGCAAGAAGAACCAGACCGCCAGCAGCGCGGCGTCTTCCAAGCCTAGACCTCACGCCGCTTTGGGTCGGCGCTATGTCACTGCACCAACGTTGCAATTACTAGAAGCGCATCGGCACCCGCCCCTTCAAATGCCAGGTAGAGTACTGCAGCGATCAAAACTGCGAAACCCGCAAAGACGAGTGTGCGTTGTTTGGAAGTTTCCATGGTCGAACTCCCTAACTAGAATAAATTCCTTGCATGGAGGATAACGTTAGACCCCAAAAAAGTAGCCGTGTGTGGGGCCGTTCACACTTAGACTGCTGTAACTTGGCGCGTGGTTAGTTAGCCGAGCCGTCTTGCACGTAGCCAGTGCGACGACCGCCCCGTCCCGGTGCTTGGAGACGATGCCCTCAGGCGGAGCTTGCAGGCGTGTGTTCGAACACGGCCGCGCCGATCTCGCCCTGCATGCGTTCGTTGAGCTAAAAGCCGCCGCTGGATTTGGCGAACGGCTTAGGTTAGCTAGTCCTTTCTCTTCGGCGTGGTTGTCCACTGTGGTCCGCTGCCAGGTCGCCACCTTTCAGCGAACCAGAATGCAACAATGGCGGCAAACGAAAGCAGAAAAACTCCTGCGCAGAGAACAAAAGCTTGTACAGCGTTGGTCATGGCGACCTCCAAGGCCGTAGTGGGATGATCACCGTCTGCGGCCTTACTGAGCGCAGCATTGATCTGGATTAACTTTGACCGATCAATCTAGGTCAGCATCGATGGCCGAACCCATGCACCGTTGCGCTGCACCATCAGCCGGTAGCCGTCGTGCTTGATTTCATGGACCCACAATGGGCCGGACGGTGGCCGGGTCACCTTCGTCGGCTGGCAGGGTTCGCTGTAGCCGGGGGGCCGCCGCATGCGGTCATGCGGCCGTCGCTCGATCCTCTTTGTCGGCCCCGCGCATGACGATCCTGAGCGCATCGTCCGGCAATGGCCGCTGCAGCGCCTTGGCTTCGTCCCATGGCGCGCGCATCCAGACGTCGCGCTCCAAGTCGGTCGTCAAGATCACCGGCATGGCTTTCGGGTGAATAGGCTTCACAGCCGCGTTCACCTCGGTCGCTCGCGCCGCAAGTATCGGAGGTAAGCTACGCGGCTCTGATCAAGCGGGAAGCCGTCACCTTGCCGCTGGATCACGCCTTCGGCTTCGAGCTTGCCGATGTAGGTGCGGCTGCAATCGAGATGCAGTGCCAGTGCGGACGCGCTGACGGTCGCGGGCTTGGCGGATTGCCGTCGAGAGACCGGCTTGGCGACGGGCGGGCGATCAATGGTGACGGTCTCGGTCATCAGCGTCATTCCTGTTGCGTCGGTAGGATACTCCGATTGCAGCGTCAGCGTGAAGGCGGTCTCTACCGCAGCCCCACTTCCGCTTTCGGCGGTACTGCGGACATGACCGGACTCGTTGCTGGCTCGGCTCGGTCGCGAATGACCCGGCAAGGTTGAAGGGCCGGCGGTTCGTGAAAGAACTCTTTTAAAGTCGCGGTCAAAGGGAACGGCTGCCAAGTTATTCCTCGTCCGGCGGCAATTCGGCCGGATGCGCCTTGCTGTATGCCTTCATCGCCTGACGCAAAGTCGGAAAGATGCGTTGCTCGTGTTCCGCTCGGTAGAGGTCGATCTCCCGTAGCCACATAAGAAACTCAGTCCTGCGGCCCGCAATGATGAGGGTGGCGCCGCGCGCCTCCAGCGCCTTGCGCAGGTCGCGGAAAGCATACAGGCCGTTGATATCGACGTCGCTAATTGGAATTGCGTCGATGACAAACCACTGCAGGCCGGGGCTTGCTGCATCGGCCGCAGCCAGTGCTCGCTGCTTGAAATAGTCGGCGTTGAAGAACGTCAGAGGCGCATTGAAGCGAAAGAGCGTGAGGCCGGGGAATGTCCTCGCAGACCGATGCCGCTCGATCGAATGAAAACCGGGTAAGCCAACTACCTTGCCCAGCACCTCGGCGCGCGGGCGCGCGGTTTGCTTTACGAAGCGCGCCAGCGCGAACGCCACTGCGATGAGAATGCCGTTGATCGCCCCCACCGCCACGACGCAGAGCGTAGTGATCATCGCCAGTCCGAATTCGAGACGGTCGATCTTCCAGATTTCTGTAAGCGCTTTCACGTCAAAGAGCGAGAAAGCCGCAAACACCAGTACCGCTCCGAGGGCCGCGATCGGCACGTATTGCAGCGGCCCGGTCAAAAACAAAAGCACGATCGCTATCGCGGCCGCGGCGACTAGCCCAGTCACTTGCGCACGGCCTCCCGCAGCGGCGCCCATTGCAGTGCGCGAGTCGGCTCCGGTGACGGCAAAGCCTTGCGACAGGGCCGAAGCGATGTTGGCTGCACCATAGGCCGCTAGTTCGCGATCGACGTCGATTTCGTAGTGACCCTTCGAGGCAAAGCTGCGGGCCGTCAATGTGCCGCTGGTAAAGAGTACGAGGGCTAACCCGGCCGCGTCGGCTACCAGTGACGGCAAGTGTTCGAGTGGAAACGTCGGCCAGCGCAATGGTGGCAGCCCGGCAGGAACTGTGCCCAGAATTGCGACGCCCTGTGCGTCAACTTTCAATATGGCAGCCGCGGCGCCCGCAACGATCAGCACAACCAGCGCCGCCGGTATGCGCGGCAAGAACCGTAGTGAGATGAAGAGTACGACAAAGCTGCTGGCTCCTACCGCGAGCGTCGGCAAATGGGTTTGCGGAAGCTTAGAGAAGACTTCGAGTAGCCGAGGAACGATGCCATGCGACTCGATTGAAAATCCAAGCAGTTTACCGACTTGCCCGAGAAAAATGCTGATCGCGATGCCGTTTAGGAAGCCTACAAGGATTGGCTTGGATAGAAAATCTGCCAATGCCCCGAGGCGAAAGAAGCTCGCGCCAATGCACAACAGGCCGGTGAGAAACGTCAGCGCGATCGAGAGCGAGAGGTAGATTTCAGCATCGCCAGCAGCGAGCGGTCCGATTGCGGACGCGATCATCGCGCAGACCGCTGCATCGGGGTTCACGATCAGTTGGCGCGACGTACCAAATATTGCGTAAGCGACTAGCGGCAAGACGCTCGAATAAAGGCCCACGATAGGGTTGAACCCGGCGAGTTGGGCGTACGCTATCGACACAGGCAACGCGACCGCCGCAACCGAAATACCTGCAACGAGGTCGTACCGGAAGTCTTCGGCAAATTGATAGCGCGAAAGCGCCTGCACGCCTGGTGCGATGCGTGTTAGACGTTTAATCGTGTTAGCGGATGCGGGACCCGCTGCCGGTATCTTAGAACCCATTTGTACATTGTACCGAAAGCAACACATCGAGTCCGCAATCTATTGCCACATCGCGTCGTTTTGCTGCGCTGCCGAATTTGGTCGCTATCGCGGCATAGCGGCATTGAGTAGGACGGGCCGCTTCCCCTGTAACTGCAACCACGGATTTTCTCGCACCGGATATCCTCAATAAGCGCGGTCGCGCGGTCCCCGCGGGTCCTCCGTGGTCTGTAGGACCCGGTGATCGATGCGGATGGTGCCATCGTTGGGGGCTGTCATCCTCCTCGCTCGCATCTGCGCCGTTCTCCAGTGTCAGGGTCGGGAATGCTGATCGCGCTGCTGCAGCGCATGCGGCGGTGCGGCGTCTTCGCGCTGGCATCCAGATGATCCGGCCCGCGAATGCGGCCGGATCGAAGCCGAGCGTGCGAACAATCAGCCCGCGAAGTCATCGTGCCGAGGCCGGTGCCGGTGACCGCCTCGTCTGCCGGGAAACGGCCAGTCACGGTACGTTCAGCTAGGTCTATTTCTTTTTGGCAAGCATGGCGCGCGCCTCATTGCAGATGGTCCTGACGGCAGCAGGATCATTTTTGGTAGCCTTCTCATAGACCGGATTGTCTTTCAGGAAGTCACCGATCATCGGCTTCTCACCGTAGACAACTTGCTCCCAAGTGAAGCCGTTGCCCTCGATCACGGAGATGGTCATTCCGCGAAGCTTGCCATCTTCCCCCGTGGTCAGATTGCAGCGCTTCTGCGCAATCATGTAGATGACGGCAGCTATCGCCGCACTGTTCTCCTGCTCGGTGTTCTGGGTGAACGCTGGTGTTGATGTGGCAAGGATAATGGCAGCGGTGAGGATCAGGCGTTTCATTGGCTTATTCCTTTTGGAAAAAGGAAAGGCAGCCAACCGAACCGCCCGTTGACATGGATCAAAGAAACCGAGCGGCACATCGCCGTTCAAATCCGACAACTGTCGAATTCGCCCGCCTCGCAGCCAGCCTCGCCGGTGCGTTATTTCGAGGTGGCCGCTACCGACACCGGGCGAGGCAAGCGCGCATCAGCGGCTTTCGCACGCGGTGCGTTGATCGATCAGCACAAAATCCGCTCCCGACACCAACCCGATGCCGCAAGCAGGCCGCGAAATCGTCGGGCCGGACCCAATTCGTTTTAACAGATGCTTAACGCAGTGGGCGTAAGGGTCGCGCGTCGTGGTGATGCTAGGGGGTGAACCTGAGCTAGGAGTGAACCTGATGATCACTCGGACACTTGCTGCGGCGCTCGCGGGAGCGACTCTGTTCGGCCTTACCGCGCAGGCCGCGCCGACGCCCAAGCACAAGGCGAAGCCGGCAGTCACCGTCACAGTGACGGTGACGAACTCGCGCAAAGCGGATCTAGTCCAACTGGAGGCGGCCCAGTCCGGCTCTTCAGACTGGAAGAAAGTGGTCGGCCCGGTGAAATCCGGCAAGCAAGCGTCGGCTAAACTGCCGCAGGCCAGTGATTGCCGCTTCGATTTGCGCGGGATGTTCAACGACGGCGAGTCGATGGATGCGTCCGGCATCAACGTCTGCGCCGATAAGACGCTCAACCTGACCGATTGACGCGGCCCCTCTCGCGCTGGCCGGAATGAGAAAAACCCGGCCAGCGATGTGCTGACCGGGTGCAGACCGGCGCTGGCGTCGCTTTTATATCTCACGCCGCGAGCAGGTCCCGGTTGAGTTGTGCAACTTGGGGCGTCTCGGTCAACGTTTCGCGCAATGACCGTTCGATGACCGTCGCCATCTCGCGCCGCAGGTCGAACTTGTCCCAGCGAGCATAGACCGCCGTCACGCCCTTGCGGGTATGCGCGAGGATCGCGCCGATCTGTTCGAGCGAGTAGCCCGACTTGTCGAGGATCGTCGCGGCGGATCGG
Organism: Bradyrhizobium sp. Leo114; assembly: GCF_055229415.2. Classification (NCBI taxonomy): domain Bacteria; kingdom Pseudomonadati; phylum Pseudomonadota; class Alphaproteobacteria; order Hyphomicrobiales; family Nitrobacteraceae; genus Bradyrhizobium; species Bradyrhizobium sp. Leo114. The sequence continues at coordinate 21,625 of NZ_JBUYEN020000025.1, read as the reverse complement.
CGAAGATCGTGCGGCCGCCACGGCTGCATCCCGAGGCCTTCGACGATGCGCTGGGCCGCTTCGTACAACTGCTGCCGCCCGGCTAGCTTGAACAGCCGCACATCCGCATCGCTCTTGAGGTGCGGCCGTAGCAGTTCGAGCGCCAGGCCGGTGAGCGGCGTGATGAACGGGCTACCGGCCTTCATGCGCTCTGCGGGCAGTGACCAGTGGGGACCGTGCTCGCTCGGCCCACTGAGGTCGCGAAGCTCGCTGCCAACCATGCCCGCTACCATCCCCGGCCGTGCCGCCGTCACGAGGATCAGCCGCAGCGCGGTTGCGGCATCGCGCGACACCTTGAACCGTTCCGGCTCCTCCAGAGCCCGCCAGACCTGTTTGATTTCGACGGTACTCAGGAAGCGGTCGCGCGGAACGGAGGCCCCACCGGGCGCGGGAAGGTCCGCAAAAGGGTTGATAGCCGTGAACTTGCGGCCGGGCTGTTTCGCCCACTTGAACATCGCGCCAAGGATAAATCGGGTCTGGTTTGCCGCTGCTTTCTTGCCGCGCTCGTCGGCGATGTCCTGGAGCATTTCGGCGGCATCGTCGTCGGTGATCGAGGACAGCGGGCGGTCGTTCCAGTCGTAGACGCGCCCGATGCGATTGAGCGTATTGAGCGTCTTTTTCCCGGAACGGAGCAGGACCAGCTTGGCGTCGTGATAGAGCGCGACGACCTCGGCATAGGTCTTAGTTTTTTTTCAGCGTCGAGGCGCTCGACCTTGGCCGCCTGGGGCGAACCGCCATTGGCGACGACCTTGCGCGCGTCGTTGGCCTGTTCGCGCGCCCGCGTCAGGGACAGGTCCGGGTAGCGGCCGAGGGTCAGCCACTCGACCTTGCGGGTGGTTTTGTTGCGGTACGCGAAGGCGAAGGTCTTTACCCCCTTCGGCGTGATCCTGATGCAGAGGCCGGGACAGGTGGAATCGCCGACCGGGTAAGGGGCCTCGCGCGGCGCGAACGACCGGATGGCCGCGTCGGTGAGCTTCGTTCTCATGGATGTCGTCTCTCGGGTTGCTGTTAGCTCTGCTAACAAAAGTGCGAAATACTGTGCTTCGCAGTGAGACCAAGAGAGACGGCAGAAACGAGGCACGAAACGGAAGTTAGCCTGTACCGTCAGGCACTTACCTGTTTCATCTTGTTTCAAGCAGTCTCGCGTGATCTCATCGCGAGACTGAAAAATATTTAGCTTCGCTCAATTGAGTCCACGACCTAGTCGGGCTGTCGTTGGGTATCCTAAGGGCGCCGACGGCCAGCGCGCTGGCGATAGCAGGCGGGAGCATCAGAAAGATCATCCGCCAGGACTTGTCATCGAGGATCGCGCCGGCGATCGCGGGCGCGACGCCACTGGCGACAACCGCGATGGCGGATCAGATACCGACCGCACGGGCTTTCTTGTCGGCGGGAAAGGCCGCGACGGGGCTGATTGCCGATACAGCACTGAACGGGTTTATCACCTATCATGGATCGGCTGACGAAGTTGTTTTCAGCTGAGAACTTGTCTGGGAATCCCTTCAAGATTGAGGATGAACTTCAATCCCCCCTTACCTCAGCGAAACCGACCGGATCTCCGGCTCACGGCTACGTAAGCCACGCTATCATCGCACATGACACGCGCCCCTTGCTTAGAGGCTCTACCGGGCCACCCCTTGTCAGGCACCGAGGACGATTCGCCTCCGTTGGGGGAGGACATATGAACTTCGTCGGTCCTCCCCGTGTACTCTTCTCAAAAAGTGTCATAGGACTCGCGCCCAGCCGCAATGTTGATGGGCAAAGCCGATCTGAGCATGGACCGCCGTCACCGCTTGGCGCAGGTGGTCCTCAAGCCTGTCGATATCGATCTCGCCGCGTGCCACAAGGCCGATTTCCTCGGCTCTTGGCAACAGCGAACGGAAGAGTTTCCGCGGCCCATGCGTAAGAGACGAGTCGGGGCCGCCGTCCACCGGAGTCTCCGAAAACAGGCGAGGCAACTCCCCCCCGCATTGTAGAAATGCTCCACCATCCGCGCTCCGGCATCAGGGCACGTAACGACTGAGCGAAACGTCGTATTGATGAGATCGGAGGTATCCTCCCATAGCGGGACCAGGGGAAAGGACCACCATGTTCCGAGGAGGAATACCTCGTGGAAGGCAACTGCGCCGCCTCGCTGGACGTGAGTGGCCGCTGCGGATCAGTGCGACAGGGTCGCTCTGGTGGACCAAGACATAGCGACCGATAGCCAGATCGCAGTTTCCGGAGCCGGTCATTTCGAATTCGATATTGGCGTGACCAGCGGCGCGCGCGCTCGCGGGCCGTAGTGATCGCGACAGCGCTGCGGTCGATCCGGACGACGCGCCCGTGACGAAGGCGGCCCGGCCGACCGCCTCCACCTGTCGAGACACTTTCCGCGGTGCCGTTCCCGGCTCGAATGCCCCAAGACGTAATTTTGCATCCAACCAGTCTCCTTGTGTTGCTACGCTACGATCCAAAAGGCGACGATGATCCACGAGGAGCGCAGAACCGCTCGCCGTCCCCGAGTCCTCACGGACGAACGCGGATGATCGTTTTCCCGCTCGTCCGCTTGCTCGGATTGAAAGCGGCGACAGCATCATCGAGGGTCGCGATGTTGCCGATGTTCGTCCGCAGTCGTCCGTCCCGCACCCGCTGGACGATCTCACCCAGTTGGGCGCGATCGGACACGAGAACAAAGTCGATCGTCAGGCCGTCGGCAGGCCGTGCCTCGGTCGGGCCGGCGATGGTCACCAGCGTTCCTCCGGCTCCAATCAGGCCTGCGGACCGCTTCGCGATGTCGCCGCCGAACATATCGAAAACCAGATCTACTGTGCCGACGTCTTCTAGGGCGTCGTTCTCGAGAGCGACGAACTCCTGCGCGCCGAAGTCGAGCGCGGTCTGACGGTGGGCGGCGCGTCCGGTGCCGATCACGTAGGCGCCGGCCTCACGTGCGAGCTGGGTGACCATCGAACCGACCGCGCCGGCCGCGCCGTGCACGAGGATGCTCTGCCCTGCCTGAAGGCGGCCGTGCACGAACAGTCCCTGCCACGCGGTCAGGCCCGGCATAGCCACGCTCGCGCCCACCGCGAACTCGACATCGCCCGGCAGCGGCGCGAGGTTGCGTGCCTCGACGGCCACATACTCGGCCAGCGTGCCGCCGCGATACGAGTCCGTGACTCCGAACACCCGCTGCCCGACCGACAGTCCCCTCGTGCCATAGCCAAGGGCGGTGACCACTCCGGCCAGCTCTTGCCCGGGAATCACCGGCGCCCGGTCACGGCCGAAGCGATCGGTCCAGGTCGAAGGCCACGTCAGCTCATCCCAGGTGAATCCCGACGCATGAACCTGAACAACGACGTCGTTGATCGCTGCCTGCGGCTCGGACTGCTCCCCCAGCTTCATTCCCGCCGTTCCCGCGGCCCGGTCCGTTACGATGATCGCCTTCATATGAATTGTCTCCTCGGTTACTTGTCTCTTTGCTGGATATGTTCCAGCGATGAGAGCCCGTTCGACATCTCATGCCAGCGGCACCCTGTGTTGGCGAACCGGTAGCGTTCGTTGACGATTTCATTTGTCCAGCAACGGATAGAATTGGGTCCAGACGTCGTCTTTCTTAGCGCTAGCCATGTGGCAGAACGCGCATTCGGACTTCGGCCGCAGCTAGGCTGTCGGAGCCTTCGGCTCGTGGTGATCGATGTTATAGTAACCCCAGCCTCCAGTGTCGTCGTAGCGCTTGCTATCCTGACGGAAACGTCCGCGCCGTTTAGCTTTCCGGGGAAGAAGCCTCGCCGGGAGGCCTCGGTGCGGGAGCCATCCGGGTTCTCGGCTGGGAGCGTCAGCTGTAGCTCCTTGAAGAAGATCGTTCCCTCCGGAAACTCACCTGTCTTCTTGTAGATCTCGTATGAACCCGGTTTGATATAAACGTTGTGAAATTCAGGAAAATTGGCCTTCCCGCCGTTGAGCGCGTTCGGAGTGACAGGTGAGCCGACGAACACCCACTCATTGAAATTCTCCGGCAGTATCAAGTCGCCGGATGCGGTATATTCGGGGAGACAGCGCTTCCTCGTCGGTGCGCCGATGTTATTGGATTCGGATTGCGCGAATACAGCTGTCCTGCCAACTGCGCTGGAAACCGCTCCGGCGATCAGTAGGGTAAGGCGCCTACCTTTTTTCTCCCCGACCATACTTTTTCTCCCACGCAATTGAGTAATCTCCGTCCGAGATTGTCCCGCGCGTTACTCGATGAAATCTGCGACAGTGCTAACCATTGATCGCAGCGCGGGACGAAATTTTCCAATAGCCGGCATGTATAGTTTCCATAGCAGCCGAGAATGCTGCTGCGACGGTCCTCTCTGCCATTCATAAATCAAGGCAAGTTGCGCAGACCGCGGCGGCCTCACGCCGCGCGGCGAGGCAATAACTATCGTCTATCGATTCTATGGCGAGAGGCGATTTCCCTCGCCGGGTGGCGACCGCCACGCTGTCAGAAGCACCTACAACGCAATACGAGACCGCGAATGACCACTCCTGCAAACCAGAGTTGGCGAGCTTGTCACCACGAGGCGCAGCCGTTTATAGAGCAGTGCGGCCGCGGCGTTATCGATGCAGAACCCTGCCCGCGAGAGCCCGGGCAGGAAACGGCACCTTGGGGCCGGCGCATGGTGCTCACGGCCTGTGTGATCGCGTCCTCGATGGCATTCATCGATGCGACAGCGCTGCCCGTTGCGTTACCGAGATTGCGCGCTGACCTCGGAGCGGACCTCGCCTCCGTTCAATGGATTCTCAACGGGTATATGCTGGCGCTCGCCTCGCTGACATTGATCGGCGGCGCGCTCGCGGACGTTTATGGCAAGGCGCGCATGCTCGCGTCCGGTTGCGTCCTGTTTGGTCTGGCATCCGCGGCTTGCGCGCTGGCGCCTTCGCCGGCCTGGCTGATCGCTGCCCGCGGCGCGCAGGGAGCGGCCGCGGCGATTGTTACCCCCGCCAGCCTCGCCCTGATCGGCGCCACCTACCGGCGCGCGGAGCGGAACCGGGCGATCGGCATATGGGCCGCGGCATCGGCTCTCACCACCGCCGGAGGTCCTGTCCTGGGCGGCTGGCTGACCGAGACCTTTGGCTGGCCATCCGTGTTCTGGATCAACCCGCCGCTCGCGCTCGTAGCAGTGGGAGTACTGCTGGTCTTCGCGCCCAAAGATGGCCGCATCCAGCGCCCGTTCGACGTGATCGGTGCCGCGATCCTCGCTTCGGCGCTCGGCGCGCTTGCCTGGGCGCTTAGCCAAATCGGACGCAGTGAAGCTTGGGCGGCCGCAGGCGCTTCCGCCCGGACGACCACGGCACTCACGATCGTCGCCGGGCTCGGCATTGTCGGGATCGCCGTCTACGCGATCTGGGAGCGCGGAAGCGCACACCCGATGACGCCGCCCCGTCTGGTAGAGAACCGCGCTTTCCTCGGACTGAACGTCGCGACGTTGATGGTCTATACGGGGATTTCGATCATGTTCTTCCTGCTACCTTTTGAGCTCGTCGATCGGCGCACCCTGTCGTCGACCGATGCCGGGCTGGCATTTCTGCCCTTCACGCTCGGCGTAGGGCTCTTGTCGAATGTCTTCGGTGGCTTGGCGGACAAGATTGGCGCGCGGACCATGCTCATCGCGGGACCAGCAGGTGCCGCACTGGCCTACCTCTGGATGGCGCTTGGTCAGAAAGAATCCTTGATGCTCGGTGTGATCGTACCGATGGCGCTGCTTGGCCTGTCCTTCGCTGTGCTCGTGGCGCCGCTTACCGCGTCCGTCATGTCGAGTGTTGACCAGACGGACGAAGGGCTCGCCTCCGGCGTCAACAATGCGGCGAGCCGGATTGCGCAACTTGTCGGCGCGGCCCTGGCCGCCGGTGTCGCGTCTTTCGAGTCCGGTTACAAGGTCGGTCTCGTCGTAGCCGCTGCGACCTCGATCTGCGGCGCCTTTATAGCTGCAACAACCCCGACGCCGGCCGTGGCGATAGCGGGCGGCTCGGGAGAAGCTTAAGAATGACAGATTACGTTCTGATCCACGGCGCGTTCCACGGCAGTTGGTGCTGGACTCGCGTGCGCCGCCTCCTGGCCTCAAAAGGCCACCGGGTGTTCACGCCGACGCTGACCGGTCTTGGAGAACGGTCGCACCTCTTGAGCCCTGAGGTCAACCTCGGCACCCACATCGCGGATGTCACCAACCTCATGGTTTGGGAAGAACTGCGCGACATCGTCCTGGTCGGACATTCCTATGCTGGATTTGTCGTGCGCCACGTCGCCGACCGGATGTCAGACCGGATTCGCTCGTTGATCTACCTCGATGCCTTTGTGCCAAACAACGGCAAAACTCTTTTCGACTACGTACCCGACAAGGGGAAGAGATTCCGAGAACTCGCCGCGGCGAACGGCGATGGTTGGAAGGTCCCGCCGCCTCCGGCATCGTTCTTGGCAGTGAACGCGGCAGACGCCGATTGGGTTGACCGACAGTGCACGGTGCAGCCATTGTCCACTTTTGAAGCATCGGCGCAGATCAGCGGCGCTTGTGACACGATTCCGAACATCGGATACATCCGGGCGCGGAGCTATGACAGCCCTTATTTCGACGGCTTTTACGAGCTCGCAGGAGAACGCCGCTGGTGGCGAGAGGAGTTTGCGTGCGGGCATGATGTGATGCTCGACATGCCAAACGAGCTGACAGCCCTGTTGCTGCAACGGGGCTAGGGACAGGCCTATTCAGTCCCATTCTAGCGGAGGCAAACATTCGCCACGCGGCGGGCGTTGGTGATCTCGGCCGCTGTGTGTACCCAAAACCTATGCCCCGGACAGCGCACACATTGCCACACAACCTTCGACGAGGTGCTGGCGTCCGGCATTTTGACGCTATCTGAACCGACGAGCGCTGCTGGTAGCGGCTCCCATCAGAGCGAAGGCCGTTCCGGCGACCAGACAAAAGACCGCGCCATGATCTCCGCCCAAGCCGAAGATCAGTGAGACCAAGGCGGAACCAAGTGACCATCCGACGTAGCGAGCCGCGGCATTCATCCCACTCGCGGCCCCGCTACGCCCTATGGGTCCAGCCGTCATCATCGCGGTGTTGTTCGGGGTCTGGAAAAGGCCAAAGCCGATACCGCAAAGGGCGAGGCGCCAAACGACATCCCACTTCGCCGGAGTTGTCGGCAAGAAGACCATCAGAAGTAAACCGGCCGCCAACAACGCCAAACCAATGCTGCAAATCACCGAGGCGGGGTAGCGGATTGTCAAGCGGCCGGCGATTGGAGCCGTGATGGCCGTCATCAACGGCCAGGGCGTCAAGAGAAAGCCTGTTTCCACGGCCGAAAGATGCATCCCCGCCTCAAGCAGAAACGGCAAGGAGACGTAAGCCAGGATTTGTGCAGCATAGGAGCAGACAGATGTCCACGCCGATAGTGCAAACAGAGGTATACGGAAAAGATCGAATGGCAGCATTGGCATAGAGTGCTGGAGCTGTTGTCGAACGAAGAGGCTGAAACAGAAAAGACCTGCGACGATCTCTCCCATCGCAATGCGCCTATCGCCAATACCCAACGTACCGACACCGACGACGAAAAGCCCGAACGCCAACGCATTGAGAGCGGCCCCGATCAAATCGAGGGGACGAGGAACCCGAACGTCTGATGGTGCAGCGGCAATAAACAGCGGTACCGCAAGGCCGAATGGCACATTCACCAGAAACAACCAGGGCCATCTTGCCACGGCAAGTATTGTCGCCGCGATGGTAGGCCCCAATGCTCCAGGTATCGCCACCGCTAATGCGACCAACGCGAGGCCCGTACTGACCATGCGGTACGGATAGATCACGCGTATAAATGCAATGCCGGCCACAGCAACCCCGGCCGCTCCGACACCCTGAATCAAGCGCGCACTCACCAGCATCGGCAATGTTGGAGCGAAAGCGCAACCTAACGACGCGAGAACAAAAATAGCTAGACCCGCGGCATAAACGCGCTTCAGACCGAGTGACTCGACCAGACTTGCGACGGGCAACAAGCAGACTGTTGCCGAAAGCTGATAGGCATTCACGACCCAAACGGTCGCCGCGTCACTACTAGCGAATGAACGCGAGATATTGGGTAAGGCGATATTCACGATCGCGCTTCCGAGGGAACTTAGGCCAAGTCCAAGCAAGATGCAGAGCATTGCCCAGCGGCGCTGAGATGCCGTTAAACATTCGACGCCGCCCATCAGAATGCAATCTCTGACGCGGCCTTTCGGCCGCCGACTTTGCGCATACTCTCAGCTTTCGGCGGCAGTCGGTAAGTAGAGCTTTATGCATGTGCCCTGTTGCGGCATGCTGTGAACTTCAATGTGGCCGCGCGCCTGATCAACAAAATGGTGTATCATTGGAAGTCCGAGCCCAGTTCCAACGCCTTGTGGCTTCATCGTAAAGAATGGTTCGAATATCTTTTCCAGGATGTCGGAGGTAATGCCGCATCCAGAATCAGTGACGCATAGGGAAACATACTCTTGGCCATCGTCGCCTTTGGGCGAGTGAGACTTGCTGGTCTCGATTGTAATGATACCTCCCAGGGGCATCGCGTCTCGACTGTTCATCACAAGGTTTATGATCGCGCATTCGAGCAGGTGAGAATCACATCGGATCCGAGTTTCTGAATCCGATAAAGCCAAGCGCAGCACGATTCCTTCTCCGAGGACGCAGCGCAGCAGGTCACTCATTGAAAGAAGAGCATCGTTAAGTTGAAATAGGTTGTCCGATTGATGAACCGGTTTACGCGCAACCGTCATAAGACGATGCGCGAGCTTGCCGGCGCTAACTAATGACCGTTCTGCAACTTCTATGAGAGAACCGAGGTCAGACGCACGGCCTGCGGCAACATGCACGCGCATCAAGCTAAGGGCGCTGGCCATGGTCTGCAATCTATTATTAAAGTCGTGAGCAACCCCGCTTGCGAGTACGTCTATCATATGCATGTCGTTGTCCCGCCCAACCGTCTCGTGGAAAACTCGCGCAATTCTCATCTCAGCCTTGAAGTCCGCGTCGCCTTGCAGCGCGCCAATGACCTCTCGCAACTCGCTCACTATCGGCGTCCCCTCGACTTGCTTTCCTGTTTTGAAAGCCCCGGCCGTGCCGCGCGCCCCGCCCGCCTCTCATGAGTAGTCACCGCCGCTCTGCTGACTGAGGTTGCCGAGATAGTCGCGCTTCCCGATCTTCGCTCCGAGGTGCCGAAGGATCGCGTGCGCAATCGAGATGTGGAAGAAGAAGTCGGGCAGCACCAGGTGCCGGATGTAGTCGTCGCCGCCGAACCACCCGCGCACGATAGGCGGCGTCAGCTCGTATGTGTGGGAGCGCGCGCCGGCAATCTCGTCCGGCTGCACGTTTTGCAGGAAGCCGCGCGTCTCGAGGAGCCGCCCCTTCAATGCCGAATACATCATGAGGGTGTTGTGGGGTGCTGGCGCGTCACGCTGCATCAGCTTCGCCATGTGGGCGTCGACCTTATTGCAGCTTACGGAAAACTGTTCTCCGAAAGTCAGCATGTCGGACGCGAGCCGCTCGCCAAGGATCCTTCCAGGCTCGAATCCCCTGGTCCGCTCGAGCGCTTGGGCGTGGTCGAGATAGTCGTCCATCACGTTCAGTCCGTGCACCATGATAGGGACCGTGATGTCATAGACCGACAGGGACACGTCGAACTCCATGCGCTCGTTTGTACTCTGAACGTCGGTCGGACCCGAAAGGTCGATCACCGAAACGAATGGCCACAATAGGCTCTTCAATCTTCCGGCTTGCCGCACCAGCTCGCGGGCATGACCTCCGCGAAACCGCGGCAAGAGGAGAGCGTCGAGGCATACTGTCGCCTAGTTACGCAGGGCGGGATATCCATTCACATAAATCCAGTCCGTGGCCTGGGCCGGCACGTGGCACCCCTGGCAATCGGAATGGTAGTCCGTTGAGGTGGTTTTGAACGGCTTGTCAGCGTCGAACCACGACCATCCCCACCCGTCACCCCACAACGGGTTGCCGGGGTGCGTTCCCTTGCTGTCTCTCACCATGACGAACCAGCCCTTGAGCTTGTCGGCGTGGCTTATCGTGCCGGTGGTCATGTCGTTCGTCGAGGTCGCGAAGACTTCCTTCACCAGCACGGCGCCGTCCGGGAAGTGCCCCGTCTTCCGGTAGGCGTCGATCGCCCCCGGGGATCCGTAGACGGCGTGGATTTCTTTCGAGCCCTGGCCGCTGTCGGCGGCAATCGCCCAGCTCCCGAGCGCTTGGTAGAGGGTTCGGTAGTCCGTCGGCACGCGCAGGTGCCCGGCGGCGTCCGCCACGTTCGCGGTCGGGCCGGCGGGAGTCGTTCCGCTGATCTGCGCGAGCGCTGCCACAGTGCCGGCGACCGGCGAGACGGCGACAGCCACGCCGACAGTCCTCGATAATTTCATGGGGGTCTCCTTTGCTGCTCGCGCACGGCACGGTGACTTAGCGCGACGGCTTCAATCACTTTTTCAATCGCTGCGGAGCCGACCGCGTGTGCTCGGCCGGCCTAGCAGACCCAAAGATCGGACGAAGCCGACGAAATTAGAAATTCCCTTTGGACATGCATTCGATAGGCGTGAGGTATCGCCGTCCAAAAGCGCCGTGCGCGCCGGCGTCCCGTCTGTCGGCGATCAGCCGTCGAGGAATGCGGCGTACTCCGGGTGCCGGGCGGCGTAGGAGGACATGAAGGGACACTTCGCGATCACTCTTTCCCCGTCGCGTCGCAACGCTTCGAAAACGCCATGCGCCAGCCTCGATCCGTACCCTAGGCCGGATAGCTTTTGTGGCACCTCCGTGTGGAGCAGAACGACGCGACCGTCTTCGATCTTGTAGTAGGCGACTGCGAGCGCGCCGTCGCCGAGGGACATTCCAAACCGCGTCATTGCCGCATTGTCCCGGATGTCGTTTTCCACCTTCGGCCTCCGTCACTTGAACGTGGAAGCGGCCTGGCGCAGCGAGGCCAGGATTTGCGCCGGCTCCTTCCGTATCGTGAAGTCGGGCTCGACGAACGCGCTGCGGATCCGACCTTCTGCGTCGATCACGTAGGTCGCGGGAATGGGCAACATCCACACCGGTGACCCATGCCGCGCGCCGAAGTCGAACCCTAGCCCGGAATAGTGCGCCTTGATCTCGTCGGGCACCCGGAACAGCACGCCGTACGACATGGCAACGCCATAGTCGACGTCCGAGAGCACCTTCAGGTCCAAGCCCAGGCGCCGCTTGAGCTGCCGCGGGAAGTCTCTCGTCTCGGGTGTCACGACTGCGAGGGTCGCGCCGATGCTCTCGAACTCATCCTTCGCGGCCTGGAGGGCGCAGAGCTCAGCCGTGCAGAACGGACACCAGCCGCCTCGGAAGAAGCTCAGGACGAGGGGTCCGTTGCGGCGCAGCTGTTCGGAGGAGTGGAGACGGCCGTCGGCGTCCGGCAGGAGGAAGTCCGGCGCGTCGTCTCCGACCTTCAACGCGTGGGATGCCACGTCTGTATCGCGGAGCCTGGCTACGAGGTGGTTGTATGCCTCCCAGTCCGCGGCGCTGAACGTGGTCAGCAGCTCTGTGCGAACCCGGGCGAGTGTCTTGTCGGTCTGGTTTAGCATCGGTGGGTGGTCATCAGGCTGAGGATCGATTGGCTGGAAACGGTTGGCCGCCGGCGCGCGTGTCGTGGTCATGTGGGCGCCCTCGCCACCTCCGGGAGCGTTGCGTGCGGCACGCCCCGGTCGGGGACTTCGACCGACCAGTCGCGAAGCCGCGCGACCTTGACGAAAGCGTCCAGCGCCGGGGAGTAGCGACGCCCCTGGACAGCCAGGAGCCGCACCTCCCGCGAAACTGGATCGCCTTCGAGCGGAATGGTCTTAAGCGTCGGAAGGCGCGGCATGTGCTCGGGCGCGAGTATCACGCCGAAGCCAGCAGCGGCCATGTGCTGCAGGTGCAAGTCGTGACCGCTGCAGTGGCCGAGTTGGGGCGGCTTCTCGGGGAAATACGATTGCTGGATTTTCGGGGCGACGTCGCAGCCGGCGCGTTCCAGCAAGACGGTCTCACGGAGGTCGTCGATGCCGATTGAGGGACGATTTGCGAGCCGATGTGTCGGCGCGAGAACCGCGACGTAGCGCTCCTCGAACAGCGACCAGTCGTCGATGCGGGCGGGCACGTCCCGCACGTCCCCGACCATTGCGGCGTTGATCTCCCCTTCAAGCAAGAGGTCAACGAGCTTCTCCGCCACGCCCTCGCGCAGCTCGACGTGAAGTCCAGGGACGAACTTTGCGATCTCCGCAATCGGATCGAGCACGAGCGACGCCGAGATGGAAGGGGCGAGGCCAATCTTCAGTGGCGCGACGTCCTTGCGTTGGAACTCCTGGGCTCGGCGACGCACCGCGTCTGCCGAGGCGAGTGTGCGCTCCAGCATCGGAAGGACTTCCTTGCCAAGATCGGTGAGTTGGGTCAGCTGGCGTTCGCGGTAGATCAACTGGCCGCCGAGTTCCTGCTCGAGCTTCTGCACCCCTTTGGTCAGGGCGGGCTGCGTGACATTGCACTGCTCGGCCGCGCGGGTGAAGTTGAGCGCGGATGCGACGGCGAGGAAGTAGCGAACTTGATGAAGCTCCATCGGTTGTTCTGTTCTCCGTCAAGGTGCGGCTGTCGATACTGACGAGCCTTCACTCGACGACGTGTCGAGCACGTCGCAATCATGGGCGTAGATGTAACTTGCGTGCACACGTTGGAACGGCTCGGCCGATTGATTTGGACGCACGGACACGATTTCAGGAACTTCTGAGAGCCGGGCCAGTGCATGCGAGGTGGGCGAGAACCGGACGGGCCGCCGCGCCGCGTGTACGCACCCCCAAAAGGCATGATCGTGAGGGCTGAGGTCAATCGTTCGACAACAATCGGAGCGAGCCTCAGCGACAATTCGTCAACCGCCAATACGTCTGTTTCTCATGAAGCCTGGCGAAATGCGGGACTGGGTGGCAGGAACGCGGAGTCAAACTCCCGGCAGGCTGCGCCCCTCCCGACGGAGCGGTGTCAGGCGTGGAGGGTCGCGCCGCCCTTGGCATCTGCGTAGTATTGAGGCGCCTCGCGACGGTCGTATTTCCCGTAGTCGCGCACGATCCGCACTCTCCGGACCCTCGCCCTGTCATTCGGCGCCGAAGCGTCCTCGTAGGCCTGCGCTGCAGCCGCGTCCTTCCAGCATATGAGCAGAATCAGGTCGCCGGGCGTGAGCACGGCGTCGAAGATGTCCCAGGACGTGCAGTTGGCGGCCCAAGGATTCAGTCCGAGCCACTCGGCGCAGTCGTACGGGTTGTTGGTCTGCTTCCACTCCGCGGGGCGCGTCGCGTTGATCAGCGTGACCGTCGTTCCCTCCCCGACCTCGGTCTCGTCGAGCCGCTGCTCCGTGAGCGCGTACCCCGCGGGCACGTTATTATCGGCAGTGATCTGGCCAACGCGGAGGTGGTAGTCTGCGAGGATTTCGTCGCGGCCCTTCTGTTGAACCTCGTGATGGCGCATGCGGATGCGCCAGCGGACGAGCGACTTCTCGTCGCGCCAGTTCGAAAGCGAAAGGATCCAACCCTCGCGGATCAGGCTCTTGTAGCGGATGTTGTCGACGAAGCCCTCGACCTGCTCCAGCTCGGGGCGCAGCATCTTGGCGTTGTCGAGGTAGTCATCCCAGTTCTCTTTGTTGGGGAGGACTTCGAAAATCACTGAAAACATGGTCGTATCCCGCTTCTAGAGTGTTGCGACGAAGTCGATCTGGATCTCGATTTCGGGGTGCCCCCGCCATGCGCGCCGCCTTCACAGCAGAAGACCTTCGAGCCGTCGATCGATCGTCTTTGACAGCATCTGCGTGGCTCCCGTTTCGTTCACAGTTGCGTATCCTTGCATTCAGCACGACCGTGATCGCCGCAGGCCGCACGGATAATCTGGCGTTTGCGAAAATTATCCTCCCGCGGAGCGAGAGGGATCGTCTCTCAAGCGCCGTAGCGTTCGGTCTTGATCGCCGCGGCTTCCAGTCCCAAGGCGAGCGCGGCGTCCGCCGCGATGTCGACGAAGGCGTTCGCCCCGCACACGAAGGCGCAGCCGGCGGACACAGGCAGCCGCCCCGCGACGTCAGCGACCATCTTGCCGTCGATCCGCCTGCTGAAGTCGGTGCGGCGCATCGCCGGCTCTCGTGTCAGAGCCAAGGCGAGCACGAAATCGGGAAGCGACCTCTCGAGCTCGAGGAGCTCGTCCCTGAACAGCACGTCACCCCAGGTCCTGGAGGAGAGCAACAGCGCGACAGGCACTGGCTCTCGGCTGGCCTTCCGATACCGGATCATCGCCATGAGCGGCACGACGCCGGAGCCGGCGCCGATCAAGAGCACTGGTTTGCCGGAAGGCCCCGGCCACAGAAAGTGTCCGCCAATCGGCCCGCGAAGCTCGATCGTGTCGCCTACTTGGGCGACGTCGTGGAAGAACGGGGAAACCTCACCGTCTGGGAGGCGCTCGATCGCCAGCTCGATCAACTTGGAATCGCTCGGCACCGAGGCGATCGAGTAGCTGCGCATGGCAGTGTAGCCGTTGGGCGCAGTCAACCGCACGTCAACGTGCTGTCCGGCCGTATAGTCGAACGGTTCGGAGAGGCAGAGAAAGAAGCTCTTGATAGCCGGCGTTCTCGTCGCGATCTCGATAATCGCACAGCTCTGCCATCCCGCGTTTGCGGCAATCGCTTCAGTCATTCGCGTATCGCTGCTCACGCCACGGATCGCCGTACATGTGGTACCCGCGCAGCTCCCAGAAGCCGGCCTCGTCGCGCTCCGTGAACTGAAGCCCGTTCACCCACTTCGCCGACTTCCAGAAGTAGAGATGCGGAACGAGCAGGCGCGCCGGCCCCCCATGGTCGCGCGGCAGCGGCTGGCCTTCGTACTTGAGCGAGACCATCGCCTTCCCCATTGCGAGGTCGGCGAGCGGCACGTTGGTCGAGTATCCGTCGTAGCAATGTGCGAGTGCAAACGGAGTGGGTGCGCTAAGGCCAGCGTCGGCGAGGATGTCGTCGATGGCCACGCCCTCCCAGGCGGTGTTGAGCTTCGACCACGAGGTCACGCAGTGGATATCTCGCGTCATCTTGGTTCGTGGAAGCGCGTTGAACTCCGACCAGTTCCACGCTTTGACCGGACGAGGTCCGACCTTGAGTGTGAAAGTCCAGTCCGCGGGCTCGATTCGCGGCGTGGGACCGGCCGTAAGCACCGGGAAATTCTCGACGAGGTGCTGTCCTGGGGGAATCCGGTCCGATTGTTCTGATCCGGATTGGCGGCCTGTGAAACCGCGAGTGACCATAGCGGATTTCCTCCGTCAGCGGGTGAAAGGAGCAGCGGGTGAAAGGAGCTTAGTCCCGCACAACACGCTAAGCTGCTGTGCGCCGGATGAGCAAGGTACCAGCGAAGCATGGAATTCCGCGCGGCGAATGGGAAATGACGTCAAGCCATGAAGTCGATAGCCGCGCGTTATGATCCCCGTAAGCACGTGAACACCGCTTCGCGGTCGCCGATGGGAAGCGCCGCACTCCCACCACAGTGTGCCAAACGTCTTTCTGCCATGCCGACAACGCTTGGCCATCGACTTCATGGCGAAAGGTGATTTTTCATCGTAGATCAAATCTTCGCGCCATTGTCGCTCGCCTAGGCCGGCCCGTGGAACCAATCAGTTGGCGCGGTCGCGCGCGGCCGGCACCCGGGCCGGAGCGGGCGCACGGTCGCGAACGCCGCGCGCCGTGGTCCCCGCCCCTAGGGGAACGTCAGGCCGAAAGCTGTCGGATCGGGCTGCTCGCCTTTCCGCGGGACCAAGAAGCGCTCCAGCCCACCCGGCACGAAGCTGAGCAGCAGAGTCGCCTGGTCGCCGACCACCTCGATTGTATGCGGCACACCGCGGGGAAGAGCCGCGTAGGCGCCGGGCCCCACCTCGACGCGGGCATCGCCGACCCGCGCGATTAGCTGCCCCTGCACCACGCAGAGCAGCTCGTCCTCGCGCGAGTGGGTATGCAGCGGCGGCTCCTCCCCGGCCCGCACCGTCCACAGGACAGCGCCATATTCGCCTCCGGTCTGGCTGCTCTCCACTTTCATCTCGACGCTCGAGCCCCCATTCGAGGTCACCGTTTCGCCGCCGTGGGGCGGCGTGAGAACCGGTTGCTTCACTGACATTTGCAGCCTCCTGATTGTGGACCCTTGTTCAGATGTCGGAGAGGCGGCGAAAGGTTGCCGCTCACGCTCGTCAGCATGAGATTACGCGCGGCGAATGGGAAATGACGTCACGCCATGAAGTCGATAGCCGCGCGTTATGATGGCGGTAGGCATGTGAACATCTCGTCGCGGTCGCCCTAGAGTTCCGCTCGGGCGAGTGCTCGCAGACAGAAGCGCCGCACTCACTCCGCAGCGGTGCCAAGCGTCTCTCAGCCGTTGCCGATAACGGCCGGCTATCGACTCCATAGCGAGAGGTGATTTTCCTTTGGACCGTCATAGACTCAATCTTCTACCTAACGTCGATTCCTTTCGGCGATCGTTGGGACTGTCCTGCTCCGGGGAGTTTCGTGCCGGGAGCTTAAGAGGCGCAGCAGAACGCCGGCATACGAGTATCATAGCCCGCCGTGTTAAAGCGGGATCGTGAACGGGAGGTCTTTCGATGATTCTGCCTACCGGTACGACAGTAGCCGTTGCTGACGGCGAGACGATCCGCCTGTTCCACAATACAGGCGTGAAACCTGGGGTGCACTTGGTCGAGATCACCGCAGCTCCGCCTGCCTCCGCCCACTCAGGCTCGCGTGCGCGGCATCGCTCCGTTTTTGCTAACCCCGACGGGAGGCGGCTCGTTGAGGACGACTTCGCGGCAGCGACGGCCGCGTTCCTGAACAAGCTTAGCCTGGACGGGACCATAGAACACCTGGTCGTTGTCTCCGACCCCAGGACCCTGGGCGAGATGCGCAAGCACTTCAACCACGACCTGAGAGGCAAGATCTTGGGCGAACTCGCAAAGGACTTCAGCCATCGTCCGCTCGAGGACATCGCCTCACTGATCGCCGAGGCCTGACGCGCCACCGCCGAGCGGTGAGCGAACTTCGCTCTTCGTGACGTAAGCGGTTACCAAAACTCCTGCCGATGCGGATGGTGCCGGTTAGGCGCGTTCGTCCGCCGGCATTGAAACTATCAGCCTGCAATTGCAGGCTGCCTGCACTCTTGGGCTACACTAAGGGGCTGCACAGAGAGCCTTCGTTGTCACAACAGAGATGACTGTGCCGGCGGCACGGAAAGCCTGGGCTGCAAATCAACGACTTCAGCAGCGGCTTATCAAGCGGCGATTAACGAAAGCGGCGTTGCCTTGGGTAGGGCAACATTGGTGACTGTTTTTCGGCGGGCCAGACGACGCGGTGGACTGGAGCTTGCCTACTATCTCATCCAGCGGCCTGAGGCCGACGGCGTCCCGGAAGCGCGGCATTCAATTAATTGCTTTGCACTGAAGCGAAAGCGGATGGAGCGAATGTCGGCTAGTGGCCCAGGCCGTGTGAAAACGATCTGTTTGCCGTGATTGGCGCGATAAGAATTCCCTGCGTTTGCAGGGAGCATCTACTGAAGCGCTTTGTTGAAGGGGTGAACCGCGGACAGAGCACGTTGGTCCCCGCGCTGCTCGACGACTACGTGGCCGAGGACAATCCGGTACGTGCGGTTGATGTGTTCGTCGACGGGCTCGATCTGGCTAAGCTCGGCTTCGTTGGCGTCCAGCCGCTCGACACGGGGCGACCCGGCTACCATCCCGGCATGATGCTCAAGCTCTACATCTACGGCTACCTCAATCGCGTGCCGTCGAGCCGACGCCTGGAGCGGGAATGCCAGCGCAATATCGAGATGATCTGGCTGACCGGGCAGCTCGCGCCGGACTTCAAGACCATCGCAGATTTCCGCAAGGACAATGGCAAGGCCATTCGTGAGGTCTGCCGCGAGTTCGTCGCGCTGTGCCGCAAGCTTGACCTGCTTGTTGCAGCGAGCGTCGCCATCGATGGATCGAAGTTCAAGGCCGTCACTGCGCGGGACAAGAACTTCACCGAGGCGAAGATGAAGCGGCGCTTGGAGCGGATCGACGAGAGCATCGCCCGCTATCTCTCGCAGCTCGAGACCGCCGATCGGCACGGCGATGCAGTGCCAGAGGCGAAAGTTGCGAGGCTGGAGGGCGAGATCGAGAAGCTCAAGGAGGAGACCGTCCGGCTCAATGCGGTCAATGCGGAGATGATGAAGAGCGAGGACAAGCAGATCTCGCTGACCGATCCTGACGCGCGCTCGATGGCGACAAGCGGCAAGGACACCGGGATCGTTGGCTACAACGTGCAGATTGCAGTCGATACGCAGCATCATCTCATCGTGGCTCACGGGGTGACCAACGTGGGCACCGATCGCCACCAACTCGCCAACATGGCCGGCAGGCGCGCGACGAGATGGCTGTCGAGACGCTCGAAGTCGTGGCAGACCGCGGCTATTGCGATGGAGAGGAGATCAGGGCCTGCGGGGAAGCCGACATCACGGTGACGTTGCCGAAGCCGATGACTTCGGGCGCCAAAGCTGCTGGCCGCTTCGGCAAACAGGATTTTGTCTATGTCGCTGCCGACGATGTTTATCGCTGTCCCGCCGGCGAGCGGCTAACTTATCACTATACGAACGTAGAGGACGGAAAGACCCTGCGTCGCTATTGGACAAGCACCTGCAAAACCTGCGCGCTAAAAGCTCAGTGCACGACAGCCCCCCGAGCGCCGCATCTCACGCTGGGAGCACGAGGCCATTCTGGGGAAAGTTCAGGAGAGGCTCGACCACACCCCCCATGCAATGGGGGTCCGCCGTCAGACAGCGGAGCATCCGTTCGGCACGATGAAGTGTTGGATGGGAGCAACGCACTTTCTCACGAAAAAGCTGCCGAAGGTGGCCACTGAGATGGCGCTCACCGTGCTCGCCTACAACATGAAGCGCGTGAGGACGATCATGGGCGTAGGTGGATTGCTGGAAGCGATGCGGGCGTGAGGCCGGCCTCTGCGCGACCAAATCAGCGCCTACATGAAGCTCCTGGTTGCCACCGAGATGAGAGGTCGATTCCACCGAATTAGAAGTTCGGCGGCGGATCTGCCGCGGATGCCCACGGCGCGCAAATCGACGCGTGACGAGCGCGCCATAGATCCGGTCCCGGTCGCGGACTATGTAACGCGAAGCTTCGTTCCACAGGAATGCTTCCGTGATCTGGCGTGCAACCCATTCCGCGGTTGGTGCGGGGTGACGTTGATCCAGAGAAGCTCTCTGCAACCCAGCCGCATGATGATGCAGGCGTACAGCGGGTCGAAGAAGGGTCGGGACACGAACAGGTCATGGCGGCAACATCTCGCGCATGGTGACTCAAGAAGGTGCGCCATCCTTAGCTTGGCGGCCCGTGCCGCTTGACCAGGTATTTGGCGACACTCGATTGCGCGACCTCAAACCCGAGTTTGTGCAATTCGCCGTGGACGCGTGGCGCGCCCCGATAGCGGGTTCTCGATGCTCATTAGCCGGACCAGCGCACGCAGCTCCGCGTAGAGCTGCGGCCGCCCTCCCCGTCGATGCGATTTCCAAGGCCAATAGCAGCGAAAGCGGGCTTTGTGCCAACCCACGAGCGTCTCGGCCGGATGATCGTGACGACCTGCAAGATCGACGGAACCCAGCGGTACAGCTGCATCAAGAACCAGCGATCATTGTTCGTAAGCCTGACGCGACCATGGATACTCCGTCTCAAGACATTCAACTGATGTCGAAGCACCGCGTTCTCAGCCTCAAGCCGCAACTTCGACTCGAATGGCGAGGCCAGGACAGCCAGCACGAACCGCAGAACCTCGATCATTCCGCTAGCTTAGGAGATTCCATCACGTCATCAACTCGGATGAGATTTTCGGTACACACACCGGGAAAATCACGAAATTCGGTGCTTTTGTTCCTTCACTAAGCGCTGGTTTTTCAACTCCAAAATTGCGACTTGCCCGCGTTGCGAGGTCGCGCCGGGAAACTGTCCAATTTCGGACGCTTTACGATCATTCGCTCCAAGTCCCCGGTACCATCCAGACGCAACTGGACGGTCCGTTCAAGTCGCCACCAGCGTCCTTTCCGTACTTCACCAACAAGCCGTGCCGTCTTGTGCAGACTTCGATAGCGTAGACCATGATGTTGATCCTTTCCAAGCTGGTACATTGTCCTCGAGGGATCTAAGTCCGAGGTGGTGGACACTTTTTCTGGATTGCACGGAAGCAACTCCAATCACGAAGTTCTGAGATGCCCGCATCCTGCTTACCGACAGTCGCGTCCTCGCTGAGCAGGTGACGGCCGGGATCAAGTTGCTGGCGTTCCGCGGGCAAGACATTGAGGTCGCGAGGCTTGTGCTATATAGCCGGTCATCCTGCCACGGCATCGTTGGCAGCGACGGCGGCCGCCGCCTGTACCTCCGCCGCTCGCCCGTCATGGGCTTCGGCAGCTTCAGAGTGGCCAAGTTGGCGATTCTTTCCCGGCTCGCCTCCGGCCGCTTCTCGAACGTGCGATGCGGCTTCACCTCGCGCGCCAGTTCTTTGGCTTCGGCCTCGCCAATGCCGCGCCAGCGGTTCGATAACCGAAACACGTTGCCGCCGCGCGGACCCGTCTCGATCTCGATCAGGCCAAGATTGACCAGCATCGGCAACGCTGACGACACCACCTTCTGCGTGATGCGGTGATCCAGCATGAAGGAGAGGTAGGACACGCTCGCCCTGTCGCCGCCGCCGATCGCCTGCTGTCTGATCGATCTGTCATCGTCACCTCTCTCGATCCTTGGCTACAGGCCAATCCATACCGCCAGCGCGACCATGACGACGACCGCCGCGACGAAGATCGCAGTCTCGATACGCGACATTCGCCACATCGCGCACCGTCGTTGTGTACCAAATGGTACATAATTGAGTATATGGAAATTGCAAATACCTTCACATCGGGTCGCGCGGTCACCGGATTCCTCACGCTCACCAAGGGACCCAAGAAGCTCTAGGGACGCGGTCGCCCCCCAACTCCTGCCGTACTGCTCTTGATCGTAGGCTTGAAGGATGCGGACAAAATCAGCCATGCTGGATCGATCCCGATTGCCGGCCATAGCTGCAACCTAAGTATTGGACGCGCGCTGGCTGCCTTGCCAAAACCGCATCAAGAGATCGGCAACGTTTTTCATGGCGTACTCTCCGCAGCCAACTGCAGTAGACTCTAATTACTGGAGCGGCAAACGCGCGGCTCGATCAAGAGAAAGGCCGGCGGGCGCTACGCCGCCGACCTTATCCTGCAACTGCCTGCTCGTGGCCGGTTCCGTTGCCTTTCACTCCGCATTCATTAGGTAGCACCGAGCACTTGGTTGACGCCATTGCGCGCGGGTATGAAGTGACCGTACTGAGGTACCCTCCGGCTAGTGAAAGGGTATAAGTCGACTAGCATTACAGTTGTCTTTTTGTTTTGAAGTGCGCGCGCTGGGCGGCGGCCTGGTGAGCTCTACGCCAAAGTGACCATGCGATGATGTGTGCGGGTTGGATTCGCTTTCGAGCGAGTCTGATGGCG
>NZ_JBUYEN020000024.1:0-129444 GCF_055229415.2 Bradyrhizobium sp. Leo114 | reverse complement strand
GGACCGCCTACTATGGAAAGCCTGGTCCAAAGGTGATGCGCCTGGGCCTCGAAGCCTTCCGTCGCATCAAATACGGCACCACTTTGAGGCTCAAAAATGTGTGAATCGGATAGCCGGTGACCGGGCTTTCTTGCCACCGTCGCCCGCGGCAGCTCTTGCTGCTCGCGAGCTTAGCGCCAGCGTCGGGGCGCCAGGACCACACGACTTCGCCGTCCGCTGATGTCACGTTCGTCAGTCGCAACACCCGCGTCCACCGCATCTCACCGCAACGTTCGTGACGATCGCGAGCCGCCCCTCATCCGCCGTGAGACACGCGGAGTTAAATCACTGATTTGCCCGACGGCGAAAGCGGAATATTTTTCGCAGCAAGACTGGACAGACTTTTGGTGATTTGCCCCGTCGGGTTGTGACGCATTGCAGCAGCTAAGCTCGAGCTGCCGGCAGGTCCTTTGCCCGGTCGTTGCGATCAGCGTCGACTTGCCGAACTGTTTCCGCTGCAGCGAGCGCCTTTTTGCGCCCGAGCTTCCGGACGACTGTATAAAAGGCTGGCGTAAACAAGAGGCCGAAGGCGGTCACTCCCAGCATTCCCGCGAAGACCGCCGTGCCGAGCGATTGACGCATTTCCGAACCCGCCCCGGTTGCGACCACGAGAGGTGCAACACCGAAGATGAACGCCAGCGACGTCATCAAGATCGGCCGCAGCCGCGTGCGCGCCGCGCTAACGGCGGCCTCGCCGGGCGTGGCGCCGGCTTCCTCGGTTTGCCGTGCGAATTCCACGATCAGGATCGCGTTCTTTGCAGCGAGTCCGACCAACACGACGAAGCCGATCTGCGCCAGCACGTCGATCGCCATGCCGCGCATCAAAAGTCCTGTCACGGAGGCGAGCAGGCACATTGGAACGATCATCACCACCGCGAGCGGCAGGTTCCAGCTCTCATATTGCGCAGCGAGCACCAGGAAGACGAACAAGGCGGCTGCGCCGAACACCAGCAAGGACGAGGTCCCCGGCTGTTGCTGCTGGAAAGCAAGCTCGGTCCATTCAAAGCCGATGCCTGGCGGCAGCACCTCGTGCGCCAGCTCCTCCATGCGGTGCAACGCGGTGCCGGTCGCGACGCCTGGCGCCGCGACGCCCATCACTTCAGCAGCGGGGAATAGATCGTAACGAGGCACGCGATAGGGTGCGTTCTCGGATTTCAACCGCGCCACCGTGCCGACCGGCACCATCTCGCCGGAGGCGTTGCGCGCCTTCAGCCGCGCGATGTCGTGCGGATCCTGGCGGAACGAGCCGTCGGCCTGCGCGATGACTTGGTAGGTTCGGCCGAGATAGTTGAAGTCGTTGACATATTGCGAGCCGAGATAGACTTGCAGGGTGTTGAAGACGTCGGTGGGCGTCAGCCCGACCTTCTCGGCTTTCTCCCGATCGATATCGGCATAAACCGAAGGCGAGCGCGTACCGAACAGAGTAAAGACGCCCGAGAAGCTCGGATCCTTGTTGGCGGCTGCGACCAGTGCCTGTGCCGCTTTCGACAGCGCCTCCGAGCCGAGACCGGCGCGATCCTGCAGCATCATCTTGAAGCCGCCAGCATTGCCGATGCCCTGCACCGGCGGCGGCGGGATCGTCAGCACATAGGCTTCCTGGATCACCGAGAGGCGCTTGCGCAGATCGGCGAGCACGCTCGGTGCGGTCAGGCCAGGCACATCATGGTTATAGAGCGATGGCAGGCCGGAAAAGATCGTGCCGGCATTGGAGGCGATGGTGAAGGTGGTTGCATCCAGTCCTGCGAACGGCGCGACATGCTCGACACCGGGCGTGGTCATGATGATCTCGATCGCCTTCTTGACCACCGCCTCCGTGCGCTCGAGCGAAGCGCCGGGCGGCAGTTGCACGACGGTGATGAGATAGCCCTGATCTTGCTCCGGAATAAAGCCGGTAGGAGCGCGGGCGAATTGAAAGCCGGCCACGCCGATCAGCCCGGCGTAGACCACAAGCACGACGCCGGTGATCTGCACCAGCCGCCGCGTCAGCCGTCCGTAGCTCGTCGACAGCCACTCGAAGCCGAGATTGAACCGCGCAAATCCAGCTTGCACCAGCCGGGCGATCCATGGGCCGCGCGGCTTCTGGCCGTGCTCGTGAGCCTTGAACAACACCGCGCACAGGGCAGGGCTCAGGGTCAGCGAGACAAAGCACGAGATCAGGGTGGAGACGGCGATCGTGACCGCGAACTGGCGAAAGAACTGCCCGGTAATACCCGACAGGAAGGCGGAGGGCACGAACACCGCGCATAGCGTCAGCGCAATCGAGATCAGCGCTCCGCCGACCTCGTCCATTGTGACATGGGCGGCTTGGGCGGGCGTCATGCCGCGTTCGAGATTGCGTTCGACATTCTCCACCACGACAATGGCGTCATCGACGACAATGCCGACCGCGAGCACGAGGCCGAACAGCGACAGGTTGTTCAGCGATATTCCGAGCGCGTAGAGGAAGGTGAAAGTGCCGACCAGCGACACCGGGATTGCGATCACCGGAATGATCGCAGCGCGCCAGCTCTGCAGGAACAGGAACACGACGCCAACCACCAGGAGGATCGCGATGAAGATGGTCTTGATCACCTCGTCGACCGATTTGCCGACGAAAATGGTGGGGTCGTAAATGATCTTGTACTGCAGGCCGGGCGGGAAGTCCTTGCCCAGCTTTTCCATCGCATCGAGCACTTCGTGCTCGACGGCGAGGGAATTGGCGCCCGGCTGGGCGAAGATCAGGAGCGGCAGGCCCGGCTCGCGATCCATGTAGGCGGACGATCCATAATCGGAAGCGCCGATCTCGACGCGGCCCACATCGCGCAGCCGCGTCACGCGGCCCTCGTTATCCGACTTCAGGACGATGGCGGCGAACTGTTCTGGTGTCGACAGGCGCCCAAGCGTCTGCACGTTGATCTGATAGGCCTGCTTGGAGGCGACCGGCGGCTGGTTCAGCACGCCCGCCGAAACCTGGACATTCTGGGCGCGCAGCGCGGCGAGCACCTCGCTCGCGTTCATGTCGTGCGCGGCGACCTTGTCGGGATCGAGCCAGATGCGCATGGCGTATTCGCGTCCACCTTGCATCTGCACGTCGCCGACGCCCGGCAGCCGCGCCAGCACGTCCTTTACGTGCAAGGTCGCGTAGTTCGATGTGTAGAGCAGGTCCCGCGACGAGTCGGGCGAATAAAGATGCACCGCGAGCAGGATGTTTGGCGTCGACTTGCGCACCTGAACGCCGAGCCGCTGGACGTCCTCCGGCAGCCGGGGAAGCGCATCCTGGACGCGGTTCTGCGTGAGCATCTGCGCGACGTTGAGGTCGGTCCCGATGCGAAACGTCACGGTGACGGTGAGCTTGCCGTCGCCAGTGGACTGACTGCTCATGTAGATCATGTTCTCGACACCGTTGATCTGCTGCTCGAGCGGCGTCGCCACTGTGCGCGATACCGTCTCGGCAGATGCGCCGGGATAAGTGGTGGTGATCTGGACCGTCGGCGGCACGATCTCCGGATATTGCGCGATCGGCAGGATGGCGAGCGCGCCGAGGCCGATCAGCGTCAGGAAGACGGAGAGGACAGTCGCAAAAATCGGCCGGTCGATGAAGCTGTGGGTCACGGGGAAGCTCCTGTCTTCTCGGTCCTGGTTTTTAGCCTTTGCCGTTAACCTTGGCCGTCAGCCTTGGCCGTCGGCGGCAGCGTCGTAGTGGATGACGCCGTCCTGCGGCGCCACCTTGGTGCCGGGAATGGCGCGTACCAGGCCGTCGATGACGACGCGGTCGCTAGCCTCGAGGCCCGACCGGATCACGCGCAATCCGCCGCGAAGATCGCCGGTGGTTACGATCTTTGGTTTCACGGTCGCATCAGGACCGACGGTCATGACCAGCCGCTGCGACTGGTCGAGCATGACAGCGGCGTCCGGCAGGAGATAAACTTGGCTCGGCGGCGCGATCGCAACTCGCAGCCGTGCGAATTGGCCTGGCGCCAGGAACATATCCGGGTTCGGCACCGTGGCGCGGGCATGAATCGTGCCGCTGGAGCGATCGAGCGCATTGTCGATGAAGTCCAGCGTGCCCTCGCGGATGAAACTGTTCTCGTCGCTGAGGCTGATCGCGACCTTGTTGGCGAGCGGACCGCCAACGCGGGCGCGCTCGCGCGAGAACGTCAGGAAATCCGATTCGCTCATGTCGAAATCGAGATAAAGAGGATCGAGCGAGACCAACGTCGTGAGCAGCGTGGTCGGACTGGTTGCGGCACGGCTGCCCGCGACCAGGCTTCCGATCGAAACCTGGCGCGCGCCGATGCGCCCGGTGAACGGCGCCCGTACGCGGCAGTATTCAAGGTCGAGTTGCGCATCCCGCACCCGCGCCTTGGCGTCGTCGACCGCGGCCCGCGACGCATCCTGCTCGTTGGTGCGCTGGTCGACCGTCTCCTGCGTTGCGAACTCGTTGCGCTTGAGCGATTGCGCGCGCGAAAGCTGGTTGCTGGCAAGCGCCACGCGGGCCATTGCGGTCTCAAGCGCGGCTTGCGCCTGCGCCAACCTGATCTCGTAGGGCCGCGGGTCGATCACGAACAGCAGGTCGCCCTTGTGGACGATCTGGCCATCCTTGAAATGAATCTCGGTCAGGGTGCCACCCACCTGGGCTCGCAATTCAACGCGGTCGATAGCGGAGAACTGTCCGAGGAAACCGACCCTGGTATCGACCTCACGCTGCAAGGGCTGGCTCACCGTCACCGGCAGGGGAGGCGCTGACGCGGCCGCCTGGTCTGCGTTGCGAGGCGCAAAGCCCAGGTAGACAAGGAGCGCGGCAAGCACCGCTATTGCAGCGATTGCGGCCGTTCTCCATGTCCGCTGGCGCGGAGCCGGCGGCTTCAGCGGTTCTCGTTCAATGTTCGAATGATCGCTGATCTGATCCATGAGGCTACCATCAGTCCTTGCCATGCCGGCAGTTCGGCCGAAGCTCTGCCGGCCTGCCGAATCACACCGGCCAGTCCAGGTTTCGGGAGGAGGTCTCGCCAGGCAGTTATTTCGGAAGCGGATAAGTTGTGTTCGGGGTTGAAATTTGGAGGGGGAACTCCAATATGCTTCGCGAGATATAAACTTGGGGAGGCGCTGTTCAAGGATTTTTGGAGTGATGACACCAAAAATAAATCAAGGGAAGAAAATTCAGGCAAAGAACGCTCAGGACGAGAAGCGCGGCCGGGGCCGGCCGGCCGTATTCGACCGTGACGCCGCGCTGCAGGAGGCGATGAAGCTGTTCTGGGAGCGCGGCTATGAGGGCACGTCGTTCAACGACCTCATCGCCGCGATGGGGATCAGTGCGTCGAGCTTCTACAACTCGTTCGGCAGCAAGGAAGATCTCTATTGCGAAGCCACGCATTCCTTTCTCGAATGGTCCGGCCAATGGTTCTTTTCCATTCTCAACGATCCTTCAATCGACACCAGGACCGCGTTCGCTCGCCTGTTCGAGGCGACCGCAGAAGAGTTCACCCGCGGCGATCATCCGCTCGGCTGCATGATCTCGCTTGCGGGCACGCATTGCGCACCGGGAATGAAAAACATTCGCGACATGATGGCGGAGCATCGCGCTTTTTCTGAAGGCGCGATGGCTGCACGCATCCGAAAAGGCGTGATGGATGGCGACGTAGCCCGAGATGTCGATTGCGAAATGCTGGCCGCCTACTACAGCGCGGTCGCACGCGGGCTTGCGGTGCAAGCGCGCGATGGGGCTACGCGGACGAAATTGTCTGAAATTGGCCGGCTGGCCATGCGTGCGTGGCCGATGACAAAGAGTGACGATCACAGCTCGGCCGCGCTCGCCGCTGATCGGTCGCGTGAGGCCTGATCTATCGCCCACGATCAGATTGCAGCGGGCCGCGGAAGGTAACCCATACGAACAAGGTCCACCGCGAAAGATTGCGGTAGACCTTGACGATTCTGCAGCACAGCTTGCGCGGCTGCCCGAATTACTTCTGCGCCGTTACCATCGGGCAAACGCTGCTCGAGAGCGGCGGAAATGCGTCCTTGCCTTCGACGGTCGCGAGTATCCTGAAGACATCGGACGGGTCGGACACCTCGCTCGCCTTCTTGACCTCGGCGAGGTACATGTCGTGCACCATCAGGTTGTCGGCGCGAAGCTTGCCGTTTCGCGCGAAAGCATCATTGAAGGTGCGGCCCTGCAAATCCTTGACGACGGCGGCCGGATCCTTGGTGTTCGCGGCCTGAACCGATTTGATGTAGTTCAACGCGGACGAATACACGCCTGCCTGCATCATGCTCGGCGGTTTTCCCATCTTGGCGGCATAGCGCTTTGCGAATTCGCGCGTCCGGTCATCCATGTTCCAATAGAAGCCGATGGTCGCAAGCAGGCCCTGCGCGCTCTTCAGACCAATGCTTTGTATGTCATTGACGTCAATCAAGAGGGCGATCATCCGCTGGCCGCCACTGGTGAGGCCGAATTCTTCCGCCTGCTTGATGCCGTTCTGAGTGTCCGCGCCGGCGTTCGCGAGTGCGATGACTTTCGCGCCCGAAGACTTGGCCGTCAGAAGGACCGAACTGAAATCCGCCGTATTGATCGGATGCGGCGCATGCCCCAGTGACTTCCCGCCGCCCTTGGTCACGACTTCCGTAACATCGCGCTCGAGCGCATGGCCGAAAGTGTAGTCAGCAACAACAAAGAACCACGTGTCGGCTCCACGCTTCAGCAACGCTTTCCCGGCTACGTTCGCGAGTGCGTAGGTATTGTATGTCCATTGGATGAAATTAGGAGAACATAGCTTTCCACTCAGATCCGCGGAGCCGCCCGCGGATGTGATGAACATCTTGTTTCGATCCTTGGCGAAGTTCTGGACCGCAATGCAGACTGATGACACCGGCACGTCGAGGATGACGTCGACGCCATCCTGATCGTACCATTGGCGCGCAATATTTCCGCCGAGGTCGGGCTTGTTCTGGTGATCGGCCGAAATCAGCTCGATGGGTTTGCCCAGGACGCTGCCGCCACACTCCTCGATCGCCAATTGGGCGGCCGCCACCGATCCCTTACCGCTATTATCTGCGAACAGGCCATTCATGTCCGTCAGGACACCGAACTTTAACGGCGTATCTCCCGCGGCGCGGACAATCGCCGGCGAGAAGACCGTGGCACCAAGGCCAGCGAGAAATGTGCGCCGTTTCATCTTTTCACTCCCTTTTTTATTTTGCTGCAGTTTGCGTTGTCACTCGCAGTTCTGCAAGTCATCCGTCAAGGGAAAGCGGGAGCAATCCACACAAGCGCCATCAGTCCCACTGTTTTTGAATGCCATATCCCAGCCGCTTCGAAATCCCGCCAGCACACTCGCATAGGGCATTTGCGATTGCGCTGTTCCAGCCTGCATCGAACGTGGCCTCGGGTCCCATCGCGGTGATGACGAGTGCGACGTGGCCGGCGTGATCGAACACCGGCGCTGCGAGGGCATTGACGCCGGGCAGGGGATCGCCGAGCGCGCGCGCGAGCCCGTGCTTGCGCACTGCGGCGAGCATGTCGGAAACCTTGGCGCCCTTCGTCACGCGTTTCGGATTGTAGCCGACGCCAAAGCGGTCAAGGGCGCTGTCGAGGGCGGCATCGATCGTCTTTGATGGCAGGAATGCCGCAAACGCGCGGCCGGTGGCGGTTTCGAGCAAGGCCATGACCGAGCCGACGCGCATCGCGATGTGCACGGGATGACTGGGTTCCTCGATCTGCACCACCGTCGGACCATGGCTGCCCCAGACGGCGAGCGAAACTGCATGATCGATGGTGTCGGCGAGCATCCTGATCTTTGATGTGGCGATCCGCACGGCCGAGAGGCGGCGCAGGCTGATGAGCCCAAGCTCCAGCGCCAACGCTCCAATCTCATAGCGTCCCGTGGTCTCGTCCTGCTCGATGAGCCTAATGCGCGAAAAGCTCACGAGATAGGGATGAGCCTTCGCCGGAGCCATCCCGGCCTCACGCGCCAGATCGCGCAGCATCATTGGCTCTCCGCTGCTCGCGAGGGCGCGGAGCAATTGTCCGCCGACCTCGATCGACTGAATGCCGCGGCTTCCTGGTTTCATAGGCCCCCGTTCACGCCGCGCTACGCTCCACAGCGCTTTCGGCGAGATGACGCCCGGCAATGTAGCCGAAGGTCAGCGCAGGCCCAAGCGTGATGCCCGCGCCCGGATAATTCCCGCCCATGATGCTCGCCATGTCGTTGCCGGCGGCATAGAGGCCGGGGATGACGCGGCCCTCGGCATCGAGCACGCGTGCATTCGCATCGGTGACGATGCCGGCATAGGTGCCGAGATCGCCGATCACCATCTTGATGGCATAGAAGGGGCCCTGGGCTACCGGTGCCACGCAGGGGTTCGGGCCGTGCAGCGCGTCGCCCTGGTAGCGGTTATAGGCCTTGGAGCCCTTGCCGAAGGCGGCGTCGTGTCCTTGCGCCGCGGTGGCGTTGAATTGCGCGACCGTTGCGACGAGACCCTTCGCATCGATGCCGGCCCGTGCTGCAAGCGCCTCCAGTGTATCGCCGCGCATGAGATAGCCGGTGCGCAGATGATGGCCGAGCGGCATGGGAAAGGGCGGCACACAGCCGAGGCCATACTTCCGTAGCGTCTTGTGGTCGCAGATGAGGAAGGCCGCGATCTCCTCGCCCGGCTTCGCGGCCTTCATCATTGCCTGGACGAAGTCGTGATAGGAGTTGCCTTCATTGGCAAAGCGATTGCCGTCACGCATCACTGCGACCACGCCCGGCTTTGCGCGGTCGATGAAATGCGGCATCACGCCGCTTGAGCCATCCTTGCGCTTCGTCAGCGAAACCGGCACCCAGGCGGCCGCATTCGGCAGGCGATCCTCAATGCGTCCGCCGGCTGTTTCCGCAAGCCGCAGGCCGTCACCGGTATTGCCAGTCGGTCCCGGCGAATAATGCTCGGCGCCCGTTGGCGCGTGTGGAAACATCTTCCTGCGCCGCGCCACGTCATGCGGGAAGCCGCCGCAGGCGAGCACGACGCCGCACCGCGCGCGGACGCGCACGTTGCGGCCGTCACGCGCAATGATCGCGCCGGTCACAGCGCCATCCTCGATCGTCAGCTCGCGAACCGGCGAGGACAGCCACATTGGGATGTTGAGGTCGAGGGCGGATTTCCTCAGTCGTCCTGCGAGCGCATTGCCGTTGGTCAACGTCATACCGCGGCCGTAGCGCAGCACGTCCATGAGATGACGCGACAGGCGCTTGGCGACATAGATCGCTGACGTCAGCGATTTCGTCGCCCGCATGAAATGGATGATCTCCTTGCCTGAGCCGAGCATCATGCCGAACACAGTGAGTTCGGGCAGGGGCGAACCGAGCGTCTTGATGTGGTCGCCGAGCTCGCGTCCGTCGAACGGCCGCGTCACCATCGAGCGGCCGCCTTGTACGCCGCCGGGCGCCTCGGCATGATAGTCCGGAAAAACCAGCGGCATGTCGAAGCGCAGCGCAGTCTTGGTCGTGAAGAAGTCCACCGCCTCGGGGCCCGCGCTGAGAAACGCGTCGACGCGCGCGGCGTCGTAATTGTTGCCGGCTTCGTGCCGCAGATATGTGCGCGCCTGGTCCGGCGTCTCCTCGATGCCGTAGGCGCGCGCGAGCGACGTACCGGGGATCCAGAGCCAGCCGCCGGAGCGGGCGGTGGTGCCGCCGAAGCGCGGCTCCTTCTCTACGATCAGCACGTCGAGACCACGCGAGCGCGCGGTGATCGCGGCCGACATGCCCGCTGCACCTGATCCGACCACGAGCACATCGCACTCGTGGGTGTCGCCTGCATTGCGCTCGTTGCCAATCATGCTCGGCCTCACTTCTTCAGGAGCGGGCACTTCGACTCGGAGACCGGACGATAGGCGTCTTCGCCCTTCACGGTCTTGACGATCTCGAGATAATCCCAGGGCTCCTTGGACTGCTCGGGCGATTTCACCTTCGCAAGATACATCGTGCGGATGACACGGCCATCCTCGCGCAGCTTGCCGCCATGGACGAACACATCCTCGATCGGCAGCTCGCGCATCTTGGCCATCACCTTCGCCGGGTCGTCGGTGCCGGCGGCCTTTATCGCCTTCAGATAATGCAGCACGGAGCCGTAGACTCCGGTCTGGATCATGGTCGGCATGACGTTTGCGCGGGCGAAGAATTTTTTTGACCAGGCGCGGGTCGCCTCATCCATGTTCCAGTAGGATGCCGTGGTCATGTAGGTACCCTGCGCGGCCTTCAGCCCGATCGCGTGCACGTCGGTGTCGAACATCAACAGGCCCACGAGCTTCTGGCCGCCTTGGACCAGGCCGAATTCGCCGGACTGCTTGATGGCATTGTCGGTGTCCTGGCCGGCATTGGCAAAGGCGACCACGTCGGCTTTCGAACTCTGCGCCTGGAGCGCGAAGGAAGAGAAGTCGGCCGTGTTGGTCGGATGCCGCACGCTACCGACCACTTTGCCGCCCCGCTCGTTGATGAAACGAGTGGCGTCCTTCTCGAGCTGCTGCCCGAAGGCGTAGTCTGCGGTGACGAAGAACCAGGATTTTCCGCCTTCGTTGATCATGGCTGACGCGGTCACCTTGGACAGTGCGTAGGTGTCGTAGCTGAAATGCACAGTGTTCGGGCTGCACAGCTCGTCCGTCAGCGAGCTCGCGCCAGGACCTGAGAGCAGCGCGATCTTGTTGCGCTCGCGCACCATGTTATGCACGGCAATGGCGATGCCGGAGTTGGGGATGTCGACGACGGCGTCGACCTTGCCATGATCGAACCAGCCGCGCACGACCTGCACGCCGACGTCGGTCTTCATCTGATGGTCGGCGCTGATGATCTCGATCGGCTTACCGAGCACGGTAAGGCCGAATTCCTCGACTGCCATTTTGGCGGCTTCGACCGAACCCGGGCCGCTGTTGTCGCGACCCCAACTCGACAGGTCCGTCAGAACGCCGATCCGCACCACGTCGTCGGATACCTGCGCGCTTGCTGCCGATGTCACGGCCACGAGCATGGCGCAGGCCAAGAGCCCTCTCATTGTCGTTTCCTCTCGCTGCCGCTTGGCGGCTGTTTTGCGTTGGCCGCAAGTTAGATATAGTGAAATTTGTTTGTCAATAACGAAATCCCGTCGACGGGCGTCAAATCGGGTTCACCCGACTTCCCTGGGCGTTTGATCCGTAAGGATGGCGATTTCGCCCGTCGTGGGCGCCAATGCTGTGCTTTAGCGCCGAGGCAAGCAGCCGCTCGAGGTCTAAGCATTTGCGGAGCGTACGGAGGTTTCGATGACCTCAGAATTCAATGTCCGCAACGGATTGATAGATCGCTCGAGCCAGCATCAGTTTCGTCCCGGAATTCGTCGTCGGGAAAGCTACAAACTGGTCTGGTCGCATCACGCGCAAAACAAAAAGGCGCCCGAGTGGGGCGCCTTTCGCATCGTTGCGGCAGTGAAAGCTCACTGCGAATAGTACATGTCGAACTCGACCGGATGCGGGGTCATCTCGAAGCGCTCGACTTCGGTCATCTTGAGTTCGATGTAGGCGTCGATGAAGTCGTCGTCGAACACGCCGCCGGCCTTCAGGAACGCGCGGTCCTTGTCGAGGTTTTCCAGTGCCTCGCGCAGGCTGCCGCACACGGTCGGGATCGACTTCAGCTCTTCCTTCGGCAGGTCGTAGAGGTCCTTGTCCATCGCCGGGCCCGGATCGAGCTTGTTCTTGATGCCGTCGAGGCCGGCCATCAGCATCGCGGCGAAGCCGAGATAGGGGTTGGCCATCGGATCGGGGAAGCGGACCTCGACGCGCTTGGCCTTCGGCGAGGCGGTGTAGGGGATGCGGCAGGAGGCCGAGCGGTTGCGCGCCGAGTAGGCGAGCAGCACGGGAGCCTCATAGCCCGGCACCAGACGCTTGTAGGAGTTGGTGGACGGGTTGGTGAAGGCGTTGATCGCCTTGGCGTGCTTGATGATGCCGGCGATGTAGGAGAGGCAGGTCTCCGAGAGGTCGGAGTACTTGTTGCCGGCGAACACCGGCTTGCCTTCCTTCCAGATCGACTGATGAACGTGCATGCCCGAGCCGTTGTCGCCATAGACCGGCTTCGGCATGAAGGTGGCGGTCTTGCCGTAGATGTGCGCGACCTGGTGGATGCAGTACTTGTAGATCTGCATATGGTCCGCCATCAGCGTCAGCGTGTCGAACTTCATGCCGAGCTCGTGCTGGGCGGAAGCCACCTCATGGTGATGCTTCTCGACCTTGACGCCCATCTTGGCCATGGCGCCGAGCATTTCCGAGCGCATGTCCTGCACCGAGTCCTGCGGGGGCACCGGGAAATAGCCGCCCTTGGTGCGGATGCGGTGGCCGAGATTGCCGCCTTCATATTCGGTGTCGGAGTTGGTCGGAAGTTCCGAGGAGTCGAGCCTGAAGCCGGTGTTGTAGGGCGTTGCCGAATAGCGCACGTCGTCGAACACGAAGAACTCAGCCTCGGGACCGACATAGACGGCGTCGCCGACGCCCATCGACTTCACCATCGCTTCCGCCTTCTTGGCGATGCCGCGCGGATCGCGGTTGTAGGGCTCGCCGGTGGTCGGCTCGAGCACGTCGCAGGTGATCACCATCGTGGTCTCGGCGAAGAACGGGTCGATCGTCGCGGTGACGGGATCGGGCATCAGGCACATGTCGGACTCGTTGATCGCCTTCCAGCCGGCGATCGAGGAGCCGTCGAACATCGTGCCTTCGGCGAAGATGTCCTCGTCGATCATGCTGACGTCGAAGGTCACGTGCTGCCACTTGCCGCGCGGATCGGTGAAGCGAAGATCGACGTATTTGACGTCGTTGTCCTTGATCGATTTCAGGACGTCTTTGGCGGTCTTCATGAGTATCCCTTTTGACTTTGCGGGTCGGTTTCCAGGTGAGCGACGTTGTTCTCGCTTTGGCCGGGTTCGCGCGATGATACAAACGAAATCAGGCCGCCAAAGGCAGCCTTATTCTCTTATTGGGCCGCAAGCGGATAGCACCGCGCTCAAATAGCGTCCAGCCCGGATTCGCCGGTCCGGATGCGGATCGCTTCCTCGATGTTGGAAACGAAAATCTTGCCGTCGCCGATGCGGCCCGTCTGCGCCGCGCGGCGGATCGCATCGATCGCCTTCTCGACCAGGTCGTCGCCGATCACGATCTCGATCTTCACCTTGGGCAGGAAGTCGACGATGTATTCGGCGCCGCGATAGAGTTCGGCGTGACCCTTCTGCCGTCCAAACCCCTTGGCTTCCGTTACCGTGATGCCCTGAAGTCCGACTTCCTGAAGCGCTTCTTTCACCTCGTCGAGCTTGAACGGCTTGATGATGGCTTCGATTTTCTTCACTGAAGGCCTCCCGGGCATTTCCAGAATACAGAGTGTAGCTAGGTGCGATGCGCGTGGCGCAATCAGTTCGATCCGTCAACTCCCTGCGGAGCCGGAAACGCCCATCACGGCCGTGCACGGCGGCCGTCCTGAGCGGCTTCCTCAAAAGCAGGGTCTATGCCAAGTTACAAATGTCCCTGATTTCGGAATGTTATCAGCCTTTTAACGGCAGACAGACAAGGTTGGACCGACCGCCCCATGATACCGAAGCCTTCAAAATAGGCAAACGGATGAATTGGTGTGCATTCATCGGCGGAAGATCGACGCGTGCCGGGCGAGATGCCTGCCGAAAAGGCTGATAGATCGAGGATTCAGCATGGAAGTCCTGACCACGGCTGAAATGGAACGCGCCGATCGGCTGACCATTGCTGGGGGCACACCTGGCTTTTCGCTGATGATGAGCGCGGGGCAGGCGGTCGCCGAAGCGGCCATGGACCTGCTCGAGGAGGGACCGATCCTGGTGGTGGCCGGCCGCGGCAACAATGGCGGCGATGGCTTTGTCGCCGCCGCCGAACTCGCCGCCCGAGGGCGGGAAGTCTCGGTCATCCTGTTGTGCGAGCGCGACAGCCTGAGGGGCGACGCGGCGCTGGCTGCACGCGGCTGGAAATATCCGGTGCTGCCGTTCAACCCGCAGGCGATCGGCAAGCCCGCGCTGATCATCGATGCGCTGTTCGGCGCCGGGCTCGACCGTCCCGTTAAGGGCGAACCCTATGACATGATCGGGGCGGTCAACGCCCATGACGTGCCGGTGCTTGCCATCGACCTGCCGAGCGGCATCAACGGCACCACCGGTGCTCCGATGGGGATTGCGATCCGCGCCACCGAGACCGTGACCTTCTTCCGGCGCAAGCCGGCGCATCTGCTGTTGCCGGGCCGGGTACATTGCGGCCGCGTCCGCGTCGCAGACATCGGCATCGATCCGAAGGTGCTGGCAGAAATCCGCCCCGCAACCTTCGAGAACGTTCCGTCGACCTGGCAGCACGCGTTTCCGGTGCCGAAGATCGACGGCCACAAATATTCCCGCGGCCACGTCCTTGCCGTCTCCGGCGACACCGCCGCGACCGGCGCCTCGCGGCTTGCCGCGCGCGGCGCGCTGCGGGCAGGAGCGGGCCTGGTGACGCTGGCCTCGCCGAGCGATGCGCTGGCGGTGAACGCCGCGGCGCTGACGGCGGTGATGGTCCGCGCGGTCGACAATGCGATCCAGTTCGCCGATCTCCTGAACGACAGGCGGCTGAACACGAGCGTGATCGGCCCCGGCGCCGGCGTCGGCCCTCGTACGCGAGATTTCGTCCACACCGCGCTTGCGGCGAAGCGTAACCTGGTGCTGGACGCCGATGCGCTGACCAGTTTTGCCGATGCGCCGGAGCGGCTGTTCGAAGCGATCAGGGCGTCCCACGGTGCACAGGTGGTACTGACGCCGCATGAGGGCGAGTTCCCGCGGCTGTTCAGCGATATCAGCAACAAGTATCCCGGTCGCTCCAAGCTCGAGCGCGTGCGCACCGCCGCCGAGCGCTCCGGCGCGGTGGTGCTGTTGAAGGGACCGGACACGGTGGTGGCCGCGCCCGATGACCGTGCCACCATCGCCTCCAACGCGCCGCCATGGCTCGCCACCGCCGGCGCCGGCGACGTGCTGTCCGGCATCATCGCGGGGCTGCTCGCGCAGGGCACCCCCGCCTTCGAGGCCGCCAGCATCGGCGCCTGGATGCATGGTGAAGCCGCGGCCGAAGCCGGGCCGGGCCTGATCGCGGAAGACCTTCCCGAAACGCTGCCGGCGGTCTTCCGCCGCCTGTATGACGAGTTG
This sequence comes from Bradyrhizobium sp. Leo114, assembly GCF_055229415.2. Lineage (NCBI taxonomy): Bacteria > Pseudomonadati > Pseudomonadota > Alphaproteobacteria > Hyphomicrobiales > Nitrobacteraceae > Bradyrhizobium > Bradyrhizobium sp. Leo114. The sequence continues at coordinate 114,258 of NZ_JBUYEN020000024.1, read as the reverse complement.
GGGATTGAGTATTGAGGATTCGTAGGATGGAACGCTACGTGAGCTGATATTTCGCCACCGCCGGCTCGTTCCATTCCAGCCCGAAGCCCGGGCCGCGGGCGGTGACTGCGCCGTCGATGACCTCGGCCGGTTTTGCCAGGATGGCGCTGGAGAGGTCGAGGAATTCGAGCCAATGCGCGGTCGGCGTCACCGCGAGCACGTGGGAGCTGGCTTCCGCGAACAGATGGCTCGACATCGGGATCGAGGCGGCATCCGCTTGACCGGCGACCTGCAGCCAGCCGGTGACGCCGCCGACCTTCATCAGATCGGGCATGATGAAATCGCTGGCGCCGACCGAGATCGCCTCGGCAAAGCCGCGGGGGAACCACCAATTCTCGCCGGCCTGGATCGGGATCGGCGAGTCCATCCGGACACTGGCGTGGCCGGAGAGATTTTCCTGCGGCACGGGCTCCTCGACCCAATGCAGGTCGTAGGGCGCAAGGCGGGCGATGCGGCGTTTGGCCTCCGCCGGATCGAGCGACTGGTTGAAGTCGATCATCAAGGCGATGTCCGGCCCGATGACGGCGCGTACGCCCTTGACCACGCGCTCGTCATTGGCGGCATCGCCGTCGCCGCCCTTGATCTTGATGCCGCGAAAGCCCTGGTCGAGTGAGCGACGCAGCGCCCGCTCGTCGGCTGTCGGATCGACCACGCCATAGCTGTCATAGGCGGGGAGCGGGCGCGCCGATCCGCCGAGCAACTCGGCGACTGGCTTGTTCGCGATCTGCCCCAGCGCGTCCCAACAGGCCATGTCGAGGCCGGAGACGGCCATGCCGACCAGACCCTGCCAGCCCAGCAGGCGGAATTTGGCGTCCATCGCCTTCATCAGGTCGAAGGGGGCGACCGGCCGGCCGGCGAGCTCGCGCCCGGTCTCCTCGACCAGATGAACCAGCGGTTTAAGTGTGAGGCTGGTGTAGGCGAAGATGTAGGAACGGCCGGTAACGCCCTGATCGGTTTCGATATCGATCAGGACCAGCGGCCCGGAATCGATCAGGCCGAAGGCGTTCTTCACAGCACGCTTGAGCGGCACGACGACGGCTCGCGCCTTGATGCCGCGAATCGCTGGAACTGTTTGGCCCATGGTCGTTTCCTCTTGTTCTTATTCGACACTGTACCATCGCACGAGCCGTGGCGCCGCCCAATCGGTCGCGACCTGTTCGATGAGGTAGCGGCCGGCGTACTCGGCCTGAAAGGCGATGCGCTGGGTCTGGCCCGGTTCGATCGCGAGCGTGTCGAGCCAGAACGGCTTCCAGCCGTCGTCGAGCCGGTCGAGCAGGCGGAAGTGATGACCGTGGAGGTGAAAGACGGTGGCGATGGCAGCGCGGTTGGTGAGCGCCAGCACCACCGCGCGGCCGATCTTGGCGCGGAAGGCAGGCGGTGCGGAGGGGCTGAAGCTGGCCGGGCGCGTCCAGTTGGCCGGCGCGCCGAGGACCAGTTCGAACCGCTGCGCATTCTTGAGCTCAACGTGCGCCGGCAGGCCATTGGAGGGAAGCGGAGGGGCCGATGGCTGCGGAGCGGCGCGCAGCGGAGCATCGCCGGAAAGCACGAGTCGTCCGACGGCGCGCGCCTCTTTGCCGTCATGGAGCAGGATCGATGCGGTCGCGGCTGTATCGACAAAGGCATCGGCGCGGCCACCGGGCGCCAGCACGAGCGCGCCATTGCGCGCCGGGAACGGCTCGGCTGGCTCGCCGTCGATGGCCATGACGCGGACCTCGTGGCCTTCCAATTTCGCTGCGAGCACAGTGCGTTGGGAGGCGTTGATGAAGCGGAGCCGCAGGCGTTCATTGGCGCGTGCTGAGAGCTCGAATGAAGTCTGGCCGTTAACGGTATAGACCGGCGTCGCATCCTTGGCGTCCGTCCCCGGCGCAACGGCGGTGCCATCCGGCTGCAGCCGCCATTCCTCGATCATGAGCACCTCGTCGCGGTCGGCGGAGACCCGCTCGGTTTCGAGGACGATCAGTGGCTTTGCGCGCAAAGGGCGCGGCTGGCCGTCATTCAGGAGGCCGGGGTCGCACAGGAAAGTGCCCGCATGGAGCAGTGGAAGCTGGAAGCTCTCTTTTGCCCCGGCGGCAAGCGGGGGGCGGGCGAGCAGGGGCTCGCCGGCGGGCGCGCCGTCGATTCCCCGGCAGTACACTGCAAGCGGCGCGGGGAGATCGTTGCTGAGCGCCACCTCGATGGTCTCACCGCGATTCGCCCTGATGTCCTCGCCCGGGAAAGACCAGATCGGCGTGGCCATGCCGCCCTGGCGCAGCACCAGGCTGTGGGCTCTCGCGGAAAGGGCAAGTGAACGGCGGGCTTGCGCCAAGGTTGCGGCGGGAAGCCCTGCTTCCAGCGCAGCAGCGCCCAATCCCGTGAGCAGGGTGCGTCGATCGAGCATCGGAAAAAGGCTTGCCATCGGCCCGATCCGGACCATTTTTGCACCTGTGAGTCCAGCGGACATTGAGCCGAGTGGACATCCGAAAAAGGCCATTTTTTTGCTGCGTGGGGGCAGGGCCATGCTATAAGCCGCCGCCCGCGGCATCGCGGCCGGAGATGATGCGCCAAGCGGGTGTGGCGGAACTGGTAGACGCGCTGGATTTAGGTTCCAGTGACGAAAGTTGTGGGGGTTCGAGTCCCTCCACCCGCACCAAGCGCTCATCCAGCGTTTGCATGATCCCTTTCTGGAGGGCCTGTCTCTTTATTTCGAGAGACGGGTCCGCCGAATCACCGGCGCAGGCGTTGAGCTACGCGTCGAACCATTGACACAGTCGCGCCAACCGAGGCGCGACAGAAGCGGAAGAAGAAGATGCAGGTCACCGAGACCCTGAATGAGGGACTGAAGCACGAGTTCAAGATCAGCGTTCCCGCCACCGACCTCGATGCCAAGGCGGACGCGAAGCTTGTCGACCTGAAGGACAAGGTCCGCATCAACGGTTTCCGTCCGGGCAAGGTACCGGTCAGCCATCTCAAGAAGATCTACGGCCGCTCGGTGATGGCGGAGACCATCGACCAGACCATTCGCGACACCAACACGCAGATCTTCACCGACCGCGGCTTCCGCCTTGCGACCGAGCCGAAGATCACGATGCCGACGGAGCAGAAAGAGGTCGAGGAGCTGCTCGCCGGCAAGAGCGACCTCACCTACACGGTGGCGATCGAGGTCGTGCCGCCGATCACGCTCGCCGATTTCAAGACCTTCCAGGTCGAGAAGCCGGTCGCCGACGTAACCGACGCCGATGTCGACGAGGCGATCAAACGCATCGCCGACCAGAGCCGCCCCTATTCGGCCAAGAGCGAGGGCGCGAAGGCGGAGAACGGCGATCGCGTCACCATCAACTTCAAGGGCACCATCAACGGTGAAGCCTTCGAGGGCGGAACCGGCGAGGGCATCCAGGTCGTGCTCGGCGCCGGCCAGTTCATTCCCGGCTTCGAGGAGCAGTTGATCGGCATTGGCGCAGGCGAGACGCGCACGCTGCAGGTCACTTTCCCGAAGAACTACGCGAGCGAAAAGCTCGCCGGCCAGCCGGCCGAATTCGAGACCACCGCGACCGCTGTGGAAGCACCCGGCGAGACCGTGATCGATGAAGAGTTCGCCAAGACACTCGGCCTGGAATCGCTCGACAAGCTGAAGGAAGCCGTGCGGGCGCGGCTGACGGCCGAATTCGCCACCGGGACGCGTCAGCGCGTCAAGCGCGCGCTGCTCGACCAGCTCGACGAGAACCACAAGTTCGAGGCGCCGCCGTCGCTGATCGACGAGGAGTTCAACTTGATGTGGAACTCGATCAAGGCCGAGATGGATTCCGCCGGCAAGACCTTTGCCGACGAGAACACCACCGAGGACGCCGCCAAGGAAGAGTACCGCAAGATTGCCGACCGTCGCGTGCGGCTTGGCCTGGTGCTGTCGGAGATCGGTGAGAAGAACAAGATCACGGTGTCCGACGATGAGGTCGGCCGCGCCGTCATCGAGCGCGCGCGTCAGATGCCGGGCCGCGAGAAGGAGGTCTGGGACTTCTACCGCAACAACGCCCAGGCGCTCGCCCAGCTCCGTGCCCCGATCTATGAGGACAAGGTGGTCGATTTCATCCTCGAACTCGCCAACGTGACCGAGAAGAAGGTCTCGAAGGAAGATCTGTTCAAGGATGAAGACGCCGAGAAAACTGCGGCGTAATCCCGGCACCTCGTGTTAATGATGAACGGCGAAACCGGCCCGGCGACCGCATTCCGTCGCTAGGCGGGACCAGCCGAATCGGTTTGAGTTGCCGCGTTCGGACCTAGCCATCTGTGCGGTCTTGCCGCCGCGAAAATGGCGCATATCTGAGCGCAGCTTAACGCAGTCCTGCATCACGGGACGACCGTCCGTCCGGGCCAGCCGGCGGACGTTCGGCCCCGCCAACTCCAGGGGTAATCCCATGCGCGATCCCGTTGAAACCTACATGAACCTCGTGCCGATGGTCGTCGAACAGACCAACCGCGGTGAGCGCGCCTACGACATCTTCTCGCGCCTGCTGAAGGAGCGCATCATCTTCGTGACCGGCCCGGTCGAGGATGGCATGTCGACGCTGATCGTCGCGCAGCTTCTGTTCCTCGAGGCCGAGAATCCGAAGAAGGAAATCTCGATGTACATCAACTCGCCGGGCGGCGTGGTGACATCGGGTCTTGCGATCTACGACACCATGCAATTCATCCGCCCGCCGGTGTCGACGCTGTGCACGGGGCAGGCGGCTTCGATGGGATCGCTGTTGCTCGCCGCTGGCGAGAAGGATATGCGCTTCACGCTGCCGAACTCGCGCATCATGGTGCACCAGCCCTCCGGTGGTTTCCAGGGCCAGGCCACCGACATCATGCTGCACGCGCAGGAGATCCTGAATCTCAAGAAGCGGCTGAACGAAATCTACGTCAAGCACACCGGCCAGACCTACAAGGCCATCGAGGATGCGCTCGAGCGCGACAAGTTCCTCACGGCGGATGACGCGAAAGCGTTTGGTCTCGTCGACAAGGTGATCGACAAGCGTCCTGACGATCCGGCTGCAGCAAAAGCCGCGTAGTCTTACGGGATCGCTTGCGCGATTTTGGCGTTGACGACGAAATCCCTGTCGGCAAACTCAGGCGATTGCGGTGCAGTATGCCCCAAGTTGGGCAGAAAGTTCCGCTTTCGCATCGCTCTGTCGCGTGGCAATCTCGCAACGACCGTGCGTTTTCGACAGGTTATCCACGTGCGGACGTTATAAATCACGGTATTGTCACGGTGCCCGGCAAGCACCCGGTTAGCGAATTCTTGATAGTCGGATGACAGCATGGTTGGCTCTGGCGTATCGGATGTAGTTGCGGGGGAGATTCGACTGAACCGCGATTCGCCGGGTCAGTATTAAGTAGGGTCTTTTTTGGTACGGTTTTTGCTCTATCTACACCTAAAGCCCGGACAGTCCCGGAATAGGTCGATGGAGCGACGGGTTCGAACGGCGGACGGAGATAAGAATGAGTAAGGTCGGCACGAGCGATTCCAAGAACACGCTATATTGCTCGTTCTGCGGCAAGAGCCAGCACGAAGTCCGCAAGCTGATCGCGGGTCCCACCGTTTTCATCTGCGACGAGTGCGTTGAGCTCTGCATGGACATCATTCGCGAGGAGAACAAGTCCTCGCTGGTGAAGTCGCGCGACGGCATCCCGACTCCGAAAGAAATCTGCAAGGTGCTGGACGATTACGTCATCGGCCAGAGCCATGCGAAGAAGGTGCTGTCGGTTGCCGTGCACAATCACTACAAGCGGCTCAATCACCAGACCAAGCACAACGACGTCGAGCTCGCGAAGTCGAACATCCTGCTGATCGGTCCGACCGGCTCGGGCAAGACGCTGCTCGCGCAGACGCTGGCGCGCATCCTCGATGTGCCCTTCACGATGGCGGACGCGACGACGCTCACGGAAGCCGGCTATGTCGGCGAGGACGTTGAGAACATCATCCTGAAGCTGCTGCAGGCGGCCGACTACAATGTCGAGCGCGCGCAGCGCGGCATCGTCTACATCGACGAGATCGACAAGATCAGCCGCAAGTCGGATAATCCCTCGATCACGCGCGACGTGTCGGGTGAGGGTGTCCAGCAGGCGCTGCTCAAGATCATGGAAGGCACGGTGGCTTCCGTTCCGCCGCAGGGCGGCCGAAAGCATCCGCAGCAGGAATTCCTGCAGGTCGACACCACCAACATCCTGTTCATCTGCGGCGGCGCCTTCTCCGGGTTGGAGAAGATCATCTCCGCACGCGGCCGCTCGACCTCGATCGGCTTTGCGGCGCAGGTGCTCGCGCCGGAAGATCGCCGCACCGGTGAGATTTTCCGCCACGTCGAACCGGAGGATTTGCTGAAGTACGGTCTGATCCCGGAATTCGTCGGCCGCTTGCCGGTGGTCGCGACGCTGGAGGATCTCGACGAGACCTCGCTGAAGAAGATCCTGACCGATCCGAAGAACGCCCTGGTCAAGCAGTATCAGCGGCTGTTCGAGATGGAGAATATCGAGCTGACCTTCGCTGATGAGGCGCTTGGCGCGGTCGCCCGCAAGGCGATCGAACGCAAGACCGGCGCGCGCGGGTTGCGCTCGATCCTGGAGAGCATCCTGCTCGAGACCATGTTCGATCTTCCGGGCCTCGAAGGCGTGGAGGAGGTTGTGATCTCGCGCGAGGTGGTGGAGGGAACGGCCCGTCCGCTGTACATCTACGCGGATCGTTCCGACCGCGCGGTCGAGAGCAGCGCGAGCGCCTGATCGCGCTCGCGGGCGGCCGCCGAATGAACGAAAATACCGATGGCTGCCGGATTCCCGGTGGCCATTTCGATGTAATTAATGCTGCGTGTTTATTCCGGATTTTCCGGTATTTCTAAGTACTTGACACCCCCATGGCCGATAGCCACCTAATGCTGTCGGTGATGAAGATTTACGTCTCAAGATTCGTCATCTGATATCTGAAACGAGCGGCCGAGGGCCGAGCGACATTCGGATCATACAGGCACCTTGTGGTGGTTGCGCAAGCAAGCGGGCCGCGTGCAAGGGGGCACAACGAAAGGAATAGGCCATGACAACCTCAAAACCCCGGCCATCGATTGTCTACGGCGAAAGCCATTCTTATCCGGTGCTGCCGCTCCGTGACATCGTTGTCTTCCCGCACATGATCGTGCCGCTCTTCGTCGGCCGCGAGAAGTCGATCCGCGCTCTTGAAGAAGTGATGAAGAACGATGCGCTGATCCTGCTCGCGACGCAGAAGAATGCGTCCGACGACGATCCGGCGCCCGAGTCGATCTACGAGACGGGAACGCTCGCCAGCGTGCTGCAGCTCCTGAAGCTGCCCGACGGCACCGTGAAGGTGCTGGTCGAAGGGCTCGAGCGCGCGCGCGTCGAGAAATACTCCGACCGCAGCGAGTTCTACGAGGCGACCGCCGTCGCGCTCGCCGACACCGACGCCAATTCGGTTGAAGCCGAAGCCCTGGCGCGCTCGGTCGTGTCCGATTTCGAAAGCTATGTGAAGCTGAACAAGAAGATATCCGCCGAAGTCGTCGGCGTTGTTCAGGGGATCACCGATTTCGCCAAGCTGAGCGACAACGTCGCTTCGCATCTGGCGGTCAAGATCGCCGATCGCCAGGCGATCCTGGAGACGCTGTCGGTCACCCAACGCCTGGAGAAGGTGCTGGGCCTGATGGAGAGCGAGATCTCGGTCTTGCAGGTCGAGAAGCGCATCCGCTCGCGCGTCAAGCGCCAGATGGAGAAGACCCAGCGCGAGTATTACCTGAACGAGCAGATGAAGGCGATCCAGAAGGAGCTCGGCGACGACGAAGGTCGCGACGAGCTGGCCGATCTGGAAGAGCGCATCAACAAGACCAAGCTGTCCAAGGAAGCGCGCGAAAAGGCGCAGCATGAGCTGAAGAAGCTGCGTCAGATGTCGCCGATGTCCGCGGAAGCGACCGTGGTGCGCAACTATCTGGACTGGCTGCTGTCGATCCCGTGGAACAAGAAGTCCAAGGTCAAGAAGGATCTGGAAGCCGCGCAGGCGGTGTTGGACTCCGACCATTACGGGCTCGAGAAGGTCAAGGACCGTATCGTCGAGTATCTCGCGGTGCAGTCGCGCGCCAACAAGCTGACCGGACCGATCCTGTGCCTGGTCGGGCCTCCCGGCGTCGGCAAGACCTCGCTCGGCAAGTCGATCGCGAAGGCGACGGGGCGTGAATTCGTGCGCGTCTCGCTCGGCGGCGTGCGCGACGAAGCCGAGATCCGCGGTCACCGCCGCACCTATATCGGCTCGATGCCCGGCAAGATCATCCAGTCGATGCGGAAGGCGAAGACCTCCAATCCGCTGTTCCTGCTCGACGAGATCGACAAGATGGGCGCCGACTTCCGCGGCGATCCGTCATCGGCTCTGCTCGAGGTCCTGGACCCCGAACAGAACTCGACGTTCAACGACCACTACCTGGAGGTCGACTACGACCTGTCGAACGTGATGTTCATCACGACCGCGAATACGCTCAATATTCCGGGACCGCTGATGGACCGCATGGAGATCATCCGGATCGCCGGCTACACCGAGAACGAGAAGGTCGAGATCGCGCGCAAGCACCTGATCCCGAACGCGCTCTCCAAGCACGGTCTGGATTCCAAGGAATGGTCGATCGATGACGATGCGCTGCTCTTGATGATCCGCCGCTACACCCGCGAAGCGGGCGTGCGCAACCTGGAGCGTGAGCTCTCCACACTCGCCCGCAAGGCGGTGAAGGAGCTGATGATCTCCAAGAAGAAGTCGGTCAAGGTCACCGAGAAGAACATCGAAGAGTTCCTCGGCGTGCCGAAGTACCGCTTCGGCGAAATCGAGAGCGAGGACCAGGTCGGTATCGTCACCGGTCTGGCCTGGACCGATGTCGGCGGCGAGTTGCTCACCATCGAAGGCGTCATGATGCCCGGCAAGGGCAAGATGACGGTCACGGGCAATCTGCGCGACGTCATGAAGGAATCGATCTCGGCGGCGGCGTCCTACGTCCGCTCGCGTGCGATCACCTATGGCATCGAGCCGCCGCTATTCGACAGGCGCGATATCCACGTGCACGTGCCCGAGGGTGCGACGCCGAAGGATGGACCGTCCGCAGGCGTGGCGATGGCCACCGCGATCATCTCGGTCATGACCGGCATTCCGGTCCGCCACGAGGTCGCGATGACCGGCGAGATCACGCTGCGGGGCCGCGTGCTGCCGATCGGCGGTCTGAAGGAGAAGCTCCTGGCTGCCGCCCGCGGCGGCATCAAGACGGTGCTGATCCCCGAGGACAACGCCAAGGATCTCACGGAGATTTCCGATGCGATCAAGGGCGGCATGGAGATCATCCCGGTCTCCCGGCTCGACGAGGTCGTCGCCAGGGCGTTGGTGCGGGTGCCCACACCGATCGTCTGGGAAGAGGAGACCAAGGTCGACGTCAAGCCCGACGCTGCCGAAGAGACCGGCGGCCTGACGGCGCACTGACCGGACCGGATTGCTTGAACAACGAACGGCGCCTTCGGGCGCCGTTTTTGTTTATGGGAGTTTCGCGCGAAGATAACGCGCCAGGACAAGCGGCAGGCAGAGAGGAGGGCGCCATGAAGATCGACGGACAATGCCATTGCGGCTTCGTGACCTTTGATGCCGATATCGATCCGGAGCGGGTCTCGATCTGCCACTGCACGGATTGCCAGACGCTGACCGGCTCGCCCTACCGCGTCACAGTGATCTGCTCCGGCGAAGCGATACGCCTCACGGGCAAATCGCCGAAAATCTATGGGAAGCCCGGCGACAATGGCCGGATCCGCTTCCAGCATTTCTGCCCCGAATGCGGTTCCCCGCTGTTCACGAGCGGCGAGGACGGTGGCCCGGAGGATTGGGGCATCCGCTGGGGCAGCATCCGCCAGCGCGACCAATTGCAGCCGCGGCGCCAAATCTGGTGCCGCTCGGCCGCGCCCTGGATCAATGATCTCAAGGCATTGCCGGGACTTCCGACTGAATGATGGTAGCCACCTTGCGCCGCGGGCCAGGGCGAGGGTAAAGAAGCAGGCGAGGGCGGCTAGCTCAGCTGGTTAGAGCATCTCGTTTACACCGAGAGGGTCGGGAGTTCGAATCTCTCGCCGCCCACCAGCCTTCGCCCTGCGGCTTCGGCTCGGCAAGCCGGAGCTTGGAGAGCGAAGGCGGACTGGTGCTGTTCGTCAGCGTTCATCCTTGTTCACCCGCGAAGATCAGCTTTTGTAGCGCAGGGCCTTTCTACTCTTGCGCCATGTTGGTCGCTTTGGCCTCCGACAAGAAGGCGTCGACGGCAAATTGGGCAAGCGGCGCGAGAGATTCCCTGATCTGACAGAGTTCGGCGAGCGTGAACGTCGTTAGCTTGCCCTCAGTAATCGTCAGCTCTTCAGAACAAATCGATCGGACGATAAATATCTCGGCGTGAAAGTTGCCGCCGGTAATCGGGTGGTTTGAACCAACGCAGCGCGCGAGATGCTGGAAGCGCTCTGCCGGCAGATGGCAGCCCAGTTCTTCGTGGATCTCACGGGCAATACAGTCCCTGAAAGTCTCGTTGCCTTCGCGTCGGCCACCAAAAAGGCTGATCTTGCCGGGATCGACGATACCGGGCTTGTCGTCGCGCAATTGCATGAGAAAGCGACCATCTGTATCGATCACGATGGCCGCGGCGCCTTCTCTCAAGCTCATGATGATCCTCGATGGTGCGCATGACCCATAGTTTCGCCGTCGCGGAGCCGCAACGGCTGGATTTCAGATGGGCAATGATAGCGCACCAGTCACAATTGAGCTCGCGCGAATGCGCTCTGCGCGGGCTTCGGCTCGGCGGGCCGAAGTTTCGCAGAGCGAAGGCGAATTGGTGCGGCAAGTTCGATGCCGCACCGATGCAGACGCAGCCTGTCGAAATGATATCCGATCTCACGCCGTCTTGGTGAACATCGTCAGGATGCCATCGGCGATGTTGATGGCAACGACTTGCGACGACGTCACGCCCTTGGCCTTGAGCGCGGATACCGCCTGCGGGGTCGCGTCGATGGTCTTCCGAAGTGACTGCATGTCCTCGTCGCTCGTCTGCGAGATGATCTCATCGACTTTCGAGCGCACCGCCGGCTGCAGTTCCTTGACGTCAACAACCTGTATGGTCCGTATCACGGTGCCGGGCTCGGACTGAGCGGGTGGCGACTCCGCCCCACGTTGCGAGGGAGTTCCCTGCGCCAGCACCAAAGACGGTGTTCCGAGGCAGAGAGCTGCAATGATGGCGGATGCCGTAAAGATGCGCATGGTCATGCCTTTCCAGGTTGAAGACCAAACGAGTCCTATCCGGGAAATCTGGTTGGCATCTGCTTTTCATGTGGCCATTCGGTGAAAGCAATGCGGCCTCAATGCGCGGCGCTGCGCTCGCCGGAGGATTGGCGATGCGCCCAACCGGGTGATATCATTGCATGAAAACCCCCGGGAGCTGCCCATGCGAGTCTTTGTTGCCGCCGTGATGATCGCGCTGATGGCCGGATCGGCGTTCGCACAGAATGCCGTGCCGCAATATGGTGACATCGACAAGGAGAAGAGTCCGTCGCAGAAGGAGGAGGAGCGCAACGCCGAGCGCGCCTACAAGAAGTCGTTGCGCAACATTCCCGACAAGGCAGGGCCCAGCGATCCCTGGGGCGCTGTGCGCAGTGACAACGCGGCTCCGCCGGCCAGCCACACAACGCAGAAGAAATCCAAGACCGGCAGTGCCGCGAAGCAGGCACCGCAATGATGCTGCGGATTACAACGAAGAGACATGCTGATGGATACCGCCCTTGGCCACGAGCAGAACGCCGACCAGATCGCCTATTGGAACGGGCCGGGTGGCCAGCGCTGGGCTGACCGGCAAGCAGCGCAGGACGTCCTGTTGGCACCGGTCCTCGATATCCTGATCGATCGCGCCAGGCCGAACACAGGCGAGCGCGTCATCGATGTCGGCTGCGGCAGCGGCGCGACCACCGTCGCGTTTGCAGGGAAGGTCGGGCCGTCCGGCCACGTGCTCGGCATCGACGTATCGGGCCCGATGCTCGAGCGGGCGCGGCAACGCGTGACGCCGGGATTGTCGCTGGAATATGCGCTCGCGGACGCGACCGTGTATCCGTTCGCTCCCGCAAGCTTCGACCTGTTGGCGTCGCGGTTCGGCGTGATGTTCTTTGCCGATCCCGCGGTGTCGTGTGCGAATATGAGGAAGGCGCTGCGATCGTCGGGGCGGCTTGCGTTCGTCTGCTGGCGCGAGCCGCGAGAGAATCCATTCTTCATGACGCCGTTGCAGGCCGCCTACAAGCACGTGCCGAAATTGCCGCAGCAGGGCCCCGAGGATCCCGGGCCGTTCGCGTTCGCCTCGGAGGAGCGTGTGCGACGTATCCTCGGCGCGGCCGGCTTTACGAATGTGGAGATGGAGCCGTGCCCGCTCTCGCTCGACGCCGCGATCGGCGGCGGCCTCGATGGCGCCGTGCAAGGCGCGCTCGAGATCGGGCCGGTCAGCCGGGCGCTGCAGGATCAGCCGCCTGAACTCCGCGCCGCTGCCGCCGGTGCGATCCGCGAGGCGCTCGCGCCGTTCGTCAAAGGCAATTCAGTGATGCTGCCTGCCTCGATCTGGATCGTGACGGCGAAGGCTTCGTAGCAGCCAACCGTCATTGCGAGCGGAGCGAAGCAATCCATGTCTCCACACGCGGCGCGATGGATTGCTTCGCTCCGCTCGCAATGACGGAAGAGCGGCGCTACGCCCGCTCTTCCCAGATCATCGCGAGATGTACGATGGTCTGCACCGCCTTTTCCATGTCCTGCCGGCTCACCCATTCCAGGCGCGAGTGGAAGGCGTGCTCGCCGGCGAAGATGTTGGGGCAGGGCAGGCCCATGAACGAGAGGCGCGAGCCGTCGGTGCCGCCGCGGATCGAGGTCTTCACCGGGGTCAGGCCGGCGCGGCGAATGGCCTCGCCCGCGTAGTCGACGATCTCGGGGTGACGGTCGATCACCTGCTTCATGTTGCGGTACTGCTCCTTGACCTCCATGCGGTAGGTCGAGCGCGGATAGGCCTTCATCACGTCCTTGACGATGGCCTCCAGCAGCGCCTCCTTCTCCTTCAGCCCGGCCTCCGTGAAATCGCGCACGATGAAGTCGAGCCTGGCCTGCTCCAGCGCGCCCGAGATCGCGATCGGATGCAGAAAGCCTTCCTTGCCTTCGGTGGTCTCCGGCGAGCAGGTCGTCTTCGGCAGCCGCTCGATGATCCCCGCGGCGATCTTGATCGCGTGCTCCATCTTGCCCTTGGCGAACCCGGGATGGGTGGAGACGCCTTCGATCGTGATGGTGGCGCCGTCGGCGGAAAAGGTCTCGTCCTCGATATGGCCGGCGGTTTCGCCGTCGATTGTGTAGGCGAAATCGGCGCCGAGTTTCTTCAGGTCGACCTTGTCGACGCCGCGGCCGATCTCCTCATCGGGTGTGAACAGGATCTTGATGGTGCCGTGCTTCACCTGGGGATTGTTAACGAGGAAATGGGCGGCATCCATGATCTCGGCGACGCCGGCCTTGTTGTCCGCTCCCAGCAGCGTGGTGCCGTCGGTGGTGATGATGTCGTTGCCGATCTGGTCGGACAGCGCTGGATGCTCGGCGGCCCGAATCACCTGCGCGGGGTCGGCCGGCAGCACGATGTCGCCGCCGCGATAGTTCCTGACGATCTGCGGCCGCACATTCCTGCCGGTGCAGTCCGGCGAGGTGTCCATGTGCGAGCAGAAGCAGATCACCGGCACCTTCTTGTCTGATGTGGCCGGGATGGTCGCGTAGACATAGCCGTGCTGGTCGAGGTGGGCGTCGCTGAGCCCCATCGCCTGCAATTCCGAGACGAGGAGGCGGCCGAGATCCTTCTGCTTCTCGGTGGAAGGGCAGGTCGGCGATTCCGGATCGGACTGGGTGTCGATCACGACGTAGCGCAGGAAGCGCTCGGTGACGGTGTGTTTGAAATCGAGCGTGGGAGCCAGCATGGTGACCGCAATTGCAGGAGAGGGATTGGGCTGGCTCTATAACAGAAAAGCGCCACTCCGGGGGCCGCGTCGAAGAGCCGGAATGGCGCTGACTGAACGAAGGGCTTGGCCGATCACTCGGCCGGTCACTTTGGCCGATTAGATGGCTTCCTTGAGTTCCTTGGCGGGGCGGAAGGCGACCTTCTTGCTGGCCTTGATGTGGATCTGCTCGCCGGTGGCGGGGTTGCGGCCCATCCGGGCGGCGCGCTTGCGCACCTGCAGGATGCCGAGGCCGACGATGCGGATACGCTCGCCCTTCTTCAGGTGCTTGGTGATTCGCGTCACGACGTCGGTCAGGATGCTTTCGGCCTGTTTCTTGGAGAGCTCCTGGTCTTCGGCGATCGCCGCCGCCAGATGCTTCAGGGTGATGGTCGCCGGGGTCGCTGCTTTCTTCGCCATGTGTGGCCCTCCTCGTGATGAACGGCTTAAAGAAGCGTTTTCGAACGAAGCGGATGCTGAATCGTTGGGGAAAACGCGTCGACGGGAGATCTGGAGCCCTAGGGGGTCTCGATGGCGAGGGTCCAGGAAACCCTGACATTTCAGGCCTTAGTCGATTCGGACCCTGACTGACTACGCCGTTTCGCCCGAAAATCAGGCGTTTCCTGCATCGAAACCGCAAAACCGCCAAACGTCGCAGCTATGAAACGGTTGTGCGAACGGGGCCGTTCGCAACAACTGAAGGTGCCGAGTTGCCGGCGGGAAGTTTGGCGAAGGGAGCGGATCGATAAGTCGAGCGCGGAGCTAACTCTTTGAAACACATCGCCAAAATGGCGCGAGAGACGGGGCTCGAACCCGCGACCTCCGGCGTGACAGGCCGGCGCTCTAACCAACTGAGCTACTCCCGCGTGATGCGCAATTCCGCGAGACGTGGGGGACTTAAAGGGGCGGTCTTTTGAAGTCAAGGACGTTGAGATTCCCCGTGTCCTGCAGGGCTTTGCAGCGTGTTGATAGGGAATCAGCGGCGCTGCACGGAAGGCTCCGCGTTTCCTGCCCGAGGCGACTCGCCGGGTTCCATCAGATGGCGGGCTGGAAAGCCAGATGGCGGGCTGGAAAGCGCTCGGAGGTGCCATCGTGTTGCCACAAGCATAGAGCGAATTTACGTCGAGTGGCGACCGGCGCGTGCTGCTACCTTTGCAATTGCGAGAACTGTCACGGAGTCGATATAGAGCTATTCTGAGAACTTTTCTGATTGAGCTTCGACACTATCAGTTTCACGAGGGCCGGGCTTTGCAATCGGTATTGTTCGCCATCCTGCTATCCGCTGGGCCGTTTGCGGTGCTCGCGCACGGTTTCGCCGGGGCTGGCTCGACAATCACCGGTCTGCTGCTGGCCACGCCAATTGCTGCGCTGCTTCTTCTGGCGAGATGGCGTGAGTTCAGGCCCGACATTTGCGACGTGCTGTTCGTGCTGTTTTGTTGCGGCATCGCGCTCTCGTTCGCCGTCAACGGCATCGCCGCTCCGAAAGAGGCTGCCCTTCTGGGGTTGTCGCTTGCGGCTTATCCCGCGATCAGGGTGAGCTCCCGTTGCGGCCAAGTTCCCCAAGCCTTCGTGGTTGTCACAGGCGCGATCGTGGCGGTCGGAGCCGTCGTCACGCTGGTGGCGCTGCTTGGCCAATGGAACGACCACCATGGTAAACCGCTGGTCTTTGACGAGTACGACGCTGCGCCGGCGCAATTCACGACGTCGCTTGGCTTGCTGCTTCTGGCGCTGGCCTGCACAGAACTCAATTGGCGACGGACTGCATGGATCTCGATCCTCGCGGCCGTGCCCCTGGTCATCTTCGCGGCGTCGATGGTACGCTACTCCTTCATCGTGATCGTGGTGGCGCTGCTCGCAGCGATGTTGGTTGCCAAGGCCGGCCAGCGCAAATTCATTGCCGTGATCGTGTGCGTCACGATCGCTTCGGTTGCGCTTGGCGCAGTTGTCAGGTCATCAACAACGCTCAGATTCGCCAAGCTCGCCGAAGCGGCGTTGGGTTTTCAGGTTGCCGAGCCGGGCAACGATGAATCGCCGGCGCCGCCGGTTTCGCCGCCGGCGAGTGCACTGCCAGCCCCCGCCGCATCAGGCCGCATCGCTACCGAGGCAGCTCCGCCAGTGTCGCCTCCGCCTTCGCAAGCCTCTTGTCCTTCGATCGACCTGGACAATTCGATCATCATCCGGCAGCAGCTCTACAAGGACGCCTTCGCGTTGCTGCCGGAAGCGGGGCTGACGGGACTGGGACTGGACGGTTTCACCCAGCGGTCGTGCCTGAAAGGCTTCCAGGTTCACAACTCGATCCTGCAGGCCATCATCGAATTCGGCTGGCCGGCGGGTATCTTCCTCATCCTGTTGCTCTATCACGCGATGGGAACGCGGATGTTGTCGCTGGCGAGGATCAACCGCGAAGCCCGCTTCGTGCTGTGCAGCCTGGTATTCACGCTCATGCTGAGCATGGCGCATGGCAGGATCAGCAGGGACGTCGCCTTGTTCCTGTTTCTGGGATACGCCGCAAAGCTGCGAAGCAGTGCGCTCGATATTGAAGAGCAAGCCTGGGTAGACGGTCCGATCAATGCCATTCCGGTACCGGGTGTCGGCGCTCGCTTGACCGCCGCCTGACGGCGGAGACCGCCAGATTCTGGCCCAGACTAGAATTCGTAGAGGTCCCGGCCGCGGCGGGCCAGATCCCTGAGATCGGCCAATGTGCCGCGGACAGCGCTGCAGCAGCGGCATTCGATCACCGTGTCACCGGATGCGGCGGCCGGTCTCTCCAGCTTGATCGATAGGCTGCCGCAATCGGTGCAGACGATCTTGAAGCTGGAGGCGTATGTTTCCTGATGCAGATTCATCGGCGGCGAGGGTCCTACTGGCCCTCTCTATACGCGCCGAAATTTAAGCTTGGGATCGCAACGTCGGTTGCAATCGAACGATTGCGTTAGGGCTTGTTAACGCTGGCTGTCTGGCCGGGCGGTTAAATCCAGCGTTGGCCGTCCTAGCGCCAGCGCTGCGTCACCGACCGATCGTCGCGTGTTGACGAGGATGATGCCGCTGGCGTGGGCCCAGACCGCGAGATCGGATTTGCTGTCGCCGGCATAGATGAAGCCTTCCGGAAATAGCTCGCGGAGCAACGTGGCCTTGGCCGGCCCCTTCAGGTTTCCCTTGCCATCGGAGGCGAACACCTGATCGAAGACGGGCAGGCGGAATGCGAGTTGGCCGGCGAGCACGGCGTCGGCGGCGGTAGCGAGCACGATCATGCGGCCGGCGGCCTGCTCCAGGCGCGCCAACGCGACGACCTCATGATGAAATTCGAGCCGATCCCAGTCGATGCGGTTGCGCAGCGCAAGCTGGCGCTTGAGCGCGGCGCGTCCTCGCAACAGCCATCTGGCGCAGGCGAGCACGATCAGCGGATTGCGGCGCAGGATCGAGAAGAAGCTCTTATAGAGGAGATCGCCCTTGATGAGGGTGCCGTCGAGGTCCAGCACCAGCGGCATCGATATCGGCAGGCCCAGCAGCGCATCGGCGGCCATGCGTGCATCCCGCTGCTTCCGCGGTGTTGAGGCAACGTTCAGGGTAAGGTCAGTCACGCATCGCACTCAACTGGTTCGGAACCGTGCAGGCCACAATCTCGCGTCCACCGCTCTGGCTTGCCTTGCAGTCGCCATAGCCGAGATTGCTTGCGACGGCTGATCCGCTCTGATCGGAGGACGACACGATCAGCACCTGCGGCGCGCCGCGATTGGAGTTGCGGAATTTTGCGAGCTCAGCGGCGTCGCGCTCGCTTTCCCAGTCGGTGGTCGCGCGCAGGAAATCGTGCGACGACACATATTGCAGCGGGAAATAGCCGAAATAGCGGGTCGAGGGCAGCGTGGACGAGAGACCTGCGCCGCGGGCGGCCAGCGCCGCGGTCTGGGCCGCATGCAAAGTGGGGCGAATGCGCCAGGCGAACAGGGAGCTGTCGCGCTGGGCGATCAGATCGGCATTGACGAAGGTCCTGCCGGGGTTCTCGCGGCCGATCTCAAGCTCGCTTTCCAGCACCGGCGCCCAGCTCTTGTAGGCCACCGTGCGGATCGCGGTCTGGCAGACCAGGCCGGCGATCGCGGCCAAGCACAGGATGCGCACCAGTGCTTCGCGTGGCTGGCGGCTCGCGATGAAGAGCACGACCGCGATCCAGCTATAGGGAGCGAGCCGTTCCGACAGCAGCGCCGAGCCGGTCTTCAGGTTGAGGAGCGACACCAGCACCACAAGGACGAAGAAGATGGGCCAGGTCAGGTTGCCCGCCCGCAAGCGCCGCAGCGCCATGGCGCCGGTCACCAGCACCGCCGCCAGAAGCGGCGCCAGCGCCGCCACTTCCCAGGAGGTGAAGGTGAAGAGGTGCGTGGCGGCAAGGATCCGGCGCAGGATCTGCGTGATGCCGCCTTCTCCGCCCGGCACCTCGCCGGGAATGTTCTGGTAGGCGAGGAGAAACCCTGCGATCAGGACCAGCACCGGCATGGCGGCCGCAGCGGACCAGACGCCATCGACGAGCAATCGTCGGCCGGCGGCGCGCGGGCCGGCGTGCTCCAGCGTGCGGAGCGCACGGGTGATACCGTCAGCCGCAAGCAGCAGGCAGGCCGCGACCACGGAGGTGATGTGGGTCAGGTAGAGGGCCGCCAGGAATAGTGCGGTGGCGAGGAAGGTGAAGATGTCACCGCGCCCGCGCACCTTGCTCCAGAAGCTTGCGAACAAGAGGAACAGCGGCACGCCAAGGGCGAAATTGTAGAAGCCCCAATGGATGAAGACGCCGAAGGCAACCGGCAACAGCAGCAGCATCGGCAGCAGCGGCCGCTCGGTTTCCGTGCGGGACACCACAAAGGCGGCGGCGATCCAGATCAGCCCGTACAGGCTCAGAAACAGCGTGTTGGCGAGCAGCGGATTCCCGGTCAGCCGGATCAGGCCGGCGAGCAACAGATAGATCGCGGAGTTCGGCTCGATGCGCGAATTCCACTGGTAGAAGGAGGCGGCAGGCTCCTGCAGCACGCCACCCCATCCGAAGCGGGCGATCAGGTCGGCCTGTGCCAGATGCACCGGGCCATCCTGGGTCGGCACCAGCTTGACCAACCAGACCGGGCCGTCGAGCAAAAGCGCCAGCGCGGCGAAAGCCAGCGTCGCGACCGCGACGCCGGCGTAGTTTCGTGGGGCGCTCAGGGAGGCCGTCATCGACATGGTCAGCGACCCCCGCTGAGACGGATGAGGTCCGAACTGGTGAGGCTGTTGAGCAGCGGCAGGTCGACGAAGGTCAGGATGCCGAACAGCGCCATGGTGACGGCAGCGGCGATCAGCATGGACGGCTGCCGCATCAGCTCCTCGGGCCGTGCGGCCGCGGAATCCGGGGTCAATGCGAGCCGCATGTAGGCGGCGAACAGCGCGATCAGGAACGGGATCGCGACGATGTATTCGATCCGGTACTTGATCAGGAAGATCGCCATCATGAACGCAAAGCCCTGGGCGTAGACGAGGCAGCTCGTCACCAGGCTCGAATGCGTATAGACGGCGAAGGAGGGGCGATAGGCGGCGAGGTTGGCGGTGCCGCCGGCCTCGACGATGGCGCGATGTTCGGAAACGCGCTTGGCGGCCATCAGGAAGGCGCCGCCGAACCAGTAGGCAAGCAGGATCGAGATCGGCGGGGCGATATGCGGGACCACCGCGAACCAGCCGAACAGGAAGCGCATGGGATTGTTGAGGGACTCGACAATGACGTCGAGGAAGGCGCGATCCTTGGCGCGGATCGGGCGCACGTTGTAGATGACGCCGAAAGCGGCGAATACGGCGGCGGTGAGGGCGAAGCTCCGGCCGAGCTGGTTGGCGACGAGCAGGCCCACGCCGGTCAAGAGGATATACTGGGCGAAGACGATGCTGGGCGACATCGCGGTCTGCACTGCCGGACGCGCCCGCTTGGTCGGGTGCATCGCATCGAAGGGGGCATCGAGCCATTCGTTGATGGTGTAGTTGGCGGACGACAGCGCCATGGCGACGAACAGGCAGGCGAGCAGGCGTTCTCCCACCGTCGCGTAGTCGACCGGTCCGGTCCCTGCCATGATCATCGCGAAGGCGACGCCTGGCACGATCAGCACGTGCTTGATCCAGTGATCGGGCCGGGCGATGGCGATGTAGTCGGCGAGACCCGCCGACGGCGGCGCGTAGTGGGTGACGGACATGCAATCCTCCAGGCTGCCTCTGTGCCGCATCGGGGCGGATGCGACGGAAGATGCCTTGGAAGGGCAGCGATCGTGCCGCAGTGACGAGGGAGGCCATCAGGGGCGCCGAAACCCAGGTAATGCGGTTAACGGCGGTAGCGGAGGCGGGGTTTTCGGGGTTTTCGGCCCGCCGCATAGGCCGTCGTGCAGCCGAATCCAGGTCGGCGGCGGCGAAAGGTGGGGGCGATTGTTGCCAGCGCCTGCGCCGGATTGGTACAGGCTGTTCCAAACCGGGCAGTCTGTCAGCTTCGCAAGCCCACCAAAGAACAAAGCCGCCCGGAGGCGGCCTTCGGTGCCTTGTCAGGGAATGTGCGGGTCAGCGGACCGTGGAGGTCCCCGAGCTGGTAATCGCCACCGGCTTGCCAGCCTTCACCACCTGGGTTTGGGCGGTCTGGGTGAACTCCGAATTGTTGCGCGCGGCGATACCCAAGGCTGTGACCGCAATGCCCGCCACCAGCGCGACCACCACGATCTTCAGGTGGGTCGAGCGATCCGCCGAGTGAATTGAGTGGTTCATCTGACGCCTCCGGGCGAACTTTGCCGCCGCCTGTCGGGAAGACAGGTAGCTTTAATCTGTTTCAGGATGGTTTCGCGGGTTCCCCAAAATGGTTTCGTTGCTCGGCGGGATTGGTTTCCTGCGAAGCGTGTCTGACCGCAGGCGGCTGGGGCTAAAGGAAAAAAGTCACAAACGAAGGAGGATTCCCTGGGGATAACGCTGCCACAGGGGCGGCGGGCCAACATACCGTGTCGGCCGACAGGACCGCTGCGGTTCAACTAAACGAGAGGCGCGCAGAGACGGCCGGGCGATTATTAGCCACCGTGGATTTGAGCCGATCGGGAGCTGCAAATCTGGGGCACGAACCTTCGAGGTCACGCGTTCTTCATGTGGGGCGAGAACGAGCATTCAACACCGGTTGATCGGAGGCGGCTCCGCCCGGCAGAGCTTTAAAATAGCTTGTCTTGCGCCCTCTGTTGCGCTGCGCTAAGGCTCAAGAATAATTCCAATGACACGAATCTGCGGCCGTCCGAAACCGCAGCAAGAAGGCACCGCCGATGAACGGCATCCTGCAGAATTATCTTCCACTTGTGGTGTTTATCGGGGTCGCGAGCGTGATCGGCCTGGCGCTCCTGATTGCGCCATTCCTGCTCGCATTCCAGCAGCCCGATCCGGAAAAGCTCTCCGCTTATGAATGCGGATTCAACGCTTTTGACGACGCCCGTATGAAGTTCGACGTCCGCTTTTATCTGGTGGCGATCCTCTTCATCATCTTCGACCTCGAAGTGGCGTTTCTGTTCCCCTGGGCGGTGGCGTTCGGCAAGCTGGGCGCAACCGGGTTCTGGTCGATGATGGTGTTTCTGGCCGTGCTGACGGTCGGCTTTGCCTATGAATGGAAGAAAGGCGCGCTCGAATGGGATTGAGCCCTACCGTCGCAACGCCCCGGCCGGCGATCGCGCCGGCGCCCAAGGGCATCCTTGATCCCGCCACCGGCAAGCCGGTCGGCGCCAATGATCCCTATTTCCGCGAGATCAACCACGAGCTCTCCGACAAGGGCTTCTTCGTCGCGGCTGCCGACGACCTGATCACCTGGGCCCGTACCGGCTCGCTGATGTGGATGACGTTCGGCCTGGCCTGCTGCGCGGTCGAGATGATGCAGGTCTCGATGCCGCGCTATGACGTCGAGCGTTTCGGCTTTGCGCCACGCGCCTCGCCGCGGCAGTCGGACGTGATGATCGTCGCGGGCACGCTGACCAACAAGATGGCGCCGGCGCTGCGCAAGGTCTACGACCAGATGCCGGAGCCGCGCTACGTGATCTCGATGGGCTCGTGCGCCAATGGCGGCGGCTACTACCACTATTCCTATTCGGTGGTGCGCGGCTGCGACCGCATCGTGCCGATCGACATCTACGTGCCGGGCTGTCCGCCGACGGCGGAAGCGCTGCTCTACGGCGTCTTGCTGCTGCAGAAGAAGATCCGCCGCATCGGCACTATCGAACGCTAAGGTATTACGTCATGGACGACGCCAAGCTCGACGCCTTGGGGCAGACGATCGTTAGCGCGCTTCCCGGCGCTGCGAAGGCGCATTCGGTTGCATTCAATCAGCTCACGGTTGACGTGGACGCCGAGAAGATCGTCGACGTCGTCAGGCACCTGCGCGACGATCCGGCCCTGCGCTTCGTCAACATCACCGATGTGACCGCGGTCGATTATCCCGAGCGGGACAAGCGGTTCGACGTCGTCTACCACTTCCTGTCACCGACGCTGAACACACGGATCCGCCTGCGCGCGGAGGCGGACGAGAACACGCAGGTGCCCTCGATCATCGAGGTCTTTCCTGGCGCCGACTGGTTCGAGCGCGAGACCTACGACCTCTATGGCGTGATCTTCACCGGCCATCCTGACATGCGCCGGCTGCTGACCGATTACGGCTTCGACGGCCACCCGCTGCGCAAGGACTTTCCGCTCACCGGCTTCGTCGAGGTCCGCTACGACGACCAGGAGAAGCGGGTGGTGTACGAGCCGGTGCGCCTCAACCAGGAATTCCGCAAGTTCGATTTCCTCTCGCCCTGGGAAGGTGCGGATTATCCGCTGCCCGGAGACGAGAAGGCGAAGGCGGAGCCGAAGGCCTGATCATGAACGAGCAACCGCAGAATCTGCGCAACTTCACCATCAACTTTGGACCGCAGCATCCGGCGGCGCACGGTGTGCTGCGCTTGGTGCTTGAACTCGATGGCGAGGTCGTTGCGCGCGTCGATCCGCATATCGGGCTCTTGCATCGCGGCACCGAGAAGCTGATCGAGCAGAAGACCTATCTGCAGGCGATCCCGTATTTCGACCGGCTCGATTACGTCGCGCCGATGAACCAGGAGCATGCCTTCTGCCTCGCGGCGGAAAAGCTGCTGGGGATCGAGGTGCCGCGGCGCGGGCAGTTGATCCGCGTGCTCTATTGCGAGATTGGCCGCATCCTGTCGCATCTGCTCAACGTCACCACGCAGGCGATGGACGTCGGCGCGCTCACCCCGCCGCTGTGGGGTTTTGAGGAGCGCGAAAAGCTGATGATGTTCTACGAGCGCGCCTCCGGCTCGCGCATGCATGCCGCCTTCTTCCGCGTCGGCGGTGTGCACCAGGACCTGCCGCCGAAGCTGATCGACGATATCGAGGCGTGGTGCGATCCGTTCCTTAAAGTGGTCGCGGACCTCGACACGCTGCTCACCGGTAACCGCATCTTCAAGCAGCGCAACGTCGATATCGGCGTGGTGTCGCTGAAGGAAGCCTGGGAGTGGGGCTTTTCGGGCGTGATGGTGCGCGGCTCGGGCGCGGCCTGGGATCTGCGCAAGTCGCAGCCCTATGAATGCTATGCCGAGATGGATTTCGACATCCCGATTGGCAAGAACGGCGACTGCTACGACCGCTACCTGATCCGGATGGAAGAGATGCGCCAGTCGGTGCGCATCATGAAGCAGTGCATCCAGAAACTGAAATCGCCAGACGGGCAGGGGCCGGTCGTGGTCGAGGACAACAAGATCGCGCCGCCGCGCCGCGGCGAGATGAAGCGCTCGATGGAAGCGCTGATCCATCACTTCAAGCTCTACACCGAGGGCGTGCACGTACCGGCCGGCGAAGTCTATGCCGCGGTGGAAGCGCCTAAGGGCGAGTTCGGTGTCTATCTCGTCTCCGACGGCACCAACAAGCCCTACAAGTGCAAGATCCGGGCGCCGGGCTTTGCCCATCTGCAGGCGATGGATCACATCTGCACGGGCCATCTGCTCGCCGACGTCTCCGCGATCCTCGGCTCGCTCGACATCGTGTTCGGAGAGGTCGATCGGTGATGGTGCAGCCGCCCATCCAGTTTGACCGCGCCTCAGGGGCTCTCGAAGGAGCCAACCTGTGGGAGCGGACGGCTGCGCTGGCGCTGTCGACCGGTTCGAAGATCTCCTCGCATTTTTCCCACATGGGCTACATCGCCTGCGCGAACCTGCTGCGCAAGACGCTGCCCGAGCGCAACATCGCCATCCGGCTCAATGAGGACGCGGTGTTCGAGTTTCCCTATGGGGACGGTTATTGGAGCAAGCTGCTCAACCGCTCCTACCATTACGAGGACGAGCTCGAACTGCTGTTCAAGGATTCCGCCGACGTCGACTACACGCTGATCGATTGCGGCGCCAATTACGGCTACTGGTCGGTGCTGGTTTCGAGCAAGCCGTTCGGTTCGCAAAAGGCGATCGCGATCGAGCCGTCGGGACAGAATTTTCCCAAGCTTGCGAACAACGCCGCGATCAACGGCAATCGCTTCGAGACGATGAAATGCGCGATCGGCGCAGGCAGGGGTACGGCAAAGCTCTCCGGCACCAAGCATGAGGCGTTCAGCATCGCCGGCGACCAGACCGGCGGCGAGGACGTGCCCGTGATCGCGCTCGACAATCTGCTCGACGACGGCAAGATCGCGCTGGACGGAAAATATCTGATCAAGCTCGACGTCGAGGGCGTCGAGATCGAGGCGATGAAGGGCGGCTTGCGGCTGATGCAGGGCGACAGCGTGCTGCTGTGCGAGGAGCATGGCAGCGACCGCAAGCACACCGTGTCGCGCTACATCCTCGAACAGACCCCGCTCAAGCTGATCGTCTACGATCCCAGCTCCAATCGCCTTGAAGCCGTGACCGAGCTTTCGATCCTCGATCGCATCAAGGTATCGACCCATGTCGGTTACAACGTGTTCGGCACCGCAAGCGCCTTCTGGCAGGACCGGATCAACGCGCTGAATGCGAAGCCCGTTCGCCGCATGCAATGAGAGAGTAAGAAATGTCGGTCCGTCGTCTTGCCCCGAAGGAATTGCAGCCCGCGAGCTTTGCGTTCACGGAGGAGAACCTCGCTTTCGCCAAGCAGCAGATCGCGAAGTATCCGCCGGGACGTCAGGCCTCCGCTGTGATCGCGATCCTGTGGCGGGCGCAGGAACAGAACGAGGGCTGGGTTTCGGAAGCCGCAATCCGCACCGTCGCCGACATGCTCGAAATGCCCCACATCCGCGTGCTCGAGATCGCGACCTTCTACACGATGTTCCAGTTGCAGCCGGTCGGCAAGAAGGCGCATGTGCAGGTCTGCGGCACCACGCCCTGCCGCCTGCGTGGCGCCGGCGACCTGATCGAAGTTTGCCAGCATCGCATCAGTCACGAGCCCTTCGAATTGTCGAAGGACGGCAATTTCAGTTGGGAAGAGGTCGAGTGCCTCGGCGCCTGCGTGAACGCGCCGATGGTCCAGATCTGGAAGGATACCTACGAGGACCTGACCAAGGAGAGCTTCGGCAAAGTGCTCGATGGTTTCGCCTCGGGCAATCCGCCGAAGCCGGGTCCGCAGGTCGACCGTCAGTTCTCGGCGCCGGCGGGCGGGCCGACCACGCTGAAGGAAACCACATGAGGCCTGGTCTCGCATGGCAGCGGGCGGGAAGGGAGGTCGCGATGAAACACTGGCGTTACATCGCTCTCCACGCGGCGGTCGCTGCCGCGTTCATTTTCCTGCTGCAGCGCTATGGGCTGAACGCCTCGCTCGAATCCAGCCTGTTGTGGGCGCTGACCTTCGGCGGATGCGCTGCGGGGCTCGCTTACGCCCAGGCCAATCGTTGATGTTTGGAAAGTTCTAGGCATGCTCGACGACAAGGACCGCATCTTCAAGAACCTCTACGGCCTCCACGATTGGGGCCTCGAGGGCGCGCGCCGCCGCGGCGCCTGGGACGGCACCAAGGCGATCATCGACAAGGGCCGCGACTGGATCATCGCCGAGATGAAGGCCTCCGGTCTGCGCGGCCGCGGCGGGGCCGGTTTTCCGACCGGCCTGAAATGGTCGTTCATGCCGAAGGAATCGACCGACGGCCGGCCGAGCTATCTCGTGGTCAACGCCGACGAATCCGAGCCGGGCACCTGCAAGGACCGCGAGATCATGCGGCACGATCCGCATCTCCTGATCGAAGGCTGCCTGCTCGCGAGCTTCGCGATGAACGCGCATGCCTGCTACATCTATGTCCGCGGCGAATTCATCCGCGAGCGCGAGCATCTGCAGGCTGCGATCGATCAGGCCTATGAGGCCAGGCTGATCGGCAAGGACAACGTCAATGGCTGGCCATTCGACCTCTACGTCGCCCATGGCGCCGGCGCTTATATCTGCGGCGAAGAGACGGCGCTGTTGGAAAGCCTCGAGGGCAAGAAGGGCCAGCCGCGGCTGAAGCCGCCGTTCCCGGCCAATGTCGGCCTGTTCGGCTGCCCGACCACGGTCAACAATGTGGAATCGATCGCGGTTGCTCCGGATATCCTGCGCCGCGGCGCGGCCTGGTTTGCCGGTATCGGCCGGCCCAACAATGTCGGGACAAAGCTGTTCTGTGTCTCCGGCCATGTCGAGCGGCCCTGCAACGTCGAAGAGGCGATGGGGATTCCGTTCCGCGAACTGATCGAAAAGCATTGCGGCGGCATCCGCGGCGGCTGGGACAATCTGAAAGCGGTGATCCCCGGCGGTTCCTCGGTGCGCATGGTGCCGGCCGAGCAGATCATCGACACGCCGATGGATTTCGACTCCTTGAGCAAATTGCGCTCGGGCCTCGGCACCGCGGCCGTGATCGTGATGGACAAGTCGACCGACCTGATCCGGGCGATCGCGCGCATCTCCTATTTCTACAAGCACGAGAGCTGCGGCCAGTGCACGCCTTGCCGCGAGGGCACGGGCTGGATGTGGCGCGTGCTGACCCGCATGGCCGAAGGGCGCGCCCACAAGCGCGAGATCGACATGCTGCTCGAGGTGACGAAACAGGTCGAGGGTCACACCATCTGCGCGCTTGGCGATGCCGCGGCCTGGCCGATCCAGGGCCTGATCGCGCACTTCCGTCACGAGATCGAAGCGCGCATCGACCAATATTCGCACAAGGCTGACATTGATGATGTCGGCGTGCTCGATCCCGCGCACATGGTGGCGGCGGAGTGATGGTAATGTCGCAACCAAGCTTCTGGTGGCAGAGATACGGGACGCTGGCGCAGATGGCGCAGGCGGCCGTGGCGCTGCTCGGCTTTGTTGCGATCCTGTTCCAGATCAACGAGCTGCGTACCGGCAATCGCGCCTCCAGCGCGCGCCAGGCGTTTCTTGGCTACACCGATCTTGCCTTCAAGAACCCGAAATATGCGCAGCCGGATTATGAGCGGATCAAGGCGGGGAGCCAGGAGGACCAGGTGCAGTACGAGAGCTTCGTCTCGTACTTTCTCTATGCCTGCGAGGAGGCGATGTCGGCGTTTGCCAATCGGCGGGAATGGGCGGCTTCCTGCGACTACGATTTGAGGCCGCATCTGCCGTTCCTCTGCGCCAAGGTCGCCGCCGAGCCGGCCTATCTCGCGACCTACAGCGCCGACACCCAGCAATGGGTGAAGGCTTCACTGAAAACCGCCAGCGTCGTGCCGCCCGACTGCAAGCTGGGAAAGACGTAAAGAAATGACCAAACTGATCATCGATGGCAAAGAGATCGATGTGCCGCCGGAATACACGCTGCTGCAGGCGTGCGAGGCCGCCGGCGCCGAAATCCCGCGCTTCTGCTACCATGAGCGGCTGTCGATCGCCGGCAACTGCCGGATGTGCCTCGTCGAAGTGAAGGGCGGCCCGAAGCCGGTCGCAAGCTGCGCCTGGGGCGTGCGCGACTGCCGTCCAGGCCCCAAGGGCGAGCCGCCGGAAATCTCCACCCGCTCGCCGATGGTGAAGAAGGCGCGCGAAGGCGTGATGGAGTTCCTGCTGATCAACCATCCGCTGGACTGCCCGATCTGCGACCAGGGCGGCGAATGCGACCTGCAGGACCAGGCGATGGGCTATGGTGTCGACACCAGCCGCTTCGCCGAGAACAAGCGCGCGGTCGAGGACAAATATCTGGGCGCGCTGGTCAAGACCTCGATGAACCGCTGCATCCAGTGCACGCGCTGCGTCCGGTTCTCCGCGGAAGTGGCGGGCGCCCCGGAAATGGGGGCGACCGGCCGCGGCGAGGACATGGAGATCACGACCTATCTGGAGCAGGCGCTGAGTTCGGAACTGCAGGGCAATCTGGTCGACATCTGCCCGGTGGGCGCGCTGACCTCCAAGCCCTACGCCTTCGTGGCGCGGCCCTGGGAGCTCGGCAAGACGCAGTCGATCGACGTGATGGATGGCGTCGGCTCGGCGATCCGGGTCGATACCCGCGGCCGCGAGGTGATGCGGATCCTGCCGCGCATCAACGAGGCCGTGAACGAGGAGTGGATCTCCGACAAGACCCGCCACATCGTCGACGGCCTGCGTACCCAGCGGCTCGACCGGCCCTATATCCGCGAGAACGGCAAGCTCCGCCCGGCCTCGTGGCAGGAAGCCTTCGCAGCGATCGCGGCCAAGGCCGGCCGCATCGACGGCAAGCGGATCGGCGCCATCGCCGGCGACGTTGCCGCGGTCGAGGAGATGTTCGCGCTGAAGGAGCTGCTGGCGAAATACGGCTCGTCCAACCTCGCCGTGCAGGGTGGCGATGCCTTCGATCCGAAGGCGGGCCGCGGCAGCTACATCTTCAATCCGACGATTGCGGGCATCGAGCGGGCGGACGCGCTCCTGATCATCGGCTCGACCCCGCGCAAGGAAGCCGCGATCATCAACGCGCGTATCCGCAAGCGCTGGCGGACCGGCCAGCTCAAGATCGGCGTGATCGGTGCCAAGGCGGACCTGACCTACGACTACGACTATCTTGGCGCCGGACCGGAGACGCTTGCAGCTCTCGCTGCCGGCAAGCATTCCTTCGCCGACGTGCTCAAGAATGCCAAGAACCCGATCGTGCTGGTGGGCGCCGGCGCGTTCGCGCGCCAGGACGGTGCGGCGGTGCTGGCGCAGGCGGCGAAGCTTGCGTTGGACTTCGGCGCGCTGAAGGACGGCTGGAACGGGTTCGGCGTGCTGCACGATACCGCCTCCCGGGTCGGTGCCCTCGACGTCGGCTTTTCGGGCGGCGCCGGCGGCCTCAATGCGACGCAGATGACGACCCCTGGCACGCTCGACGTGCTGTTCCTGCTCGGCGCCGACGAGATCAAGGTGCCGGACGGAACGTTCGTCGTCTATATCGGCACCCATGGCGACCGCGGCGCGCACCGCGCCGACGTGATCCTGCCGGGCGCGGCCTACACCGAGAAGTCCGGCATCTACGTCAATACCGAGGGCAGGGCGCAGATGGCCGCCCGCGCCGCGTTCCCGCCCGGGGAAGCGCGCGAGGACTGGGCCATCATCCGCGCCCTCTCGGACGTGCTGGGCAAGAAGCTGCCTTACGATTCGCTGGCTGCCTTGCGCCAGGCGCTGTTCAAGGCGGTGCCGCACCTGATGCGGATCGACCAGATCGAACCGGGCAAGGCCGACGATATCAAGGCGCTTGCGTCGAAGGGCGGAAGCGCCGACAAGGCGGTATTCCAGAGTCCGGTCGAGGACTTTTACCTGACCAACCCGATCGCCCGGGCGTCCGCCGTGATGGCGGAATGTTCGCGCCTGGCCTCGGCGCGGATGCTGACGGCAGCGGAGTGAGCGTGACCTGATGGCTGATTTCTTCGCAAGCTCGTTCTGGACCGGTTTCCTGTGGCCGCTGATCATCATGCTGGCCCAGAGCGTGCTCCTGCTCGTCGTGCTCCTGATCGCGATCGCCTACATCCTGCTCGCCGACCGCAAGATCTGGGCGGCGGTGCAGATCCGTCGCGGCCCCAACGTGGTCGGACCCTGGGGATTGCTGCAATCCTTCGCCGACCTCCTGAAGTTCGTGCTGAAGGAGCCGACGATCCCGGCCAGCGCCAACAAGGGCGTGTTCCTGTTGGCGCCGCTGGTGTCCTGCGTCCTCGCGCTCGCCGCCTGGGCGGTGATCCCGATGAATTTCGGCTGGGTGATCTCCGACATCAATGTCGGCGTGCTCTACATCTTCGCGATCTCCTCGCTGTCGATCTACGGCATCATCATGGCCGGCTGGTCGTCGAACTCGAAATACCCGTTCCTGGCCGCGCTCCGCTCGGCGGCGCAGATGGTGTCCTATGAAGTCTCGATCGGCTTCGTGATCATCACCGTGCTGCTCTGCGCCGGTTCGCTCAATCTCTCCGCGGTGGTCGAAGCGCAGAACACCCGCGGGCTGGCCCACCTGATCGGCCTGCCGCAGCTCACCATCCTGAACTGGTATGTGTGGCCGCTGTTGCCGATGTTCGTGGTGTTCTACGTCTCGTCGCTGGCGGAAACCAACCGCCCGCCGTTCGACCTCGTGGAAGCGGAATCCGAACTGGTCGCGGGCTTCATGGTCGAATACGGCTCGACGCCGTATCTTCTGTTCATGCTCGGCGAGTATGTCGCGATCACCACGATGTGCGCGCTGGCGACGATCCTGTTCCTCGGCGGCTGGCTGCCGCCGGTGGCGCTGCCGCCGTTCACCTGGATCCCCGGCGTGATCTGGTTCGCGCTGAAACTCTTCTTCATGTTCTTCCTGTTCGCGATGGCGAAGGCGATCGTGCCGCGCTACCGCTACGATCAACTGATGCGGCTTGGCTGGAAGGTGTTCCTGCCGCTGTCGCTGGTGATGGTGGTGGTCGTTGCCGCTGTGCTGCAGTTCGCCGGCATCGCGCCGAAGTGAGGCCGTCATGAATATCAACGCAACAGCCCGCTCGCTTCTGCTCTCGGAATTCGTCTCGGCGTTCTTCCTCGCCATGCGCTATTTCTTCCAGCCGAAGCCGACCATCAACTATCCCTTCGAGAAGAACCCGATCTCGCCACGCTTCCGCGGTGAGCATGCGCTGCGCCGGTACCCGAACGGCGAGGAGCGCTGCATCGCCTGCAAACTGTGCGAGGCGATCTGCCCGGCCCAGGCGATCACGATCGAGGCAGGGCCGCGCCGCAACGACGGTACCCGCCGCACCGTGCGCTACGACATCGACATGGTGAAGTGCATCTATTGCGGCCTGTGCCAGGAGGCCTGCCCGGTCGATGCGATCGTCGAAGGACCGAATTTCGAATTCGCGACCGAGACTCGCGAGGAACTCTACTATGACAAGGCCAAGCTGCTCGCCAATGGCGACCGCTGGGAGCGCGAGATCGCAAAGGCGATCGAGCTCGACGCGCCATACCGCTGAGGTGAGGGCATGATCCTTCAGAACATTCCCACGTCATTCCGGGGCGCGGAGGCTCGCCGATGATCCTTCCCGCACTGTTCTTCTACCTGTTTGCCGCGGTCTGCGTGGCGTCGGCGGTGATGGTGGTTGTGTCGCGCAACCCCGTCCATTCGGTGCTGTATCTGATCCTGGCCTTCGTCAACGCCTCGGGTCTGTTCGTGCTGATGGGCGCCGAGTTCCTGGCGATGATCCTGATCGTCGTCTATGTCGGCGCGGTCGCGGTGCTGTTCCTGTTCGTGATCATGATGCTCGACGTCGATTTCGCCGAGCTTCGCGAGGGCTTCCTCGAATACCTGCCGGTCGGGCTCGTGATCGGCGGCATCTTCATGTTCGAGCTTCTCTTGATAGCCGGCGCCTGGGTGATCAATCCCGCCGTCACCAAGACGATCACCGCGGCGATCCCGACCAACGTCTCCAATACCGAGGCGCTCGGGCTCGTGCTCTACACGAAGTACATCTTCTACTTCCAGATCGCGGGCCTCGTGCTGCTGGTCGCGATGATCGGCGCCATCGTGCTGACGCTGCGCCACAAAGCGAATGTCAAGCGGCAGAACATCACCGTGCAGAACGCGCGCACGCCCGAAATGGCGATGGCGCTGCGCAAGGTGACGTCGGGGCAGGGGCTGCAGGAAGCCGATGCGGCGGAGTGGGTGAAATGACGATCGGGCTCGGACACTATCTCTCGGTCGGCGCGATCCTGTTCACGCTCGGGATCCTCGGCATCTTCCTCAACCGCAAGAACATCATCGTCATCCTGATGTCGATCGAATTGATCCTGCTTTCGGTCAACATCAACCTGGTGGCGTTCTCGACCTTCCTCGGCGACATCGTCGGCCAGGTGTTCGCGCTCCTGGTGCTCACGGTGGCGGCCGCGGAAGCCGCGATCGGGCTTGCCGTCCTGGTGGTCTATTTCCGCAACCGCGGTTCGATCGCGGTTGAAGACGTCAATCTGATGAAGGGCTAACGCGCCGATGTACCAGGCAATCGTCTTCCTGCCGCTGCTGGGCGCCATTCTCGCAGGGCTCATCGCGATCGTCGGCGCCCATGCGCGCAACCCGAGCGGCGACACCGTCGAACATCACGACGATGCGCATGGCGATGCCCATGCCTCCGCGGCCCACGATGAACATGCCCACGGCGGTCATGGCCACGACGACCACCACGTGAGCGAGCCGCCGGCCGCCGGCTCACGTGCGGCCGAGTTGATCACGACCGGGCTGTTGTTCGTCTCCGCGGCGTTGTCCTGGTTTGCGCTGGTCGACGTCGGCTTCCTGCACCACGACGCCCGCGTCCCGCTGTTTCCCTGGATCACTTCCGGCGACCTGCAGGTCTCCTGGGCGCTACGGATCGACACGCTGACTGCGGTGATGCTGGTCGTCGTCAACACCGTGTCCTCGCTCGTGCACCTCTACTCCATCGGCTACATGGACGAGGACCCGAACCGGCCGCGCTTCTTCGCCTATTTGTCGCTGTTCACCTTCGCGATGCTGATGCTGGTGACCGCGGACAATCTGGCGCAGATGTTCTTCGGCTGGGAAGGCGTGGGCCTAGCGAGCTACCTGTTGATTGGCTTCTGGTATCAGAAACCGACAGCAAATGCCGCCGCGATCAAGGCGTTCGTCGTCAACCGTATCGGCGATTTCGGCTTCTTGCTCGGCATCTTCTCGATCTTCGCGCTGATCGGCTCGACCGATTTCGACACCA
Organism: Bradyrhizobium sp. Leo114; assembly: GCF_055229415.2. NCBI lineage: Bacteria > Pseudomonadati > Pseudomonadota > Alphaproteobacteria > Hyphomicrobiales > Nitrobacteraceae > Bradyrhizobium > Bradyrhizobium sp. Leo114. The sequence goes on along the minus strand of NZ_JBUYEN020000024.1, from coordinate 81,133 downwards.
TCTTCGGCGGCGCCGGGGGCCTGACCGGCAAGACCATCAATTTCTTCGGCTGGCATGTCGATGCGCTGACGCTCACCTGCGTCCTGCTGTTCATGGGTGCAATGGGCAAATCGGCGCAGTTCCTGCTCCACACCTGGTTGCCGGACGCGATGGAAGGCCCGACGCCGGTCTCGGCGCTGATCCATGCCGCGACCATGGTGACCGCCGGCGTCTTCATGGTGGCGCGGCTGTCGCCGCTGTTTGAGCTGGCGCCGAACGCGCAGGCCGTGGTGATGTTCTTCGGCGCGACCACCGCGTTCTTTGCCGCGACCATCGGCCTGGTACAGAACGACATCAAGCGCATCGTCGCTTATTCGACCTGTTCCCAGCTCGGCTACATGTTCGTGGCGATGGGAGCGGGGGCCTATTCGGTCGGCATGTTCCATCTGTTCACCCACGCCTTCTTCAAGGCGTTGCTGTTCTTGGGTTCCGGCTCGGTGATCTACGCGATGCATCACGAGCAGGACATCCGCAACATGGGCGGGCTGTGGCGCAAGATCCCCTATACCTACGCGGTGATGGTGGTCGGCACGCTCGCGCTGACGGGCTTCCCGCTGACCGCCGGCTACTTCTCCAAGGACGCGATCATCGAGTCGGCCTATGCCTCGCATAATCCGTTCGCGTTCTACGGCTTCCTGCTGACGGTGTTCGCCGCCCTCCTGACCTCGTTCTATTCCTGGCGCCTGATCTTCAAGACCTTCCACGGCACGCCGCGCGACGAGGAGCACTACGAGGCCGCACATGAGAGCCCGATCTGGATGCTGATCCCGATCGGCGTGCTCGCGGTCGGCTCCTTCCTCGCCGGTTTCCCGTTCAAGGAATTGTTCGCGGGTCACGGCATCGAGGAGTTCTTCCGCGAATCCGTGAAGATGAACCCGCATATCATCGAGGAAATGCACCACATCCCTGAGAGCATCGCCTTCCTGCCGACGGTCATGATGGTGCTGGGCTTCCTGATCGCGTATCTCTTCTACATCAGCCGGCCCTATCTGCCGGTTGAGCTCGCCAAGCAGCAGCCGATGCTCTACCAGTTCCTGCTCAACAAGTGGTATTTCGACGAGCTGTACGATCTGATCTTCGTGCGGCCCGCCAAGTGGATCGGTTACACGCTCTGGAAGAAGGGTGACGGCGCCATCATCGACGGCTTCGGGCCGGATGGCGTGTCGGCGCGTGTGCTCGATGTCGCCCGTAATGCTGTGAAGATCCAGACCGGCTATCTCTACCACTACGCCTTCGCCATGCTGATCGGGGCTGCCGGCCTGATCACCTGGTTCATGTTCGGCCTGGGAGGCCAGTGATGACGACCTGGCCCATCCTTTCCGTAGTTACCTTCCTGCCGGCGCTCGGCGCGCTTCTGGTCTATCTGCTCGCGCGGGGCGGGGACGAAGCGGCGAACCGCAACGCCCGCTGGATTTCGTTCTGGACCACGCTGATCACCTTCCTGATTTCGCTGATCCTGGTGGTGCGGTTCGATCCGGCGAACGCCGACTTCCAGTTCGTCGAGAAGGCGTCGTGGCTCGCCACCGGCATCAACTATCACATGGGCGTCGACGGCATCTCGCTGCCGTTGCTCATCCTGACCACCGCAGTCATGCCGTTCTGCATCATAGCGAGCTGGAAATCGGTCACGCAGCGCGTGAGCGAATACATGATGGCGTTTCTGATCCTGGAAACGCTGATGGTCGGCACGTTCTCGGCGCTCGACCTCGTGCTGTTCTACCTGTTCTTCGAAGGCGGCCTGATCCCGATGTTCCTGATCATTGGCGTCTGGGGCGGCCCGCGCCGGGTCTATGCCTCCTTCAAGTTCTTCCTCTACACGCTCCTCGGCTCGGTGCTGATGCTGCTTGCCATCATGGCGCTGTACTGGAACGCGGGTACGACCGACATTCCGACCCTGATGCACACCGCCGTGCCGTACAACCTGCAGAAGTGGGCGTGGCTCGCGTTCTTTGCCTCCTTCGCGGTGAAGATGCCGATGTGGCCGGTGCACACCTGGCTGCCTGACGCCCACGTCGAAGCGCCGACCGCGGGCTCGGTGATCCTGGCGGCGATCCTCTTGAAGATGGGCGGCTACGGCTTCCTGCGCTTCTCGCTGCCGATGTTCCCGCTGGCGTCGCACGACTTCGCGCCGCTGGTCTTCGCGCTGTCCGTCATCGCCATCATCTACACCTCGCTGGTGGCCCTGATGCAGGAGGACATCAAGAAGCTGATCGCCTATTCGTCCGTCGCCCATATGGGCTTCGTCACCATGGGCGTTTTCGCCGGGACCATGCAGGGTGTCGCCGGCGGCGTGTTCCAGATGATCTCCCACGGCATCGTCTCCGGCGCGCTGTTCCTCTGCGTCGGCATCGTCTACGATCGCATGCATACCCGCGAGATCGCCGCCTATGGCGGCCTGGTGAACCGGATGCCGCTCTATGCGCTGGTGTTCATGGTCTTCACCATGGCCAATGTCGGCCTGCCCGGGACCAGCGGGTTCATCGGCGAATTCATGACGCTGCTCGGCACGTTCAAGGTGTCGCTGCCGACCACGGTGCTTGCCACCACCGGCGTGATCCTGTCCGCGGCCTACGCGTTGTGGCTCTATCGCAAGGTGGTGTTCGGCGCGCTGGTCAAGCCGTCCTTGATGAGCATCAAGGATCTGACGGCGCGCGAATGCCTGATCCTGTTCCCGCTGGTGGCGCTGACCATCCTGTTCGGCGTCTATCCGAAGCCGGTGCTCGACATGTCCGAAGCATCGGTCCAGCAGCTCGTCAATAATTACAACACCGCCGTGACTGCCGTGAAGGCAGCCGCGCTGCTCCAGTAAGGCCTTAACCCATGAGCTTCTCGAGTGCAGGTTATCAGTTGCAGCCGGTGCTGCCCGAGCTCGTGCTCGCGGTCGGCTCGATGGTGCTGTTGATGATCGGGGCCTATCGCGGGCAGGGGACGACCCGGCTCGTGACCACGCTTGCGACGTTGCTGCTCATCCTCACCGGCGTGCTCATACTGATGCTGCCGTCCGGTAAGCTCGTCACCTTCGGCGGCAGCTTCATCGTCGACGACTTTGCCCGCTTCCTGAAGATCCTCGCGCTGATCGGCTCGGCGGCAACGCTGATCCTGTCGACGGAATTCCTGTCCGACCCGTCGCGTCGCATCTTCGAATATTCGATCCTGGTGCTGCTCTCGACGCTCGGCATGATGGTGCTGATCTCAGCGGGCGACCTGATTGCGCTCTATCTCGGGCTCGAGCTGATGAGCCTAGCGCTCTACGTCGTCGCCGCCAGCCACCGCGACAACGCCAAGTCGACCGAAGCCGGACTCAAGTATTTTGTGCTGGGCGCGCTGTCCTCGGGCATGCTGCTCTATGGCGCCTCGCTGATCTATGGCTTCACCGGCACTGTCAATTTCGCTGGCATCGCGGCGGCTGCGACGACCGGCACGCCCGGCATCGTGTTCGGGCTGGTGTTCCTGCTCGCCGGCCTCTGCTTCAAGGTCTCGGCGGTGCCGTTCCACATGTGGACGCCCGACGTCTATGAGGGCGCGCCGACGCCGGTCACGGCGTTCTTCGCTTCCGCTCCGAAGGTCGCGGCGATGGCAGTGTTCACCCGCGCGACGCTGACCGCGTTCCCTGGCATCGTGCCGCAGTGGCAGCAGATCCTGGTGTTCGTCTCCATCGCCTCGATGGCGCTCGGCTCATTCGCTGCGATCGGGCAGAAGAACATCAAGCGCCTGATGGCCTATTCCTCGATTGGCCACATGGGCTTTGCGCTGGTCGGCCTCGCCGCCGGCACGGTGGAAGGCGCGCAGGGCGTGCTGATGTACGTCGCGATCTATGTCGCGATGACGCTCGGCTCATTCGCAATCATCCTCGCGATGAAGCGCAACGGACAGCATGTCGAGCAGATCAGCGATTTCGCAGGCCTCTCGCGCACCAATCCGCTGCTCGCCTTCTTCTTCGCGATGCTCCTGTTCTCGCTCGCCGGCATTCCGCCGCTCGCGGGCTTCTTCGCCAAGTGGTACGTCTTCGTCGCGGCGATCAAGGCCAACCTGTTCACCCTCGCCGTGATCGGCGTGCTGACCAGCGTGGTGGGCGCCTACTACTATCTCGCCATCATCAAGACGATGTATTTCGACGAGCCGGTGGGCAATCTCGATCCGGTCCGGATCGAATTGCGCGGGGTGCTGGCGGTCGCGGGCCTCTTCAACATCTTCTTCTTCGCTTATCCAGGACCGCTGGTCAGCGTTGCGACCGCCGCGGCGAAGTCACTTTTCTAGATGCCGTTTACACTTGGTCATCGCGCCACTTCCGCCGGCTACAGGCTAGCCGCCTTTGACCAGGTCGGCTCGACGAATGCGGAGGCTCTGGTCTGCGCCCGTGAAGGCGAGCGCGGACCGATGTGGTTCGTGACGACTGAGCAGACGGCGGGGCGCGGCCGACGGCAGCGGACCTGGATCGCGCCACGCGGCAATCTCGCCAGCAGCATCCTTGAGGTCATGGACGTCGCGCCCGCGGTCGCGGCGACGCTCGGCTTTGCCGCGGGGCTGTCGCTGGAGGCTGCGCTGCAAAAGATCAGCGTCGAGGCGGCGCTGCGTCTGGGCGGGACGGATGCGCTGAAGTTCTCCCTGAAATGGCCGAACGACGTGCTGGCCGGGAACAAGAAGCTCGCCGGCATCCTGCTCGAGGCCGAGATCGTCGCGGGCGGCCGCCTTGCCGTCGTGGTCGGCATCGGCACCAATGTCGTAGGGGCGCCGGAGGGCACGCCGACGCCCGCGACCTCGCTGGCCGCTCTTGGCGTCCATGTCGGCGCCGAGGAGCTGTTTACCGCGCTTTCGGAGGCCTGGGTGGAATTCCGCGGCGTCTGGGACAACGGCCGCGGTTTTGCGGAAATCCGCAGGCTTTGGCTCGCGCGTGCGGCCCGGCTGGGGGAGAATGTGGCGGTCCAGACGGGGAACGCTATTCTCGAAGGCACGTTCGACACCATCGATGAGACAGGTTGCATGATTATCCGGCTGCCCGACGGCAAGCACGTCCCCGTAACCGCAGGCGAGGTCTATTTCGGTACGGCGGCCTCAGTAGGATCTGCCTGATGGCACGGCCGGATGAACTGACCTTTGCGCCGCTCGGCGGCGTCGGCGAGATCGGCATGAACCTGTCGATCTATGGGCTCGGCAACCGCCAGCAGCGGTCCTGGCTCGCGGTCGATCTCGGCGTCTCCTTCGGTGACGAGGAGCATCTGCCCGGCATCGACCTGATCATGCCCGACATCTCGTTCCTGGAGAAGGAACGACAGAACCTGATGGGCCTGGTGCTGACGCACGCCCACGAGGACCACTTCGGCGCCATCATCGATCTCTGGCCGAAGCTGCAGTGCAAGATCTACGCGACGAAGTTTAGCGCGGCGCTGTTCGAGGCCAAATGCGCCGCCGAGCGCAACCCGCCGAAAATCCCGATCACCGTGGTGCCCTCGGGCGGGCGCGTCGATATCGGCCCGTTCAACGTCGAATTCATCCCGGTCGCGCATTCAATCCCTGAGTCGCATGCGCTCGCGATCCACACCGAGGTCGGCACCGTCCTGCACACCGGCGACTGGAAGCTCGACCCGACGCCGACCGTCGGGCCGCCGACCGATGAGAAACGCTTGCGCGAGCTTGGCGACGCCGGCGTGCTGGCGCTGGTCGGCGATTCCACCAACGCGGTACGCGACGGGCGTTCGCCCTCGGAAGCCGAGGTGTCGAAGACCATCGCCGAGCTGGTCAAGGGCGCGAAGGGCCGGGTCGCGGTGACGACCTTTGCTTCCAACGTCGCACGCATCAAGGCGGTTGCCGATGCGGCGCGGATAGCGGACCGCGAGGTCGTGGTGGTCGGGCGCGCCATGGACCGCGTGGTCCAGGTTGCGCGCGAGACCGGCTACCTCGACGGCGTGCAGAATTTCCGCGGGCCCGATCTCTACGGCCATTTCCCGGCTGACAAGGTGCTGGCGATCTGCACCGGCAGCCAGGGCGAGCCGCGCGCGGCGCTGGCGCGGATCGCCAAGGACGATCATCCTGAGATCACGCTCAACAAGGGCGATTGCGTGATCTTCTCCTCTCGCACCATTCCAGGCAATGAGAAGGCGGTCGGCTCGATCATCAACGATCTGGTCGAGCAGGGTATCGAGGTCATCACCGATCGCGACCATCTGGTCCATGTCTCCGGCCATCCGCGCCGCGACGAGGTGCGCGACCTGCTGTCCTGGGTGCGGCCGCAGGTTCTGATCCCGGTACATGGTGAAGCGCTGCATTTGCACGAGCACGCCAAGCTCGCGCGTGCTGCGGGCGTGCCAAAAGTGATCGAGTGCCGCAATGGCGACTTGGTCAAGCTCGGGCCCGGCGAGCCCGGGATCATCGCCGAGGTGCCCTCAGGGCGGCTCTACAAGGATGGCATCATTCTGGAGGACGCCAAGTCGCGCGCCGTGGTCGAGCGGCGGCGGCTGGGATTTGCCGGCTGCGCCTTCGTTGCGATCGTCATGACGGCGCAGGGGGAACTGGCCGAAGATCCGGAGGTCGACCTGGTCGGCGTGCCGGAGAAAAATAGCGTAGGCGAGGTGCTCGACGAGATCGTGTTCGATGTGGTGGTATCGACCGTGGAAGGCCTGCCGCGGGCGCGCCGGCGCGACCCGGATGCGGTCGCGGAGTCGGTCCGCCGCGCAGTGCGCGGGACCGTGAACGAGCATTGGGGCAAAAAGCCGATTTGCGTCGTTCACGTGCTGACGGTCTGACGCCGGTTCGGCACGGCGGCGACAAGAACAAGCGTATCTGCGAGGGAGAGACAACATGCTGGGCCGGCTCAACCACGTCGCGATAGCGGTCAAGGACGCCAAGAAGGCGGCCAAGATCTACGGCGCGGCATTCGGCGCCGAGATTTCGGATGCAGTGCCGTTGCCGGAGCACGGTGTCATCACCGTGTTCGTGACCTTGCCCAACACCAAGATCGAGTTCATCGAGCCGCTCGGCGATGCTTCGCCGATCGCAAAATTCGTCGAGCGCAATGCCGACGGCGGCATCCATCACGTCTGCTATGACGTGCCCGACATCATCGCCGCGCGCGACCGGCTGATCGCCGAAGGCGCGCGCGTGCTCGGCGACGGCCAGCCCAAGATCGGCGCCCACGGCAAGCCGGTGCTGTTCTTCCATCCGAAGGATTTTTCCGGCGCGCTGGTCGAGATTGAGCAGGAGTAGCGCCTGATCGGTTCTGATTGCATCAGAACCGATCAGGCTCTAGCTTTTGTCTTGACGCGTTTTCTTGACGCGAGCCGGCATCCACTTCGCTTGAAAACGCTACGGTATGGCCTACAGCATCTCAACCGCGTTCGCGATCTACTTCGTCTTATGGTGGGTCGTGCTGTTCCTGACGTTGCCGTTCGGCGTGCGCAGCCAGCACGAGGAGGGCGGGGGCGTCGAAGGCACCGATCCCGGCGCGCCGATCATGGCGCGGATGGGCCGCAAGCTGCTTTGGACCACGCTGATCTCGGCGGCCATTTTTGCTGTTGCGATGTGGGCCTACAACGCCGGCTATCTCAGCATCGAAAGATTGTCGAAGTTGATGGGAACGCCGTTCTAGCGCGTGTTGTTTTTTTGACTAGTCCACTGACTTTCGGCCTGTTCCTCATGGGAAGGATGGGCGCTTCACTCTTGGGCCTTCCGGCACGGTCCGGTCTATTTGAGATGCTGCTGTGCGATGCGGCGGACACAGGCGCTTGATGCGAACTGATCCGCTGGAAGAAGCGTGTTTACATTCGACAAAACTCGTGCAGACTTGCGCGGCCTGGGAAAAAAGAGAAAATATGGCCGTGGCCGTTGGGAGGCAGCGCGGATTGTCGCATGTTTTCGCATTCTGACCATATCCGCGAAATCGAAAGCGTCAGTCTCGGCGCGGCAACCAACCGTGATGATATTGTCGTGCAGAGCTGGCTGCGCTGCATCAACCAACACCGGCTCGATCCAGCACAGGCTTGCGAAGCCTATATCGTCCCCGATACCGAATTGCGTGAGCACCGTCAGCAGTCGGAAGTACTGATATCGATCGCGCGGTCTGGACTTGAGAACCTGTTTCGGCAGGTCGCCGGACAGAACTATGTGTTGCTGCTCTCGGACCGCCAGGGCGTGACGGTCGAATTTCTTGGAGATCCGCTGTTCGACAATAATCTGCGCAAGGCGGGGCTCTATCTTGGCTCAGAGTGGTCGGAATCCCGGGCGGGTACCTGCGCCGTAGGCGCCTGCATCGAAAGCGGGGATGCGCTAAGCATTCATCAGACCGATCATTTCGACAATACGCACACGCCGCTGTCCTGCACTGCTGCGCCGATCTACGATGTTCGCGGTGCGCTCGCGGCGGTGCTGGACATTTCGCTCCTGAGTTCTCCCATCAAGAAGGCGAGCCAGAATCTCGCTTTGCACCTGGTCACGGCGACCGTGCGGCGTATCGAACTGGCCAACTTGATGGCGCTGGCAAGCCGGGAGTGGGTGCTGCGCTTCGCCCGATCGCCGGAATTTCTGGACGTCGATCCGGAGGCGGCCATTTCCATCGACGGATCTGGACGCATCATCGGGATGACCAATGGTGGCGCCAAGATATTGGCACGTTCCGTGAGCCGCGACTGGCGCCAGCCCGACGATCTGATCGGGCAGCCCCTTTCGCGCTTCTTTGAAATTGATATCAACGACTTGCCGAATCTGACACGACAACGCCGCACGCAGGATCGCCTCGTCTTTGCCCGCGACGGCAACGCGCTGTTTGCCCATGCGATCGAACCGAACATCGCCGTGCGCGCCCCCGCAAGCATCAGGCACGAGATTCCCGCCTCGTTGCGCGATCTCGGCCGAGGCGATCCGCAAATCGCGACACTTCAGGTCAAGGCTGCAAAACTTGCCGCAAAGCCGTTGTCGATCCTCATTCAGGGCGAAACGGGGACGGGCAAGGAATATCTCGCCCGTGCGATCCATGACAGCAGCGCCGTCAAGGGCAGGTTTGTCGCCGTCAATTGTGCGGCGATTCCCGAGCAGTTGATCGAAGGCGAACTGTTCGGCCATGTTCCGGGGGCTTTCACCGGGGCCAATGCCAAGGGCCGCAAGGGTCTGATTGAAGAGGCTGACGGCGGCACGTTGTTCCTCGACGAGATCGGTGACATGCCGCTACCGCTGCAGAGCCGGTTGTTGCGTGTGCTCGCCGAGAAGGAGCTGATGCCGATCGGTGCGACCCGTCCGAAGCCGGTCGATGTTCGCGTGATCTCCGCCTCCCACCGCATGATCGAAACGCTCGTGAGGGAAGGGTCCTTTCGTGAGGACTTGTTTTACCGGCTGAACGCCGCAACGCTGTTCTTGCCGCCGCTCAGGGAGCGATCCGACTTTGCGTGGCTGCTGGGCAAGATCGTGGAGAGGCATCGGGCGAAGGAAGATTCGCTGGTGGTGTCCCCGGCAGCGCTCGATGTGCTTGAGACATACGCCTGGCCTGGCAACATCCGTGAACTGGACAATGTCATCTCGGTCGCCGCGGCGCTCTGTCAGAACGGCGTCATCGAACCTCACGATCTTCCGGATGCTTTGCTAAGAACGACCGGCGTCGCAAAGGCGAAAGAGCCGCATTCGCAGAAGACGATGCTGGAAACGATGCTTGCGGCCTGCGGCGGAAATATTTCGGAAGCCGCGCGCAGGCTGGGTGTCGACCGGTCCACCGTTCATCGTCAAATCAAGCGATACGGTTTGAGCCAACGTACCTGACGCTGTCGCGGTGCGACTGCAACAGGTGTGGCGTCTGTTGCAGGCCGTGCAACAGTAGCGGCCGCTGTTTCGCTAGAGCATTTTCGGTTCTGATTGAATCAGAACCGAAGCTCTAGATTCTTGTTTTGACGCGTTTTCTTCACGCGAACCGGTGTCCACTTCGCTCGAAAACGCTCCAGAAAACGAAGGATTTCTTCGGGTTTTGCCGTTGGCACGGCGATTGCTCCTTTCATTTGCAAGCATTCGTAAGAGTGCAACAGCAAATGGGAGGATTTTCATGCCATTCGATCTCGAGGGGTGCGCGATTGTCGTGACCGGATCCGGCCGCGGCATCGGCGAAGCCATCGCACGCGGTCTTGCGGCGGATGGGGCGCTCCTGACGATCGCGGACATTGACGAAGGCAATGCTTCGACAGTCGCGGAAGGAATTCGCGCCGCAGGCGGCAAGGCGATTGCCGTCCGCGTCGATGTCACCAGCCGCGACAGCGTCAAGGCCATGATCGCCGCGACGGTGAAGGCGCACCGCAAGCTGGATGTGATCTTCAACAATGCGGGCATAGCGCAGACGAAGCCGTTCCTGTCCATCACCGAGCAGGATTGGCGCAGGGTTATGGATACCAACGGTCTCGGTGTTCTCATCTGCATGCAGGAGGCGATCAAGCAGATGATCGCGCAGGGCCACGGAGGCAAGATCATCAACACCGCCTCTATCGCGGGCAAGCAGGGTTATGAACCGCTCGCTCATTATTCGGCCAGCAAGTTCGGCGTCGTGGCGTTGACGCAGGCGGCGGCCCGCGCTTTCGGAGCGCAGAAGATCAACGTCAATGCCATCTGTCCGGGTGTCGTGGCGACGGACATGTGGAAGCTCATCGACAAGGGCTTCAAGGACGAGGGTTTGACCTCGCGCGACAACGAAGCCTTCGAGACGTTCTCTGCCGGGATTCTGCTCGGGCGTCCATCCGCGGCGGACGATCTCTGCGGTGTTTCGCGGTTCCTGGCGTCATCCGCATCCGACTACATGACCGGCCAGAGTCTCGTCGTCGACGGAGGCATGGTTCTTATCTGAGGTCGCGAAGAAAAATCATCACGCTCTATTGCGTTTTTGAGCGACGTGAAAAGCGGTTCGCGCGAAGAAACCGCATCAAAACAAACCAGAACCCCGGCTTGATTCCATCAGCGCCGGAAAGGCTCCAGGAGGGGAAACAAACATGCAGTATGCGATCGAGGTTGCGCCATTACGACTTAATTCGTCGATCAAGGGATTGGCGTTGGTCTACGGGCTCACGATACTTTCGTGTTTCATCGTCAATCTGATCGTGAAGGCGATGCCGATCGGACCATGGAGCAGCGATCAGATCAGCCAGATGTTCTGGCTGGATAACGTCACCTGGCAATTGCTCAGTCTGTGGTGGGCCCTGCTGTCAATCGTATGTTGCGGCTGGCCGTTTGATCGGATCAAGAACAATCTCGCGCGCGGATTTGTCATCGTTGCAGCTTCGTGGATGTTGGGCTGGCTATCGGCAAAGTCGATCTACTGGAGCGGGCTTGGCGCCGATTGGATATTTCCGATCGTCGGATGCATCTTCTTCTTTCTGGCGTTCTTTTCATTCACGGGTGAGAACTGGATCGTGGCGGGTATGCCGCCGTACCGGCAGTTTTTCATTCTGCTGGTTCTGATCGGCTTCTGCACCTATCTCGTTACGAGTTCGGTGGTGCGCTGGATACCGGCCTGGTGGTTTCCCTTCGTGCAGATGGGGGCCGCTACGGGGCTGCTCGCATACTGGACGCGGGGTATGAAACAACCGGGTCGCGGGTTTACGCAGATGGCGATCCTCTTCCTGACCGTGCTGCTCTGCCTATGGGCCAGCCGCTATTTGGGGCTGTGGGATTCCGCCAAGCCCGGCGTCGGGAATTTCTGGTCCATCGGATACTTCACCGACGATCAATACTGGCTGTTGTGGTTCATGGTCGCCTGTTCGGTTACCTATGGCGTTTTGATCCCCATTCACAACTGGCCGTTCTCCCAGATTCCCATGCCGTGGGGTGGATTGGCGGCGTCCAGCTTTTGCCTATTGCTCGCCTATCTGGTGACGAAACTCTTGTTCGACCTGATCGGGCCGGTTTTCGGCAACATCAGCGAAGCCTTCACCTACGGCTACATGGGCACGCACTGGTCCTTCATAGTTCCGATGCTGTTCGGTTACGGGCTGGCCGAGCCCTATCTCTGGAAGGGACAGAGGACACCAGGCTCATGGGATGATGTCCCGTGAGGATGAGAGAGAAGCCGAACCGGGCAACTCGCGATCATAGCCGGTCCAGGCAAATTTCCTTCCATGACCTCCAGCCCGGCATGAGCCGGACCAGGCATTGAAGCCGAATGCAGCAAACCACAAACGCAAATAGTTACAGGAGGAAAGAATGAAAGCCTTGCGATTTCATGCAGCCAAAGATCTGCGTCTCGATACGATTCCAATACCGGCGGAAACGCCAGCCGCGGGTCAGGTCCTGATCCGGAACCGCTTCGTCGGCATCTGCGGCACCGACCTGCACGAGTATGCCTACGGGCCGATCTTCATCCCCGTCGAACCGCATCCGTTTACAGGTGTCAGCGGGCCGCAGGTTCTCGGTCACGAATTCGGCGGCGTGGTTGAAGCGGTCGGGAAGGGGGTTACATCGGTGAAGCCGGGCGACCGCGTATCGGTTCAGCCGTTGATCATGCCACGCGCCGGCGATTATTTCGCCGACCGCGGTCTCTTCCATCTCAGCCCGCAACTTGCATTGGCGGGGTTGAGCTGGGTGTCTGGCGGAATGGCGGAATATGCCCTGCTCAACGAATACAATGTTGAGAAGATTCCAGACGAGATGACTGATGAGGAAGCCGCGCTTGTCGAGCCGACAGCGGTGGCCGTCTACGCCTGCGACCGCGGTGGCGTGACGGCAGGCAACAGCGTGCTGGTCACCGGCGCAGGTCCAATCGGGATCCTGACGCTGCTGGCTGCGCGGGCGGCGGGTGCTGCTCAGCTTTTCGTTTCAGACATCAACGACGCGCGATTGAAATTCGCCAAGTCCATCTTGCCTGACGTCGTCACCATCAATCCGAAGCGCGACAATCCCGGCGATGTGGTCCGCTCGCTGAGCGAAGGGAATGTCGGCTGCGACGTCGCGATCGAATGCGTCGGTAACGAGCAGGCTCTCAAGGCCTGCACGGACGCGGTGCGGAAGCAGGGGGTGGTGGTGCAGACCGGTCTTCATCCCCACGAAAATCCGCTCGACTGGTTCCAGGTCACGTTCAAGGACATCGATATACGGGGATCGTGGGCCTATCCCACGCATTACTGGCCGCGTGTCATCAGGCTGATTAGCACCGGTCTGCTGCCGGCAAAGAAGGTGGTGACCAAGAAGATCACGCTGGATCAGGCGGTCGGAGGAGGCTTCGACGTGCTGCTCGATCCCGCCGGTCAGCATCTGAAAATCCTGATCGATCTGACGAAATAGCTTCTGCGAAAGGCGCGGGCGCTCGCCATGCATAGCGAGCGCCCGCGTTGACTGATGTTACCAAAATACAAGAGAGAGGAGACGACTATGCTGGACAATAGCCCTCACACCAAGGTGGAGGCTGCCCTCGGTAAGCTGGAGGACGCGCTCGCCGGCGGCGAGATCGATGTTGCGGTGAATCTGTTTCAGGCCGATTGCTACTGGCGCGATCTCGTGGCCTTCACCTGGAACCTGCGCACCATGGAAGGTCAGGGCCAGGTTCGCGAGATGTTGACGGCGCAGCTCGCCGGCATCAAACCCCGCCATTTTCGTCAGGACGCAAGCAATCCCGCGAGCGAAGTCGACGGCGTCGCGGACGGCTGGTTTGAGTTCGAAACCGAAGTGGCGCGCGGCTACGGCCATATCCGGCTGAAGAACGGGCTGATATGGACGCTGCTCACAACCATGACGGAGCTGAAAGGCCACGAGGAGCCGAAAGGGTCGATGCGGCCCATGGGGGCCGAGCACGGCAGCGATCCTGCTCGCAAGACCTGGAAGGAAAAGCGCGAACAGGAGATCGCCGAGCTCGGCGTCAAGACGCAACCCTACGTCGTTATCGTCGGCGGCGGTCAGGGCGGCATCGCCCTTGGCGCACGATTGCGGCAGCTCGGCGTGCCGACCATTATCGTCGAGAAGAACGAGCGGCCGGGCGATAGCTGGCGCAAGCGCTACAAGTCGCTCTGCCTGCACGATCCGGTCTGGTACGACCACTTGCCCTACATCCCGTTCCCGGAGAACTGGCCGGTGTTCGCGCCCAAGGACAAGATCGGCGATTGGCTGGAAATGTACACGAAGGTCATGGAGCTGAACTACTGGAGTTCCACGACGTGCAAATCCGCCAAGTACGACGAGAAGGCAAAGGAGTGGACGGTCGTCGTCGAGCGTGGCGGGGAGGAGATCGTGCTGAAACCGAAACAGCTCGTGCTGGCGACCGGGATGTCGGGCAAGGCAAACATCCCGAAGTTCAGGGGGCAGGATGTTTTCAAGGGCGAGCAGCAGCATTCGTCGCAACATCCGGGACCGGACGCCTACAAGGGAAAGAAGGTGGTTGTCGTCGGATCCAACAACTCCGCGCACGATATCTGCGCGGCGCTCTGGGAAGCCGGGGCCGATGTCACGATGTTGCAGCGCTCGTCGACCCACATCGTGAAATCGGACTCGCTGATGGAAATCGGCCTTGGCGATCTCTATTCCGAGCGTGCCGTCGCCTCAGGCATGACGACCCGCAAGGCGGATCTGATTTTCGCCTCGCTCCCCTATCGCATCATGCACGAATTCCAGATCCCGATTTACAACGCCATTCGCAAGAAGGATGCAGCGTTCTACAAGCGCTTGGAAAAGGCAGGTTTCATGCTGGATTTCGGCGACGACGAGTCCGGCCTGTTCATGAAATATCTGCGCCGCGGCTCGGGATATTACATAGATGTTGGAGCCTGCGATCTCGTTGCCGATGGAAGGATCAAGCTGGTGAGCGGCGTGAACGTTCGCGAGCTCAAGGAGCATTCCATCCTGTTGGATGATGGCCGCGAGCTGGATGCGGATCTGATCGTTTACGCCACCGGCTACGGCTCGATGAATGGTTGGGCTGCGGACCTGATCTCCAAGGACGTGGCCGACAAGGTCGGCAAATGCTGGGGACTTGGCTCCAACACGACCAAGGACCCTGGTCCGTGGGAAGGCGAACAGCGCAACATGTGGAAACCGACGCAACAGGAAGGTCTGTGGTTCCACGGCGGCAATCTGCACCAGTCGCGCCACTACTCGCAGTATCTTTCGTTGCAGCTAAAGGCCCGAAAGGAGGGACTTGCGACGCCGGTTTACGGCCTGCAGGAAGTCCATCATCTTTCCTGAGGTTCATTTGCGCGGGTGGCGTGCGGCGATTTCTGTCGCCGCACGCGAAGCGAGCCCGGGTTTCTTCCTCCCTCTCTCCGTTCTTACAGGGAGAGGGGGCGCCCGAGCGCTAGACTAGTTCGTCTCGCTCGCGGAGCGGCGTCCGGATATGACGTCGCCGAACCGCTCCCAGCTTTCGCCCTTGAAGCGAATGAGCTGCAGGTCCTGGATCGGGCCGAAATCGTTGGCGCTCGTGTTCATCTTGATGCCCGGCAGCAGCCCGTCAAGCTCGACGTCCTTCAGCGAAGCGGCCTGCTTCATGACGTTCTCGCGCGTCAGGTTGTCGCCGCAGGCTTTCAGGACATGGACCAGCGATTGGGCGGCTGAATATCCCGTCAGCACCAGCACGTCGGCCCGATTTCCCCTCGGGTAATACTTCGTCAGAAACTCGTCGAAACGGCGGATGCCGGGATCGTCCTTCCACTGGGGGTCCGTCGCATCCTTCAGATAGGTGGCTGACACGATGCCATGGCCGTTCTCCAGGCCGGCCGGTTTCATCACGCTCGCGACCGAAATCGAGACGCTGGTCATGACGTGCATGGGCTTCCAGCCGATTTCCGCGATCTTCTTGATGGCTTGCGCGGCAAACTTGGGAGTCGCGAAGTTGACGATGACGTCGACATTGGCTGACTTCATCTTCACGATGTGCGAGTCGATCGTCGGCTCCGAGGTCTCATAGCTCTCCTCGGCGACGATCATCGAGCGAGCCTTGTCGCCCAGCCCGTCCCTGAAGCCTTTCATGAAGTCGACGCCGGAATCGTCATTCTGGAAGAATACGCCGATCCTGGCGTCGGGCTTCTCGTTCAGTACGTATTTCGCGAAGCTGCGGGCTTCGCTCTGGTAGTTCGGCTGCCAGCCCGTGGTCCAGGGGAAGTGCTTCGGGTCGTTCCACTTGGTGGCGCCGCTGGAGACGAAGAGATGCGGCACTTTTTTCGTGTTCATGTATTTGTGGATGGCGCTGTTGGTCGGCGTTCCCAATGCATGGAAGATCAGGAGCACTTCATCGCTTTCGACCAGCTTGCGGGCCTGCTCGACCGTCTTCGGCGGTGAGTAGGCGTCGTCATATGAGATGAAGTTGATCTTGCGGCCGTTGATGCCGCCCTGTTCGTTGATCATCCTGAAGTAGGCCGCTTCGGTCTCGCCGATGACGCCATAGGCGGACAGCGGCCCGCTATAGGGCATGATGTTGCCAATCTTGATCTCGGTATCGGTGGCGCCGACGTCGTATTTCTTCTGCGCCGAGGCCGTGCTGGTTGCGGCAAGCACAGCGACGGCCGCGAAAAACACCCGCCGGACGGTATGGCTCAATGACATTCCAACTCTCCCTAGCTTGCGCGGGCCGCTTTCTTCGCGCGGCCTCATTGGATCGGTCCGGCCGGACCGTCATGCTGGAGGGTTGACCGGTCCGAACTTGACGCGATATCCTGCCATCAATGTACATTGAATGCAATGTACATCATAAGAGGGTAGGGAAGAACAAGGGGAGAAGGAAATGCCGAAGGTGTTGTCGCCTGCGCAAATCGAAGGCTTTTGGAAAGATGGATATGTCGCTCCCATCCGCGCGATATCGACCGAGCAAGCGGCTTCGATCCGCGCGAAGCTTGAGGCGTTCGAGCGAACCATCGGCGGTCCGCTCAGCGGGTCGCTGCGCGGACGGAGCCATCTATTGTTCACCTGGCTGAGCGACTTGATCCGCGAAGAGCGGATCGTCGATGCGATCGAGGATCTCTACGGCGAGAATATCCTGTGTTGGGCGAGCAGTTTCTTCATCAAGGAAGCGGAGGACCCGTCATTCGTGTCATGGCACCAGGACTCCACCTATTGGGGCCTGTCGAGCCCGGATGTCGTCACCGCATGGGTTGCGCTGTCGGAGAGCAACAAGGCGAACGGCGCCCTGGAAGTCGTGCCCGGCACGCATCTGCAGGATCAGATCCCGCATCGCGATACGTTCTCCAAGAACAACATGCTCACGCGCGGACAGGAGGTTGCGGTAGAGGTCGATCCGAAAATGGCGGTCATGCTCGAACTCGAGCCGGGCGAAATGTCGTTGCACCATGTGCGCCTGATCCACGGCTCGGCGCCCAATCCGTCGAAGCGTCGCCGCATCGGCTTTGCGATCCGCTACATGCCAACATCGGTGCGCCAGGTTGAAGGGGAAGACAGTGCCTCGCTGGTGCGTGGCGTCGATACTTACCGGACTTTCGAGCACGAACCGATTCCAAGCCGCGACATGGATCCTGTGGCGGTCGAGTTTCATCGCAAGCAGCACGAACGTTCGGTGAAGATCCTCTATAAGGGCGTGAAGGTGCCGGCATAGATGCACCCTCCCGTGCAGCCCGGCTGGATCGATGCGCCGCACGGCCGGCTGAACCTGCCTCGTCTCGTGCTGGAGAGCGGTGAAGCGATCGAGGACTTCGAGCTGTCCTATGCCGTCCATGGCGACATCGATGATCGTTCGCTTCCGGTCATCGTCGCCCTCTGCGCCATCGGAAGCAGCCACCACCGGCTTGATTTCCTGATCGGGGAGGGCCGGGCGCTCGATCCCGGCCGGGCCAGGATCTTCGCGATCGATGCAATCGGCAACGGCCTGAGCAGCTCACCGTCACTGTCGCGCAGGCAGCCGCGCCTGAACTTCCCCCGCTTCACCATCCGCGACATGGTGAACAGCCAGAAGCTGCTGATGCAGCATCTCGGCATCGAAACCGTCGATCTCGTGATCGGCGCCTCGATGGGCGGGATGCAGGCGCTGCAATGGGCGGTTTCCTATCCCGATATTGTGCGGCAGGTCGTGGCCATGACGCCGATGGCGAAGACGACCGCCTGGTCGGGCGCCGTCAACCATGCCGCGCGGCTTGCCCTGCAAAGCCATGCGGCGGATCCGGATATATGTCCGGACCAGCTTCCGAACCGCTGGGAAAGCTGGAGCGCGGTCATGCAGCTTCTCGGCGCGCGGACGCCGCAGCATATTGACAGGCAGTTCAGCGGTCCTGATGAGATCAGGCGCTGGTTGTCGGATCGTACGCGGCTTTGGCTGGAGCAGGGGTTCGATCCGCTTGATTGGATCTATCAGTCGTTCGCGTATGACGGCCATGATGTCGGCGATACGCCGGGCTTTCGGGGAGATACCATCGCCGCGCTGCGATCGATCTGGGCGCGGACGCTGATCGCGATCCCGCCGCTGGATCTCTACAATCCGACGGAAGCCGGCCGCTGGGCGGCGCGGCACATCGCCGATTGCGAATTGGTGGAGGTGATGTCGGATTCCGGCCACCAGGTTGCCAGTGCAACCGATCCAGCCGCCGCCTCCGAGCTGAACCGGCGGATAGCTGCCTTCCTGCGATGAAGGTATATCTTCGCGAAGCGCTGTTCGCCGGTTAAGTTCCGGCGAAGTCTGCAACCAGACGTTGGGAACATGAAAGCGTCACCGCAAGCCGCCGCTGCTGCCGAAGCATTCGAGAAGACGTCGATGCAACGGGATGCATTTCTGTTGCTCAAGGACATGATCGAGCAGGGGCGGATTCGGCCCGGTGAGAAATTGCTGGAAGTGCAGGTCGCCAAAGCATTCGGCATCAGCCGTTCACCCGCCAGACATGCGTTGCGGGCGCTGTGCGAGGCGAAGATCGTCCATCCATTGGAGGGGCGGGGTTATCAGGTCGCCGGCCGTCCGAAGGCTGAGCATGTCGGACAGATCGCCTCGCTTGGCGAATCGCGGATCGCTCCATTGCCGCAATGGGAACGGGTTTACAAGAAGGTCGAGCAGGAACTCTGGATTCGCGTGCTGTTCGGATCGCTCAGGATTACCGAAGCGGCGTTAGCTGACTTCTTCAATGTCAGCCGCACCGTCGCCCGCGATGTCCTTGCCCGCATGCACAGCGTGGGGATGGTCGGAAAGGACGGGCTCGGCCATTGGATTGCGCCGCATGTGTCGTCGGACAAGATCCGCGAACTGTTCGAGATGCGTGCGATCCTCGAGCCGGAGGCGCTGATGCGCGCCGCGCCGCTGGCGCCAGCTGCGGAACTCGGACGCATGCATGCCGACCTGCGGCGTGCGATATCAAACGGTCCGGTCGAAATCGGACCAGTCGGGCAACTCGAAACTGACCTCCACATCAATCTGCTGGACCATTGTCCCAACCGCGAGATCGTCAAGGCGCTGCAGAGAACGCATATCCTGTTTGTGCCGAGCCTTTATCTGCTCGACTCCAGCCTGAGCGTTCCGCAGGGGACCATGCACGATGCCCTGGAGGAGCATCTCGCGATCGTCGAGCAGCTCCGTCGCGACAATGTCAGCAAGGCCGCCAGATTGTTGCGCGAGCATCAGGGCTCCGCAGCAACACGCTGGCTCGAGCGTTTCGAGATTTTTTCGAAGGCGGACCGGTCGCCGCTGCCGCCTTATCTGTCTCCGTTCAAGGATACGGGTTCGAGCTGATCCGCACACTATTCCGCCGTCCGTGCTCGCAGCCGCTGCGCGTAGACATTGATGACGAGCGCGGCGAGCAGGATCAGGCCGCGGATCAGGATTTTCAGGAAGCTGTCGATATTGACGTGGTCGAGGCCGTTGTTGAGCACGCCCAGCACGAACAGGCCGACAATGGTGTTGCCGATGCCGCCGCGGCCGCCGAACAGGCTGGTGCCGCCGACCACCACAGCGGCGATCGAATCGAGCAGGTAGGTGTCGAATTCGTTCTGCTGGGCGCTGCCGAAATGCGCGACGCCGAGCATGCCGGCGATGCCGGAGCAGACTGCTGAGATCACCATCACGCTGCCCAGGATCAGCTTGACGTTGAGCCCGGAATATTCCGCCGCTTCGCGATTGCCGCCGACCATGTAGACGTAGCGGCCGAAGCGGGTGTAGGTGAGCACCAGGTGGCCGGCGAGCAGCATCACCGCCGCGACGATCACGATCCATGGAATGCCGCCGATGGATCCGGATCCGAGCGTCGCGACCAGGTCGGGCACCTTGTAGGCGATCTGGCCGCGCACCAGCAGCGCCGAGATGCCGGCCGCGATCTGCATCATCGCCAGCGTCATGATGAAGGAGGGGATGCCGATCACGGTCAGCCCCAGGGCATTGACGAGGCCGAGCAGTGCGCAGAGCGCCAATGACAGCATGATCGCCGCCCAGCCCGGCAACGGTACATTGGCGATGTTCACATAGGATTCCTGCAGCGTGAAATAGGCAACGGCAATGCCGGTGACGTTGGCGATGGCGGCGATCGAGAGATCGATCTCGGCGCACAGGATCACGAAGGTCAGGCCGACGGCGATGATGCCGGTGACGGAGACTTGCGTCAGGATGTTGCCGAGATTGTCGAGGGTCGCGAAGGAGGGGCTCGCGATTGCGAAGAACCCGCTCAGGCAGATCAGTGTCAGGAACGGCGCGATGTTGCGCATCTGCGAGCGCAGGATCGCAGTCGCGTTGCGCTGTCCGCCGCGATGCACCGTTGCAGTCACCCCTTCGCTGCTTGCCATGCTGTTCTCCGTTAGGCCGCCTCGAGCAGGCGGTCCTTGCTGACCACCTCACCCGCAAATTCGCGCACCACCGCGCCGCGTTTCATGACGATGATGCGATCGGCAAGCGACAACACCGTCTCCGGTTCGGTCGAGAGCACGATGACGGCGAGCCCTTTGGCGCTGAGCTCGCGGACGATGTTGATGACATCGTTCTTGGCGCCGACATCCATGCCGCGGGTCGGCTCACACAGCACCAGCACCCGCGGCGGATAGCTCAGCCACTTTGCCAGCGCCACCTTCTGCTGATTGCCGCCCGAGAGCATCCCGAGGTCGAGCTCAACCGCCGCCGGGCGGATCTGCAATTGCTCGACCTGCCGGGCGGCAATCGAGCGCTCGCGCGACGGCTTGAGCAGAAGTGCAGATATACGGTCGAGCACGCTGATCGAGATGTTCTTGTAGACCGGCTCCTGGTGAAACAGCATCGCGCGTCGGCTCTCGGGGACAAAGGCGATTCCGGCGCGCCGGGCCGCGGCCGTGCTGCGGAAGGCTGTGCGGTTGTCGTCGATGACCACCGTGCCGCTGTCGGGCTTGATCTTGCCAAACAGGACGCGCGCCAATTCCAACTGGCCGCATCCCATGAAGCCGTAGATGCCGAGCACTTCGCCGGCGCGCACGTCGAACGAGACGTCCTGGACGCTGCGGGCGAGCGACAGTGCGTCGGCTTTCAAGACCACTGGACGGTCACCGCGCGGCGGCAGCGTGATGTCATGCGCATAGGTCTCTTCCAGCGCCTCGCGGCCCTTGCCGATCATCGCTTCGATCAGTGCGGCCTTGCTGGTCGCGGCGGCTTCGGTTTCGTGGACCTTCCGCCCATTGCGGAACACCGTCACGGTGTCGGAAATGCGCAGGATGTCCTCGATGAAATGGGAGATGAAGACGATGCCGGTGCCCTCGTCGCGCAGCCGTCGCAAAGTCGCGAACAACCGCTCGACCTCGGGCGGGGAGAGCGCCGAGGTTGGCTCGTCCAGGATGACGATGCGGGCGCCGGAGAATAGCACGCGCGCGATCTCGATCAGTTGCTGCAGGCCGATCGGCAGATCGCCCAGCCGCGTCATCGGATCGACGTCGATGCCGAAACGCGCAAGCTGCTCGCCCGCCTCGCGCGCCATTCTCCGCCACTGAACGATACCGAAACGGTTGGTCGGCTGCGCCCCGAGAAAGACGTTCTCGGCAACGGAAAGATCGGGCGCGACGCTGAGTTCCTGATGCACCATGGCGACACCGGCTGCATGCGCATCGCTCGCCCTGCGGAAACGGGTCTGGCGTCCGTCGAGTACGAAGCGGCCGGAGAATTCCGGATGCACGCCGGCGATGATTTTCATCAGCGTGCTCTTTCCAGCGCCGTTTTCGCCGACGAGACCGTGGATCTCGCCGGCGTAAAGCGCGAAGTCGACCCCACGAAGCGCTTCGACACCGCCGAAAGCCTTCGTGATCTCCTTCAATTCGAGGATCGGTGAGCGTCCCTGTGGCATGCGGGCGGCTCAGATCAGAAAATGATCCTCCATCCATTGCATGCCAGCGGCATTGGCTTTGGTTACCACCGGACCGTCGGTCACCACGCTCTTTGGAATGCCCTGTCCGCTCTTCTCGCCCGCGGTCACCGCGGCGACGCCCGCGATGATGGCGCCGCCGTGGATGCGGCACGATGGATTACGGACGGTCGCGAACATGCGGCCTTCGCTCACCGCCTGGATCGCCGGTGGCATGGCGTCGACCCCGCCGATCAGGATGTTGGTGCGGTTGCGCGCCTTCATGATGTTGTAGGCGGCGAGCGCCATGTCGTCATTGTGGAAGAAGGCGGCGTCGATCTGCGGGTATTTGGTGAGATAGGTCTCCCACAGACGCGCGGTCTTGGAGACATCCCAATCGGCCGGCTGGGTGTCGAGCACCTCGATGTTCGGATACTGCTTCACGACTGCGTTGAAGCCCTTGGCGCGGCCCTGCGCGCCGGTATGGCCGAGTGCGCCTTGCGTCATGATGATCTTGCCCTTGCCGCCGATGGCGTTGACGAGCGCCTGCGTCACCGAGGACCCCATGAATTCATTGTCCGGGGCGAGGAAGGAATGGACGTTGATCTGATCGAGCGGAGCGATCAGCGTATCCATGTCGATGACGGGAATGCCGGCGTCAATCATCTTCTGCACCGGCTGGGTCAGCGTGCCGATGCCGAACGCCTGGATGGCGACGAAGTCCCATTTTTGCGACGCCATATTGTCGATCGCGGCGCGCTGCTTGACCGCATCGAGCTGGCCGTCGAACCATGTGACCTCGACGTTGAAGAGCTTGCCCCAATATTCGGCCGCCTGTTTGCCTTGCGCGCACCAGGTGGCCTGCAGGCCGGCGTTGGAGAATGCAGCCTTCAGCGGTTTCTCGGAACGTCCCACTTCCGCCGCGAGCGCGGGGCTCACGCCAATCCCGCCGAGCAGCGCGGCTGCTGCGCCGCCGGCTGCCGCCGTCTGAAGAAGATCGCGCCTGGTCCTTGAAGATGTGTCCTTCGTTGGCATCGCACGCTCCCTGATGTCTGTTCTTGGCGCCGTCGGCGTCTGTTGCGCGCGCCGCGGATCAGGGAAAGTCTGTCACAATCGGAGCGTTCATGCCAACGGTTCCGATTCCGCGGCTGCTAAAGCGAGACGACGCTTCTTCGAATCGTCGTCCCGCTTTAGCTCTTTGTTTGAGCATGATCTGTTCGGAAAACCGGTACCCACTTTTCCGGATCATGCTTTAGCGACATCCGGCATCACGATCGTTTCGATGTCGCGCAGCAGTTTTTGCCACGCAGCATCGATCTCGGCTGTCCACTCCACACCAAGAATTTCCTGGAGCGTGCCCGCGATCACGGCGAAGAACGCGACGAATAAATCTCGGGGCGTGCCGTAAGCATCGTGCGAGGCGACCTCGCATTCGATCATCCGGAAGTTGCCGCGCCGCTCGCCGGCGAAATCGAGAATCGCTTCGATCGTCAGCGCCAGCATCGAGCCTTTGACGAGCTCACTGCCTTCGGTGCGAAACATTGCGACGGTTTCGGGATGCGCTTCGAACAAGCGACGATAGATCAGCGGTGTCAGATCATCGCAGCGCGCCGCCGCAAGTTCGAAGCTGCGCTCGATCGGATTTGCCGATGACATGATCAGCGATCGCGATGGCCCAAAGAAAAAAGAGCAGGGCTCCTAGCCCTGCTCGAGGAATTGTGTCGACCCTATTTCCCCAAAAATTCGGATTTGATCTTGATTGATGGGGTGACGCTGCTTCTGCGCGCCGGGCTCCTCCCGAGACTTGGACCACCAGACCGTCCGCCCTGTGGCTGGCCTGAGCCTGAATTGGTAGACCATCTTTTTTGTTTTGTCATCAATTTCAGCAACGATTGTTCAAAATTCGAGCAATTTGCGAAATGATTGGGATTTCGCCACTATCGGTTGTAAATCCGCGTTTAAGACCCGTCACGGGGTACGAAAGTAGGGGGTAAGAGGGTGCCGATCCGGACCCGATTATTCCTTGTGCCGGGACAAAAAGGCGGCGTTTCGGCTCTCGACTCCGGCCCGGCGCAGTGATTACTTCCGCCATCGGATGGGTTTTGCGATGCGCCGGCGGCTGAAGAATTTTCTGCCCGTTTTCCTGATTGCGCTGATGGTGCAAATCTTTGCGCCGATCGCGGCCTGTTGGGCGGCCGGAATCGCCGCCTCCGATCCGCTGGCCGCCGCCATCATCTGCCATGACAACAGCGCCGCTTCCGGCGAAACCGACCCGGGCGGGCCGCACGTCCGCGACGGCTGCTGCTCGATCTGTAATGTGCTGCAGACCGGCACTCCGGTCGATCCACCCGAGATGACCGCCGGCGTTATCGAGCGGTCGCCCGAACAGGTGGCATGGCTCGATTTCGTCTCCCGTCTGGCGGATGTCCGGGCACGCTCCCACGCGCAGGCGCGCGCCCCACCATCGATTTCCTGACTGCCGTTCGCTGCCGGTTAGGCCTTCGCTGCGCCGGTTGACGTCGTCCATCAAGCCGGCCGCAGAGCCGGTGTCAGGAATTTCTCAATGTTACGCCTCGCTTACCTGAGCGGTGCCGGCACAATGGTGCTCGGTGCCATGCTCGCCACCGATCCATCACCGGCTACGGCGCAAACCGCCTTGCCGCCGGTCAACGTGGAGGCTCCCCGAGAAGCCCGCGCCAAGCCGGCGAAACCGAAGCCGGCGGGACGCACGCTCGCCGCCCGGCCGCGGGTGACGCCGCCAAGGACCACCGCCATCCCGACCGTCGTGGTGCAGCGCGACGTCACGCCCACGGTTCTGCGCGACGGGCTGAACCAGGCTCCCAGTGGCCAAACTCAAACCACCGTCGACCGCAGTCAGTTCGACAATCGGCCGGCGTTTTCGGTCGGAGACGTGCTGCGAGAGAGCCCCGGCATCTCGATCAAGCAGGGCAACGGGCCGCGCGACGTCGGCATTTCGATCCGCGGATCGAATGCCCGCAACGGCTTCGGGATTCGCAACCTCGTCATCTTCGAGGACGGTTTTCCGGTCACCCAGCCGGACGGACTGTCGCGCAGCGACCTGATCGATCCGCACGCCTATGGCGCGATCGACGTGATCCGTGGACCGTCCTCGGCGCTCTACGGCAACTACGCAACCGGCGGCGCGCTGAATTTCCGGACGCGGCCGGGCGGTACGATCGACGGTGTCGAATACGGCGTCGACGGCGGCAGCTTCGGTTACCTGAACAACTATCTGGCTGCGGGCAAGAAGGTCGGCAATTTCGAGGGCTCGCTGTTTGCGAGCGATGCGCGCGGCGACGGTTACATCACCAATAGCTGGTTCAACACCCAGACGGTGAATTTCCTCGGCACGCTGCAGGCCACGCCCGATGACCGCTTCACCGTCAAGTTCATCAACAACGACTTGAGCGCGCGGCTGCCGATCCGGCTGTCGTTGAATCAATATGACCAAAACCCGTTCCAGCGGGGCTGCGTCACCGGAGCCACGGCCGCGCTTGGCTGCGCAACGGTGCCGCTGTTCAACAATGGCTTCAACGCAGCGGGAGGAATCGACAGGGAGACTGCGCTGCAGGCAGGCCTCGGTCGCAACGATCGCCGCACCATCGTCGGCGGCCGCTGGGAGCACGATTTCGACAACCAGACCACCTGGCGCAACCAGTTCGTGTTCGACGACCGCAACATCAACCAGCCCACCGGGGCGACCAGCGCGATCGGCGACTTCCCGTCCTACAATTATATGAGCGACGTCACGCGGCGCGGCGAGATCCTTGGCATGGAATCGACCACCTATTTCGGGGGTTGGTACAACACGCTCGTCGCCTCCAGCGACACGCGCAATGTCGCGCCGGGCGGCAATGCCACGCTCGGCGCGCTATCCAGCAATCTCTATAGCGATACATCCAACTACGGCGTTCGCGCGCGCCAGGAACTCAAGCTCAACCCGCAGCTCACGGCGATTGCGGGCATTGGCTGGGAAACGACCAACCTCAAGGGAAGGAACACGGCGTACACTTATACGGGGCCGATACCGATCACGACGACGATGGTGACGACCGCCGATCGGCAATTCCAGAACACCGCGCCGGAGCTTGCGCTTCTCTACCGGCTGAACAGCGAGTGGCAATTCCGCGGCAGGGTGGCGACCGGCTACGGGACGCCGCAGGTCAGCAATCTCTTCGTGCTGCCGAACGGCCAGAACGGCAACAATACAGGGCTGCAGGCCCAGAAAAATCTCGGCTATGATCTGGGCTTCGACTGGACACCGAACAGCGCGCTCAGGCTGAGCGCCACCGGTTTCTACGAGTTCTTCAAGGACGAACTGGTGACGCAGGCAACGCCGGTCGGAGCACCCAATGCGAGCTATACGTTCAATGCACCGCGATCCGAGCATCGCGGCGTGGAGCTTGCCGTCGACTGGCGTTTCTATTCGGGCTGGCGGCTGACGGCGGCCTACACCTATCTCGATGAGATCTACACGGAGTACATCGAGAACATCACCAATGGTGCGGTGTTCGGCTTCAACCGCGCGGGCAACAAGATCCCGGGCATCTCGCCGAACGAGTTGACCGCACGGCTTTCCTACGACCAGTTGTCTGGGCCGCTGCGAGGGCTCGGCGCGTTCGTGGAAGTGCAGTGGAAGGACTCCTTCTACATGGACAACGCCAACCTCCTGAAGGCGCCCGGCTATGAGCTGGTCAACCTCAATGTCCACTATGGCACCGACCTGGTCTCGGACTACTTCAAGGCGGTCAACTTCTACCTCGAGGTGCGGAACGTCTTTGACCGCACATATGTGGCTTCCGCCAACAACATTGGTGACACGGTAACGGCGGCGGGCATTCAAAACCCCGCGAGCGTGCTGGCCAACACCACCGGCTCGATCTATGCCGGAGCGCCAAGAACGTTTGTGGCCGGCATGAAACTAGCGTTCGCGTTGTCATGAGGGATCTCAGAGCTATCCTTGGCGCTGCTGCCATGGCGGCGGTCTCCACGCTTTGGCACGGCGGTGCATTCGCGCAGATGAACCATCAGCACGCATCGGAAGCCGCGTGCGAGGAAACGCTCCTGCGCTGTGCAAGCAAGGTCACGCCCGCGTTCGGTGCCGACGGCACGCTTTGGCTGGTGTGGATGGCCGGCGGCCAGATCTCCGTTGCAAGTTCGAAGGACGACGGAAAGACCTTCTCCTCGCCGGTACAGGTCACGCGCGAGAGCTTAAATCTGGATTGGGGACCGGACGCCCGTCCGAAGATCGCCATCGATGGCAAGGGACGGATTGTGCTGGCGTTCTCGATCTTCAGGGACAAGGCCTTCAACGGTCAGGTGCTCGCGACGCAATCGACCGATGGCGGCAAGAGCTTTGCTCCGTTGCGCCCGATCACCGCTGATAACGAGAGCCAGCGCTTCGAGGCCATTGCCTTGGAGCCTGATGGCACCGCGTTCGCGGCCTGGCTCGACAAGCGCAACCGCGTGCCGGCGCGGCAGAACGGCAAGCCCTATGATGGCGCGGGCCTGTTCTTCGCGACATCGAAGGACGGCGGTTCGACTTACTCCGACGCGCAGCTCGTCGCCGACAACACCTGCGAATGTTGTCGCCTCGGCCTGGCCCTGGATGGTAGCGGCCGCCCGGTCATCGTATTCAGGAACATCTTTGAAGGCGGTGTCCGCGATCATGCTGTCGTCACCTTCGCAGATCCGGTATCGCCGGGAGAGGTCCATCGCGTCAGCCGGGATGACTGGCAGATCGCGGCCTGTCCGCACCACGGACCGAGCCTGTCAATCTCGCCGAATGGAACCTATCATGTCGCCTGGTACACGAACGGCAAGGCGCGCAAGGGGCTCTTCTATGCGCGCTCGACCGACGGCGGAAAAACCTTCTCGAATCCGCTGCCGATCGGCGAGCCCAGCCGAAGCCCGTCGCGGCCGCAGGTCATCGCCGGACCGGAAGGGCTTGTGATGGTCTGGAAGGAGTTCGACGGCGAGAAGACCGAGGTGAAGCTGATGACGTCACAAGATGATGGAGCGACCTGGTCGACATCCAGGGTGATCGCCAGCACGACCGACAATTCCGACCATCCGCTGCTCGTCTCGGACAGCCGGAGAGTCTATCTCTCCTGGATGACGAAGGCCGATGGATATCGTTTCCAACCAATCGAGAGACAGCCATGAAACGCGAACTGCTTGCCGCAGCATTTCTGTTGGGGACGCTTTCCGCCGCAGCAACCGCGGATGACGCCGAGCTCAAGTCATTCGAACGCGGAAGCTGGCAGCAAATTCTGCGTTCACACGCCGGTCGTCCGACCCTGGTTCATTTCTGGGGCGTGACCTGTGGTCCGTGCAAGGTCGAGTTGCCCCAGCTCGGCAAGTTCATGAAGGACCATCCTGGAATCGATGTGGTCACGATCAGTGCGGACCTGGTGCCCAACCTCCCGGAGGCGACGCAATCGATGCTGCAGAAAGCCGGGCTCTCCGCGGCCGAGAACTGGATGTTCAGCGATGGCTTTGCCGATCGGCTGCGATTTGAAATCGATCCGGCCTGGCAGGGCGATATTCCGCGCACGATGCTGATCGCGCGCGGCGGCGCAGTCACCACCATCGAGGGAGCGGCCGAGATGCCGGAGCTCGACAAATGGGCACAAGGACAGGCCGCGACGACGGGATCAAGATAACAAGTCAATCTGAAATACGGGATAGAACAACATGAAGAAACTCTCTTCCATCATTGCGCTCGCTCCTCTGCTGGCCGTCTTGTTCGGTGCCCCGGCGCAGGCCGAAGACATCAAGGCCGGCGATCTCGTCATCAGCCAGGCCTGGAGCCGGGCGACGCCGAGCGGCGCGAAGGTCGCTGGCGGCTATCTCACGATCGAGAACAAGGGCTCGTCACCGGACCGGCTGGTGGGGGCCTCCGGCGACATCGCCGGCAAGCTCGAGGTGCACGAGATGGCGACGGAGAACGGCGTGATGAAGATGCGGCCGCTGGACAAGGGCCTCGCGATCGAGCCCGGCAAGACCGTGAAGCTCGCGCCCGGCGGCTATCATCTGATGATGTTCGACCTGAAGCAGCCGCTGAAGCAGGGCGACAAGGTGCCGGTCACGCTCGAATTCGAGAAGGCGGGCAAGGTGACGCTGTCGCTCGATGTGCAGGCCGTCGGCGCACAGGCGCCGGGCGGCGATCAGGGCGGCCACATGGAAATGAAGAAGTCGCACGATCATTCCGGCAGCAAGTGAGGCAATGGAGCCGTGGGGTGGGCCAGATTTAGTGTGAACGGCTGGTAAGGTTCGCTTTACCCACCCCCGGCGATCTCATTACAAATCGGCGCAACGCCCGCAAATCGGCTTATTTGGCGGCTTTTTCGCAATTGCCGGCCTTGTGTTTTCGCACCCGATCCGGTTTCACTGCGTTTCTCTTGCCTCCTCAACTGATTCCTGAGTGCGCCCATGCGATTGTCGCGGTTTTTCCTGCCTATCCTGAAAGAAAACCCGAAAGAGGCGGAGATCGTCTCGCATCGCCTGATGCTGCGCGCCGGCATGATCCGGCAGGAGGCCGCGGGCATCTATGCCTGGCTGCCGCTCGGCTTCAAGGTCCTGCAGAAGATCGAGCAGATCGTGCGCGAGGAGCAGGACCGCGCCGGCGCGCTGGAACTGATGATGCCGACCCTGCAACTCGCCGACCTCTGGCGCGAGAGCGGCCGGTACGATGCCTACGGTCCGGAAATGCTGCGCATCACCGACCGCCACAAGCGCGAGCTGCTTTACGGGCCGACCAACGAGGAAATGATCACGGAAATCTTCCGTGCCTATGTGAAGTCGTACAAGAGCCTGCCGCTCAATCTCTACCACATCCAGTGGAAGTTCCGTGACGAGCAGCGCCCGCGCTTCGGGGTGATGCGCGGCCGCGAGTTCCTGATGAAGGACGCCTATTCCTTCGATCTCGACGAGGCCGGCGCGCGGCGCGCCTACAACAAGATGTTCGTGGCTTACCTGCGCACGTTCGCGCGGATGGGGCTGAAGGCGATCCCGATGCGCGCCGAAACCGGGCCGATCGGCGGCGACTTGAGCCATGAATTCATCGTGCTGGCGGAGACCGGCGAGTCCGGCGTGTTCTGCAACAGCGACGTGCTCGATTTGCCGATTCCACCCGATGACGTCGACTACGACGGCGACCTCACCCCGATCATCAAGCAGTGGACCTCAGTCTATGCCGCGACCGAGGACGTCCATGACGCTGCGCGCTTCGAAAGTGAGGTGCCGGCGGAGAAGCGGGTCAACACCCGTGGCATCGAGGTCGGCCAGATCTTCTATTTCGGCACCAAATATTCCGACACCATGAAGGCGCTGGTCGCGGGTCCCGATGGCGCGGAAGTGCCGATCCATGGCGGCTCCTATGGCGTCGGGGTCTCGCGGCTGGTCGGCGCCATCATCGAGGCTTGCCACGATGATGCCGGCATCAAATGGCCGGAGGCGGTTGCGCCGTTCAAGGCGGCGATCCTGAACCTGAAGCAGGGCGATGCCGCCGTTGATGCGGCCTGCGAAAAGCTCTACGCGGATTTGAAGGCCAAGGGCGTCGACGTGCTCTATGACGATACTGATCAGCGCGCCGGCGCGAAATTCGCCGCCGCCGACCTGATCGGCATCCCCTGGCAGGTCCTGGTCGGCCCGAAAGGCCTCGCCGAAGGCAAGGTTGAGATCAAACGGCGCAGCGACGGCACGCGCGAAAACCTCACGCTCGACGACGCGCTTGTG
This sequence comes from Bradyrhizobium sp. Leo114, assembly GCF_055229415.2. Taxonomy (NCBI): domain Bacteria; kingdom Pseudomonadati; phylum Pseudomonadota; class Alphaproteobacteria; order Hyphomicrobiales; family Nitrobacteraceae; genus Bradyrhizobium; species Bradyrhizobium sp. Leo114. Next base: position 50,189 of record NZ_JBUYEN020000024.1, on the reverse strand, counting down.
AAGATCGCGGGGTAGCGTTTATCCACCGCAACCGCGTGCGGTTGGCCAGTCCGGCCACATTTGGCCCCGAATCATGGGATTATCGACACATGGATGAGGCCATGACCGAAAAAGTCCGCACCCCGCCTTTCGCGCCCTTCGAGTGGCTGCTGTCCGGACGTTACCTGCGGGCGCGTCGCAGGGAGGGTTTCATTTCCGTCATTGCCGGCTTTTCCTTTCTCGGCATCATGCTCGGCGTCGCCACGCTGATCGTGGTGATGGCCGTGATGAACGGCTTCCGCAAGGAATTGCTCGACAAGATCCTCGGCCTCAATGGCCATCTCCTGGTCCAGCCGCTGGAATCGCCACTCACCGACTGGAAGGATGTCGCCGAGCGCATCAGCCAGGTGCAGGGCGTCCGGCTTGCGGCGCCGGTGGTGGACGGCCAGGCGCTGGCGTCCTCCGCCTTCAATGCCTCCGGCGTGCTCGTGCGCGGCATGCGGGCGGAAGATCTGAACAACCTGTTCTCGATCGCGAAGAACATCAAGCAGGGCAGCCTCGAGAATTTCGACGAAGCGCAGGGGGTCGCGATCGGCCGCCGCCTGGCCGATCAACTATCGCTGCATGCTGGCGACAGCATCACCCTGGTGGCCCCGCGCGGTGCGGTGACGCCGATGGGGACGACGCCGCGCATCAAGCCTTACAAGATCGCGGCGGTGTTCGAGATCGGCATGTCCGAATATGACTCGGGTTTCGTGTTCATGCCGCTTGCGGAATCGCAGGCCTATTTCAACCGCAACAACGACGTCACCGCGATCGAGATATTCACCACCAATCCCGATCGCATCGACACATTTCGCAAGACCGTGACGGAAGCCGCGGGACGGCCAGTGTTCCTGGTCGACTGGCGGCAGCGCAACTCGACCTTCTTCAACGCGCTGCAGGTCGAGCGCAACGTGATGTTCCTGATCCTGACCATGATCGTATTGGTCGCGGCGCTCAACATCGTCTCCGGCCTGATCATGCTGGTAAAGGACAAGGGACAGGACATTGCGATCCTGCGCACGATGGGCGCCTCGCAAGGATCGATCATGCGCATCTTCCTGATCACGGGCGCCTCGATCGGTGTCGTGGGCACCATCGTCGGCTTCCTCGTGGGCATGCTGATCTGCATGAACATCGAATCGATCCGGCAATTCCTGTCCTGGCTCACCAGCACCGAATTGTTCGACCCGACGCTCTACTTCCTGTCGAAGCTGCCGGCCGAGATCGATTTCGGCGAAACCACGGCCGTCGTCATCATGGCGCTGACGCTGTCGTTCCTGGCGACGCTTTATCCGTCGTGGCGGGCCGCGCGGCTCGATCCCGTCGAAGCGCTGCGCTACGAATGAGGGCTGAGATGGCGGAGGGGGCGCAAGATGTGCCGGTCATCTATCTCCACGACATCAAGCGCCAGTACCGGCAGGGTGAGGCGACGCTGACGATTCTCGACGGCGCCAAGCTCGCGCTGTGGCCGGGACAGTCCGTGGCGCTGGTGGCCCCGTCCGGCTCGGGCAAATCGACGCTCCTGCACATCGCGGGTCTGCTCGAGACCCCCGACGACGGCGAAGTCTACGTCGGAGGCACGCCGACGTCGCAAATGTCGGATATCGACCGCACCCAGATTCGCCGCACCGATATCGGCTTCGTCTACCAGTCGCACCGGCTATTGCCGGAATTCTCCGCGCTGGAGAACGTGATGCTGCCGCAGATGATCCGCGGCCTCAAACGCTCCGAGACCGTGAAACGCTCGACCGAGATATTGTCCTATCTTGGTCTCGGAGACCGTATCAAGCATCGGCCGGCCGAGCTTTCCGGCGGTGAGCAGCAGCGGGTCGCCATTGCGCGGGCAGTTGCGAACGCGCCACGGGCGCTGCTGGCCGACGAGCCGACCGGCAACCTTGATCCGCAGACTGCTGACCACGTCTTCAACGCGCTGATGCAACTGGTGAAGGCGACGCGGGTTGCGATGCTGATCGCGACCCACAACATGGACCTTGCCGCCCGGATGGACCGCCGCGTGTCGCTGGCGAACGGGCAGGTGGTCGAGCTTGATTAGAGCACGTTTCTCCTCGCGACGAACGCGAAGCGTTTCCGCGGAGATCATGCTTAAACAAAGGTCTCTCAGTAGACCCGGCGATATCGTTTGTGACGCCGCGGTGACGAGTTGACATACGCGTTGGCCGCGTAAGGATGAGGGTAGGCGTTGGCCGCGTAAGGATTGATCACGCACTGGGCCGCCCGGCCCGACGCGGACATCGCGCATTGGGGCAGCGAGGTGTAGCTGCAGTCGTAATAGGTGACGGGGCCGTAGACATGCAGGCAGACCGGATAATTCGGGTCATAAGTCTGCGCGCGGGCGGATGACGCCGCCGCGACCGCGCCAAGCGTCAGGATCGCCAACATCGGAATGCGCATCGGTTCCTCCCGCGTCAGGACGACTATTCCGTCCTCCCATCGCTAACCCCGCTCGGAACAGAGTATTCGCGGGCGGGACCGTCAAGTCACGTTCCCGCGCCGATCATATGGTCTTCGCGGAGCGGACGTGCACCCCGACTCAATCGTTGAAAGGCTCGAAGAAGGGGATTGCGGGCGGGGGCGGCGGCAGAGGCCGGCGCGAAGCCCGCGGACCGTTGCCGCCGCCGGCATAGAAGGGATTGGGTACGCACCACAGGAAGCGCCCGGACGCCGTTGCCTGGCACTGCTCATAGCTGGTGAAGGTGCAGTTGCTGAGCCCGGGCTGTTCGTTCCCCTGGATACAGAATGGATAGCGCGTGCCGACCGCTGCGGCCGGCGCGGTTCCAAGGGCGCCGATCGCGGCGGCCGCGGACAAAACCAGGATTACGTTGCGCATCTCTTCTCCTTGATCGCAGCTCGTCGCTCGTTCGCTCGTCACCCGATCCAAGCCGTACAACCGAGAGGACGTCAAACAAATATGCAACACAAGGAGTGTGGCGAAGGCCGAACTGTGAATTTTTTGTGGCAGGGGGACGGTACGATCTTCGGAGGCTAAGTGTAAGTAATACAACATTAACTCACGTTTTCGTCAGAATCGTTTCGCCGTATCTGTTGCAGCCAAGTTACAGCAATTTTGAGGAACCCTGTTTATTGAGGCGCGTGAAGGCCGTGGGGTCGTCACATCTGGAACGGGAAATAAAATGAAAAAGGTTTTGCTTGTAACGGCGAGCTTGGTCGCCCTTGGCGCCGCTGCGCCCGCGGTCGCTGCGGATCTGGCTGCGCGTCCTTATACGAAGGCTCCGCCGGTGGTTGCCGCCATCTATGACTGGAGCGGCTTCTACATCGGCGTCAACGGCGGCTGGGGCTCGAGCCACAACACCTGGACCAACGTGTCGGACTTCGGTTTCCCCGTCGGCGAGGGTTCCCATGATTCGACCGGCGGCACGGTCGGTGGTCAGGTCGGCTATCGCTGGCAGACTGGCAACTGGGTGTTCGGCGTGGAAGCGCAGGGCAACTGGGCCGACTTCAGCGGCTCCAACGCCAGCAATGCCCTGTTGGTCACCAACCGCACCAAGATCGACGCCTTCGGCCTGTTCACCGGCCAGGTCGGTTACGCCTGGAACAACGTCCTGCTCTACGTGAAGGGCGGTGGAGCGGTCGTCAACAGCAAGCATGAGGGCTTGTTCCTCGGTGTGGTCGGCGACAGCGTGGAAAAGACCCGTTGGGGTGGCAGCATTGGTGCAGGCCTCGAATTCGCGTTCGCTCCGGGCTGGTCGGCTGGCGTCGAGTACAACCACTTGTTCCTCGACACCGAGCGCAACACCTTCGTCAACCCGGGCTTCGGCGTCACGCGTATCGACGACATCAAGCAGGACGCCGACCTCGTCACCGTCCGCCTGAACTACAAGTTCGGCTTCGGTGGCGCTCCGCTCATCGGCAAGTACTGATCCTCGCGAAACCAACGCGGCACAATCAGCCCCGGGCGATCTGCCCGGGGCTTTTTTCTTGGTTTGCCTGCGATCGGCTCCTGATCATTCTCGCCGCGCGGCGCGAAAATGCCGCGATCGCGGCGCATCCCCAACGCCCCGCTGAAATCCGACGTGCAATGTCCGAGATGCGAAGCCGGTTACCGCCGCATCGAGGTCGATTCGCTTCCCGGTCAGCCGGGGGAATTCCGTTGCCTCGTCTGCAATGAAATCCTCGAGCGCTACAGCGAGGAGCCCTACGTCGCTCACAGGCTGACGGTCCAACCGGAAAAAGTGTTCGGATGACCTTGCCGGTTGCGGCCGCGCATTAACCACCCGCTTCATTCGCGTTCGATTCTCCGCGGCAGCCCGACGGCTCGGCCTTGACTCCATGAACAAATAAGGAACAATGTTCCTCGTATGTTCTCATCAAGGAGACGACCGATGTTGAAGATTTTCGTCGAAGAGGCGGCGGCGCTGGCATCGATCACGCTGTTCATTGGAATGATCGCGGTCTGGGCGCAGTTGATTCCGCAGTTCTGAGTGGGAGGAGGGCGCATCGATTTCGTCGGCCGCCATCGGTTGCCATCCCTTGGGGAAAAGCGGGACGCCGCATCACGATGGCGCGTTCGGCGTGGACTCCGGGGATCGGACGCATCACCATTGAATGGCGAGTCGGGATCGGCGGCCATGTGCCCAGGCCCGGCGGTTGCGTTCCTCCATCAAACCAAGGCCGTTCGAATCACCCATGCCCAGTGCCGGATTCGTCCATCTTCACGTTCATTCGGCCTATTCGCTGCTGAAGGGTTCGATCAAGATCGCCAAGCTCGGCGAGCTCGCCAAGGCGGACCGCCAGCCGGCGCTGGCGCTGACCGACACCGACAACATGTTCGGGGCGCTGGAATTCTCCGACAAGATGGCCGGCTATGGCATCCAGCCTATTGTCGGCTGTGAGCTCGCGATCGATTTCGGCGACGTCGATCCGAATTCGCGCAGTGTGCTGGCCGGCGCTCCGGCCCGAATCGTGCTGCTCGCCGCGCGCGAACGCGGCTATCGCAGCCTGATGCGGCTGAACTCGCGGGCGTTCCTGGAGACGCCCGTCCACCAGTTGCCGCATATCAAGTTCGACTGGCTGACGGACGATGCCGAGGACCTGATCGCGCTGACCGGCGGTCCGGACGGGCCGATCACGCTTGCGTTCGCGGCCGATCAAGCGAGCCTTGCCGCCACGCGTTGCGACCGGCTGGCAAGCCTGTTCGGCGACCGCCTCTATATCGAGCTGCAGCGCCACGGCATCGACAAAGAGCGCCGCACCGAGGCCGGCCTGATCGATCTTGCCTATACGAAGGGGCTGCCGCTGGTTGCGACCAACGAGCCCTATTTCGCGAGCACCGACGACTACGAGGCCCACGATGCGCTGCTGTGCATTGCCGGCGGCCGGCTGATCGCAGAGACCGATCGCGAGCAGCTCACGCCCGACCACCGCTTCAAGACGCGCGCCGAGATGGCGGTGCTGTTTGCGGATATTCCGGAAGCCCTGGCGTCGACGGTCGAGATCGCCGAGCGCTGCTCGTTTCGGCCGAGGACACGCAAGCCGATCTTGCCGCGCTTCACGGTCGGCGCCGGATCGGCCTCCGATGCGGCAAGCGAGGAGGCGGCGGAGCTGATGCGCCAGGCCGAGGAGGGGCTCGCGAGGCGTCTGCGGATCCACGGCTTGTCGCCGGGCATCACGGAAGAGGACTATCAGAAGCGTCTCGCCTTCGAGATCGACGTCATCAACCGCATGAACTATGCGGGCTACTTCCTGATCGTCTCCGACTTCATCAAATGGGCCAAGGCCCACGACATCCCGGTCGGGCCGGGCCGTGGCTCCGGCGCAGGCTCGCTGGTTGCCTGGGCGCTGACGATCACCGATCTTGATCCGATCCGATTCGGGCTGCTGTTCGAGCGCTTCCTCAATCCCGAACGCGTGTCGATGCCGGACTTCGACATCGACTTCTGCCAGGATCGTCGCGGCGAGGTGATCTCCTATGTGCAGGAGCGCTACGGCCGCGACCAGGTGGCGCAGATCATCACCTTCGGTACGCTGCAGGCGCGCGGCGTGCTGCGCGACGTCGGCCGTGTGCTGCAGATGCCCTATGGCCAGGTCGACAAGCTAACCAAGCTGGTGCCGCAAAATCCCGCCGCGCCCGTGACGCTGGCGCAGGCGATCGAGGGCGAACCCAAGCTGCAGGCTTTCCGCGACGAGGATCCGGTGGTCGCGCGCGCCTTCGACATCGCGCAGCGCCTGGAAGGTCTGACGCGGCACGCGTCGACCCACGCCGCCGGTATCGTGATCGGCGACCGCCCCTTGAGCGAGCTCGTGCCGCTCTACCGCGATCCCAAATCCGACATGCCGGTGACCCAGTTCAACATGAAATGGGTCGAGCCGGCGGGGCTTGTGAAGTTCGACTTCCTCGGCCTGAAGACGCTGACGGTGCTTGATGTTGCCGTGAGGCTGCTCAAGCAGCGCGATGTGCATGTCGATCTGGCGACGCTGCCGATCGACGATGCCGAAAGTTACCAGATGCTGGCGCGGGGCGATGTGGTCGGCGTGTTCCAGGTTGAAAGCCAGGGCATGCGGCGCGCGCTGATCGACATGCGGCCGGACCGTTTCGAGGACATCATCGCGCTGGTGGCGCTGTATCGCCCCGGCCCGATGGCCAACATCCCGACCTATTGCGCGCGCAAGCACGGCGACGAAGAGCCGGAATATCTGCATCCGATCCTGGAGCCGATCCTGAAAGAGACGTTCGGCGTCATCATCTACCAGGAGCAGGTGATGCAGATCGCGCAGCAGATGGCGGGCTACACGCTCGGCCAAGCCGACCTGTTGCGCCGCGCCATGGGCAAGAAGATTCGCGCCGAGATGGAGAAGCAGCGCGAGATCTTCGTCGCCGGCGCGGTCAAGAATGGCGTGCCGAAAGGGCAGGCGGAGACGATCTTCGAACTGCTCGCCAAGTTCGCCGACTACGGCTTCAACAAGAGCCACGCCGCGGCCTATGCGCTGGTCTCCTATCAGACCGCCTATATGAAGGCGCATTATCCCGTGGAGTTCCTGGCAGCGTCGATGACGCTCGAACTCAACAATACGGACAAGCTCTCCGAATTCCGTGCCGAGGCACAGCGGCTGGGGATCAAGGTCGAGCCGCCCGACGTCAATCGTTCCGGCGCAACGTTCGATGTCGGCGACAAGACGATCTACTACGCATTGGCCGCGCTGAAAGGCGTCGGTCTGCAGGCGGTCGAGCAGATCGTGGAGGAGCGGCGCAAGGGGGCCTTCACATCGCTGGCCGATTTCGCGGCGCGCGTGAGCCCGCGCGCAATCAATAAGCGCATCATCGAAAGCCTCGCCGCCGCCGGCGCCTTCGATTCGCTCGACCCGAACCGGGCCCGCGTCTTCGCCGGCGCCGATGCGATCCTCGCCGCCTGCCAGCGGAGCCATGAGGCCGCGACATCGGGCCAGAACGATATGTTTGGCGGGCTTTCGGACGCGCCGAGCATCGTGCTGCCGCAGGTCGAGCCGTGGCTGCCGGCGGATCGGCTGCGACGCGAATACGACGCCATCGGATTCTTCCTCTCGGGTCACCCGCTCGATGACTACGCCACAGCTTTGAAGCGATTGCGCGTGCAATCCTGGGCCGAGTTCTCGCGCGCGGTCAAAACCGGTGCGACCGCCGGCAAGGTCGCGGCAACGGTGGTGTCGCGCATGGAGCGGCGCACCAAGACCGGCAACAAGATGGGCATCATGGGCCTGTCTGATCCCACCGGCCATTTCGAGGCGGTGCTGTTTTCCGAAGGATTGGCGCAATACCGCGACGTGCTGGAGCCGGGCGCAGCCGTGCTGCTGCAGCTCGGCGCCGAGCTGCAGGGCGAGGACGTCCGCGCCCGCGTGCTGCATGCCGAGCCGCTCGATGCCGCAGCCGCCAAGACGCAAAAGGGCCTGCGCATCTTCCTGCGCGACACCAAGCCGCTGGACTCGATCGCCAAGCGGCTTCAGCCGGGCAACGGCACCGGTGGCGATGTCGCGCTGGTGCTGCGGCTCGATCTGGAGACCGAGGTCGAATTCAAGCTCGAAGGCCGCTTCCAGGTATCCCCGCAGATCGCCGGCGCAATCAAGGCGGTGACCGGCGTCGAGATGGTCGAAACGCTGTGAGCGCCGGATTGCGGATCCAACGCCACCGACGGCGCGGCGGATTGCATTCTTCACAGATTCGGTTGTTGAACCGAGATAAGTGATTGCTGCCATTGGGAAATGGTGTCGCCGCCGAGATGTCGAGGAAATGGGCGTGCGAATCGTCGCCAATCGCCTAAAGCCGCCAGGCGCCCCCAAATCCGCCCATATTTCCTTGCTTCTGGCGGAAATCGCGCTATACAGCGCGCCATCTCACACGGAAACATGGCTCTAGAAGGCCGTCCGGTGGCAGCCGGGCCGACAAGGCTCGCTTGCTCACACGTTTCCGGAGGAACCAACCGGAGAATCAAAACGATGTCGGTACCCGATTTCACCATGCGTCAGCTTTTGGAAGCTGGCGTGCACTTTGGCCACCAGGCCCACCGCTGGAACCCGAAAATGGCGGAGTACATTTTCGGCGCCCGCAACAACATCCATATCATCGATCTCGCCCAGACCGTGCCGATGCTGCACCGTGCGTTGCAGGCGGTCAGCGATACCGTCGCCAAGGGCGGCCGTATCCTGTTCGTCGGCACCAAGCGGCAGGCGCAGGACGGGGTCGCGGATGCGGCCAAGCGCTCGGCGCAGTATTTCGTCAATTCGCGCTGGCTCGGCGGCACGCTGACCAACTGGAAGACGATCTCGGCCTCGATCAAGCGGCTGCGCCATCTGGACGAGGTGCTCTCGTCCGGCGAAGCCAATTCCTACACCAAGAAGGAACGGCTGACGCTGCAGCGCGAGCGCGACAAGCTTGACCGTTCGCTCGGCGGCATCAAGGACATGGGCGGCCTGCCCGACATGATCTTTGTGATCGACACCAACAAGGAAGACATCGCGATCCAGGAAGCGCAGCGGCTCAACATCCCTGTCGCCGCGATCGTCGACACCAATTCGGACCCGAAGGGCATCACCTATGTGGTGCCGGGCAATGACGACGCCGGCCGGGCGATTTCGCTCTATTGCGACCTGGTCGCGCGGGCCGCGATCGACGGCATCTCGCGCGCGCAGGGCGATGCCGGCATCGATATCGGCGCCTCCGTCCAGCCGGAACAGGAAGAACTCCCGGCGCCGTCGGCGACGACCGGCTTCCAGGGTCTGCCGGGGCCGCGTGGCACTGCCGACAACCTCAAGAAGCTCACCGGTGTGTCGGGCACCATCGAGAAGAAGCTCAATGACCTCGGCGTCTTCCACTACTGGCAGCTCGCCGAGCTCGATCACGACACCGCCCACAAGATCGGCGAACAGGTCGGTCTGCCGAGCCGTGCCGACGCTTGGGTCGCCCAGGCCAAGGCGCTTACCGCGGAAGCGGAATAACCTGAACGGCCGCGTGGCCGGACCTTTCCGGCCAGCGCTTCAATTCCCAGATCAAGGCATTCCCTGTCGCTGACGGCGGCGCCCTAAGGGCGCCGCCGCGCTTCACAGGCAAGAAGGAATTCAATGATGGCAACGATCACAGCAGCGATGGTCAAGGACCTGCGCGAGTCGACCGGCGCGGGAATGATGGATTGCAAGGCGGCGCTGACCGAGGCCGCCGGCGACATGCAGGCCGCGCAGGACTGGCTGCGCAAGAAGGGCCTGTCGAAGGCCGCCAAGAAGGCCGGTCGCGTTGCCGCCGAGGGCCTGATCGGCGCCCTGACCCAGGGCACCAAGGGCGTCGTCGTCGAGGTCAATTCCGAGACCGACTTCGTCGCGCGCAACGATCAATTCCAGGGCCTGGTCAAGATGGTCGCCCAGGTCGCGCTCGAGGTCGGCGCCGACGTCGAGAAGATCAAGGCGGCCAAGGTCGGCGACGTCACTGTTGAGGCTGCGATCAACGATGCGATTGCGACCATCGGCGAGAACATGACGCTGCGCCGCGCGGCTTCGCTCGAGGTCGGCAAGGGCGTGGTGTCGAGCTACGTCCACAACGCAGTCATCGAGGGCGCCGGCAAGATGGGCGTGATCGTGGCGCTGGAATCGGCCGGCAAGACCGATGAGCTTGCCCTGCTCGGCCGCCAGCTCGCCATGCATGTCGCCGCGGCCAACCCGCAGGCGATCGATCCCGCCGGGCTCGATCCTGACGTCGTCCGGCGCGAGAAAGATGTGCTGGCCGACAAGTACCGTCAGCAGGGCAAGCCCGAGAACGTGATCGAGAAGATCGTCGAGTCCGGCCTGAAGACCTTCTACAAGGAAGTCTGCCTGCTGGAGCAGGCTTTCATCCACGATAGCGGAAAGTCCGTGGCGCAGGCGGTCAAGGAAGCTGAGGGCAAGGTCGGCGGTCCGGTGAAGATTGCCGGTTTTGTGCGCTATGCTCTTGGTGAGGGAATCGAGAAGCAGGAATCCGATTTCGCAGCCGAAGTCGCGGCGGCCAGCGGCAAGAAGTAACCGCGTGGGTCGAACGGTTCCGGCGCCATCGTGCCGGAACCTGCTTGCGCGGGATGAGGGAGCATCATGGCTGAGCCGGTCTATCGTCGCGTGGTGATCAAGCTTTCAGGCGAATACCTCGCCGGCAGCCAATCCTTCGGCATCGACCAGCCCACCATCGACCGCATCGCCGACGACCTGATCGCGGCGCGCCATCTCGGCACTGAGATTGCGGTCGTGGTCGGCGGCGGCAATATGGTACGCGGCGTGCAGGTGTCGTCCCATGGCGTGTCCCGCACCACCGGCGACACCATGGGCATGCTGGCGACCGTCATGAACTGCCTCGCGCTGGAATCGGCGGTCGAGCGCAAGGGCACGCCGGCGCGCACCCTGTCAGCCTTCGTGATGCCGGAAATCTCCGAATTGTTCACCCGCAGTGCGGCGCACAAATACCTCGCCGAGGGCAAGATCATCCTGCTCGGTGGTGGAACCGGCAATCCGTTCTTCACCACCGATACCACCGCGGTCCTGCGCGCGGCCGAGATCGGCGCGGACGCGGTCTTGAAGGCCACCAATGTCGACGGCGTCTACAGCGCCGATCCCAAGAAGGACCCGTCGGCCAAACGTTTCGATCGCCTGACGCATTCGCAGGCGATTGCCGGCGGTTACAAGGTCATGGACGCGACCGCATTCGCGCTTGCCCGCGAGACGTCGCTGCCTATCATTGTGTTTTCGATCGCCGAGCCTGGTTCGATCGGCGCCATCCTGCGCGGCACGGGCCACGGTACGGTCGTCGCCGGCTGACGCTTGGGCGTTGCGGCAAGGCGGTTGGTTTCTCGAGCATGATCCGGAAAAGTGGAAACCGGTTTTCCGCAGAGATCATGCTCAAACGAAGTGATTAGATCGTGATCCGATCCGACCTGATCGGACGCTGATGCAGAGGAAGGGAGAGCGTCATGCCCACGCCTGGTTTTGACATCAACGAAGTAAAGCGCCGTATGCAAGGTGCGACCCAGTCCCTCAAGCACGAATTGGGCGGCCTGCGTACCGGCCGTGCCGCGGCGTCGATGCTGGAGCCGGTCCAGGTCGAGGCCTATGGCTCGCATATGCCGCTCAACCAGCTCGCTACCGTCAGCGTGCCCGAGCCGCGGCTGCTCTCGGTGCAGGTCTGGGACAAGACGATGGTCAAGGCGGTGGAGAAGGCGATCGTCGATTCGAATCTCGGCCTCTCGCCCGCGACCGAAGGCCAGGTGTTGCGGCTGCGTATTCCCGAACTCAACGCCGAGCGTCGCAAGGAACTCGTCAAGGTCGCGCATAAATATGCGGAAGCGGCCAAGGTGGCGGTCCGCCATGTCCGCCGCGACGGGCTCGATGTCGTCAAGAAGCTCGAGAAGAATCACGAGATCTCCGAGGACGATCAGGAGCGGCTCGCCGCCGAGGTGCAGAAGGCGACCGACGGCGTGATCGCCGAGATCGATCAGTTGCTGGCGGCCAAGGAAAAGGAAATCCTGACCGTTTGATTTGGACAGCGCCAATGTCGAACGCCCCCGCACCTGCAACTGCCGGACCGGATCGAACCGGCAGTCCGTTGCATGTGGCGATCATCATGGACGGCAACGGGCGCTGGGCGGCGGCACGCGGCCTGCCGCGCGCGGAGGGACATCGGCGCGGCGTGGAGGCGTTGCGCCGGGTGGTGCGGGCCTCGCACGAACTCGGCATCCTCTATCTCACCATCTTCTCGTTCTCGTCGGAGAACTGGTCGCGTCCGACGACCGAGATCGGCGATCTCTTCGGCCTGTTGCGCCGCTTCATCCGCAACGATCTGGCGACGTTGCACCGGGACGGGGTGAGGGTGCGCGTCATCGGCGAGCGCGAGGGACTCGATCCGGATATCTGCGCGCTGCTCAACGAAGCAGAAGAGCTGACCAGGGCAAACACCAAGCTCAATCTCGTCGTCGCCTTCAATTATGGCTCGCGCCAGGAGATCGCCGGCGCCGCGCGGCGGCTGGCGCGGGAGGTGGCGGAAGGAAGGCGCGATCCCGCATCGATCGATGCCGACACACTCGGGCAATATCTCGGCACGCCCGACATTCCCGACCCCGATCTGATCATCCGCACCAGCGGCGAACAGCGGCTGTCGAATTTCCTGATGTGGCAGGCGGCCTATAGCGAGCTCGTGTTTGTGCCGATCCATTGGCCGGACTTCGACAAGGCGGCGCTGGAAAGTGCGATCGCCGAATACGCCAGACGCGAGCGCCGCTTCGGCGGTCTGGCTGCGAAAACCGCATCGTGACCCAAGATAAAGCCGCACCCGCGGCAAGGAGCGAGCCGTCCTCGCGCAATCTCTTGATGCGCATCATCGCGGCGCTGGTCTTGGCGCCGGTTGCGATTGCAATCGCCTATGCGGGCGGTGTTCTCTGGACGCTTCTGGTCACGCTCGCCGCGATCGGCCTCTATGTCGAATGGCTGATGGTCATTGGCGCCGGACACACGCTGCGCATGACCATGGCCGGTGCGCTTGCGCTGGCGGGCGCTGGGCTCTGTCTCGGGGCAGGGCGGCTTGACGCCGCGGTATCGGTGCTGGCGATCGGGCTGATCGTGATCGCTGTGATTTCATCCGAGCAACGTCGGTGGACGATCGCTGGATTTTGTTACGCCGCCGTCGCGGAAGTCGCCTCGGTCCTGCTGCGGCAGGATCCGGAAGAAGGCTTTGTGGCGCTGCTGTTCGTGTTGTTGGTCGTCTGGGCGACCGACATCGGCGGCTATTTCGCCGGTCGCAGCATTGGGGGCCCAAAACTCTGGCCACGGGTCAGCCCGAAGAAGACCTGGGCGGGCGCGGTCGGCAGCTTCGTCGGTAGTCTCGTCGTCGCGGCGGGTTTTGCGGTGTTCGGCCTCGGCGCGGTTGTGCCGCTGCTGGTCTTGGGCGCGGTGCTCTCGGTGGTTTCCCAGTTCGGCGATCTCTTCGAGTCCGCAGTGAAGCGGCGGTTCGGCGTGAAGGATTCCAGCCATCTCATTCCCGGCCATGGCGGGCTGATGGACCGGCTGGACGGCTTCGTCGCCGCGGTTGCCGTTGCCGCAATTTTTGGCTTCTTGCGGGGCGGCGCGGATGGCGTCGGCCGCGGTCTTATGGTTTGGTGAGAAAATGAGTGCTGTCCCATTGCGAAACAACAAGGCTGCGGCCTCCGCGGTCCGCACGGTGACCGTGCTGGGCGCCACCGGCTCGATCGGCGACAGCACCATGGACTTGCTGCGCGGTGCGCGCGACCGTTTCCGCGTCGAGGCGCTGACCGCCAACGGCAATGCGCAGGCCCTGGCCAAGCTCGCCCGGGAATTCAACGTGCGTTTTGCGGCCGTGGCCGATCCGAGCAAGTTGTCCGAATTGAAGGATGCGCTGGCGGGCACCCGTATCGAATGCGGCGCCGGCGACAGCGCGATCATCGAGGCGGCCGCACGGCCGGCGGATTGGGTGATGGCGGCGGTCAGTGGCGCAGCGGGCCTGAAGCCCGCGCTCGCGGCGGTCGATCGCGGAGCGACGGTCGCGCTCGCCAACAAGGAATGCCTGGTCTGCGCCGGCGATTTTTTCATGCAGCGCGCGCTGAAGGCGGGCGCCTGCATCCTGCCGGCCGATTCCGAGCATAACGCGCTGTTTCAGGCGCTGAGCTCCGGCAATCGCGAGGAGCTGGTGCGGGTGATCATCACCGCTTCCGGCGGTCCGTTTCGCACCTGGGCTCCCGCCGACATCGAGCAAGCCACCCTCGAGCAGGCGCTGAAGCATCCGAACTGGAGCATGGGCCAGAAGATCACGATCGACTCGGCCTCGATGATGAACAAGGGGCTCGAGGTGATCGAGGCCTCCTATCTGTTCGCGCTGACACCGGATCAGATCGACGTGCTCGTGCATCCGCAGTCGATCATCCATGGCATGGTGGAGTTCTCGGACCGTTCGGTGGTCGCCCAGCTCGGGACGCCCGACATGCGGATTCCGATCGCGCATTGCCTCGGTTGGCCCGATCGCATAGTCGGGCCGTCAGCCAAGCTCGACCTGGCCAAGATCGGCCAGTTGACCTTCGAGGCGCCGGATTTCGAGCGGTTCCCGGGGCTACGGCTGGCTTACGAATCGTTAAGGACCGGTCGGGGCGCGACCACGGTATATAATGCAGCCAATGAGGTGGCGGTTGCCGCCTTCATTGCCGGCAAGATCAAGTTCGGCGCGATCGCGCGGCTGGTGGAGGCGACCCTGGACGACTGGATCAGGTCCGGCAATCTGGCGCCTCTGACATCGGCAGATGATGCGATTTCCGTTGACCATAACGCGAGAAATAGGGCTGCCTCCCTATTGCCTCAAATTGCCTTAAAGGCATCTTAGAGGGTTGGAACCGGGCCTGTTGCCCTGGTTGAGGGGAACTGAATGACCGAGTTTTTCGTACATGGTTTCAACACGTTGAGCCACGGGCTCGTCGGTTATGTGGTTCCCTTCCTATTTGTCCTGACCATCGTCGTCTTCTTTCACGAGCTCGGCCATTTCCTGGTCGCCCGCTGGGTCGGCGTCAGGGTGTTGACCTTCTCGCTCGGCTTCGGGCCGGAGCTGTTCGGCTTCAACGACCGGCATGGCACGCGCTGGAAGCTCTCCGCGATTCCGCTCGGCGGCTATGTCAAATTCTTCGGCGATGACAGTGAAGCTTCCACGCCCTCGACCGAGACCCTCTCGGGCATGACGGCGGAGGAGCGGAAGGGCAGCTTCCATCACAAAAAGGTCGCGCCGCGCGCGGCGATCGTCGCCGCCGGCCCGATTGCCAATTTCATCCTGGCGATCGTGATCTTCACCTGCCTGTTCACCTTCTTCGGCAAGCCGAGCACCACGGCGCAGGTCGATAAGGTCGAGCCGGGAAGTGCCGCGGCGGTCGCCGGTTTCCAGGTCGGTGACGTCATCACCGCGATCGACGGTACTACGATCGGCAGCTTCTCGGACATGCAGCGGGTCGTCAGCATCCACGGCGGCGATCAGCTGACTTTCACCGTCAAACGCAGCGGTTCCACGATCCAGTTGCAGGCGACGCCTGAGCTTCGCGACATCAAGGATCCCTTCGGGAACACCCACCGACAGGGCATCCTGGGAATCACCCGCGCCACCGCTCCGGGCGAGCAAGTGACCGAGCGGGTCGATCCCGCCACCGCGCTCTGGCTCGGGGTGAAGGAGACCTGGTTCGTGGTCGATCGGACACTGTCCTATATCGGCGGTGTGTTCACCGGGCGCGAGGCGGCAAACCAGGTCGGCGGGCCGCTTGGGATCGCGCGAATCTCGGGCCAGGTCGCCAGCATCGGCATTGCCGCTCTGATTCACCTTGCCGCCGTGCTCTCGATCTCGATCGGGCTTCTCAACCTGTTCCCGGTACCGCTGCTCGATGGCGGTCACCTTCTGTTCTATGCGGTCGAGGCGATCCGCGGCCGGCCGTTGTCTGAACGCGCTCAGGAAATGGGGTTCCGAATCGGCCTCGCTCTGGTGCTAATGCTGATGGTGTTCGCGACCTACAACGACATTCTCCATCTCGCGGCATCGTGAAACGGCTTTTTTGTGGCGTTGCCTAACGGCAACGTCTTGGAATGAAAATGGAATTGCACAGCCGTCAGTCGGTTGCCGACGTAACAAAATTGGCTACAAGCTGTGCAGCAAGGTTGGGAATCTGCCGGTCCGTTGGGGAACGGGCCGGCCGTGGAATGATAAGGGCGCGGTGCGCATGATTGTTGGAATGCGAGTGCGGGGGGGCTTGCTTGCCGCTCTGATCATGTTCGCTGTGCCGGTAGCTGCCTCGCTGGCGGCAATGTTTGTGTCTGCGCCTGCCGTTGCGCAGACGGTGGAATCGATCACGGTGGAGGGGAACCGCCGTGTCGAGGTCGAGACCATCCGCTCCTACTTCAAGCCGGGTCCGGGCGGGCGCCTGAGCCAGGCTGACATCGACGATGGCCTGAAGGCGCTGATCGAGACCGGCCTGTTCCAGGACGTTCGAATCACGCCCGCCGGCGGCCGGATCGTCGTCACCGTGGTCGAAAACCCCGTGATCGGCCGCATCGCCTTTGAGGGCAACAAGAAGATCAAGGACGACCAGCTTTCGGCTGAAATCCAGTCGAAGCCGCGCGGTACCTTCTCGCGCCCGATGGTGCAGTCCGATGCCCAGCGTATCGTCGAAATCTACCGCCGTTCTGGCCGCTATGACGTGCGCGTCAACCCGGAGATCATCGAGCAGCCGAACAACCGCGTCGACCTGATCTTCACCATCACCGAAGGCCAGAAGACCGGTGTCCGGTCGATCGAGTTCATCGGCAACAATTACTATTCCTCTTATCGCCTGCGCGACGTCATCAAGACCCGCGAATCAAACCTGCTGAGCTTCCTCGGCGGCGCCGACACCTACGATCCCGATCGGGTCGAGGCCGACCGCGACCTGATTCGCCGTTTCTACCTCAAGCACGGCTTCGCCGACGTGCAGGTGGTGGCCGCGCTGACCGAATACGATCCCGAAAAGAAGGGCTTCCTCGTCACCTTCAAGATCGAGGAGGGACAGCAGTATCGGGTGGCGTCCGTCAGCTACCAGTCTTCGATCGCGACGCTGGATCCGAACTCGCTGAGCTCGTTCTCGCGTGTTTCCGTCGGCTCTCTATACAACGCCGAGGCGCTGGAGAAATCGGTTGAGGAAATGCAGATCGAAGCCTCGCGGCGCGGCTACGCCTTCGCCGTCGTGCGGCCGCGCGGCGATCGCAATTTCGAGAATCACACGGTCTCGATCGTGTTCGCCGTGGACGAGGGCCCGCGGACCTATATCGAGCGTATCAATATTCGCGGCAATACCCGCACCCGCGACTACGTGATCCGCCGCGAGTTCGATCTCTCCGAGGGTGACGCCTACAACCGCGCCCTGGTCGACCGCGCCGAGCGGCGGCTGAAGAACCTCGACTTCTTCAAGAGCGTGAAGATCACCACCGAGCCGGGCTCGTCCAGCGACCGCGTCGTCCTGGTCGTCGATCTCGAGGAGAAGTCGACCGGCGACTTCTCGGTCTCGGGCGGCTATTCGACCACGGACGGTGCGCTCGCCGAAGTCAGTATCTCGGAACGCAACTTCCTGGGACGAGGCCTGTTTGCGAAGGCGTCGGTGACCTACGGACAATATGCGCGCGGCTACTCGCTGTCGTTCGTCGAGCCGTATTTGCTCGACTATCGCGTCGCGCTCGGTCTCGACCTGTACCAGCGCCAGCAACTCGCAAACAGCTACATTTCGTACGGTACCGAAACGCTCGGCTTCAGCCCGCGGCTAGGCTTCAGCCTGCGTGAAGACCTCGCGTTGCAGCTCCGCTACTCGATCTATCAGCAGAAGATCAGCCTGCCGTACCAGCTCGCGAACTGTAACAACAATCCCAACAACGGCCTGCTTGCCTTCAACCCGTCGCCGGCCTTCGCGCAATTGAACGGAATTCCTGCGGGAGGCACTGCTACGGCTGGGGGCCAGAGCGCCACCGACAGCTCCGGACTCGGCCTGTGGTGCTACAGCGACGGCGAAGCTTCGCTGCCGGTCCGCAAGGAGTTGCAGGGCGGCAAGACGCTCACGTCGGCGCTCGGCTACTCGCTCAACTACAACACGCTCGACAACAACAAGAACCCGACGGACGGCCTGCTGGTCGACTTCAAGCAGGACTTCGCCGGCGTCGGTGGCGACGTCAGCTACATCAAGTCCGCGATCGACGTGAAGTACTACACCCCGCTGGTCGCCGATATCGTCGGCCTGATCCATGCCCAGGGTGGTATTCTCAACCAGGTCGGCAACGATCAGATCCGGATGCTCGACCACTTCCAGATGGGTCCGAACCTGGTCCGCGGTTTTGCTCCGAACGGCATTGGTCCGCGCGACATCAACCCGTTCGGCACGATGGACGCGCTCGGCGGCACCAAGTACTGGGGCGTGTCGGCGGAATTGCAGATGCCGTTCTGGTTCCTGCCGAAGGAAGTCGGGCTCAAGGGGTCGATCTATGCTGACGCCGGTGGTCTCTATGACTACAAGGGACCGACGTCGTGGGCGCAGACGGGCGAGGTCAACGTGCCGGGCTGCATTCCGCCAACTGTCGGCAATGGGGTGGTCCCGTCCAATCCTGGAACCTGCCTCGGACTGCAGTACGATAATGGTAACGTCGTCCGCACCTCGGTCGGTGTCGGCCTGATCTGGCAATCGCCGTTCGGTCCGCTGCGGTTCGACTACGCGGTCCCACTTACCAAGGGTCAGTTCGATCGCGTGCAGCAATTCAAGTTTGGCGGCGGAACATCGTTCTAACCGCGATCGTCGGCCGCACTGCGACGGATGGAATGGCGCTGCCGATCTTCTTCAAGAGTCCCCCTTCGTCGACGCTGGCTGACATCGCCGCGTTGACGAAGGCGCATTTGGTCGATCCCGCCAGGGGCGATCATGTGATCAAGGGGCTTGCCTCGCTCGACGAGGCTGGCCCGATGCATCTGACGTTTTTCGACAATCTCAAATATGTCGACCAGCTCGCCGCAACCAAGGCCGGCGCTTGTCTGGTCAGCCCGCGCTTCGAGGCGGACGTGCCTGCCCATGTGGCCGTGTTGCGGGCCGCAAAGCCGTTCCACGCCTTCGTGCAACTGGCCCGGCAATGGCACAGCGACGCGCTCAGGCCGGGCTCGTGGTTCGGTGTCGAAGGCATCGCGCCGTCGGCGATCATCGACCCCACGGCGCATCTGGAGGACGGCGTGATCGTCGACCCGTTGGCCGTGATCGGGGCCAGGGTCGAGATCGGTTCGGGGACTGTCGTCGGGGCGGGCGCCGTGATCGGGGCCGATGTCAAGATCGGACGCGACTGCAATGTCGGCGCCAAGACGACGATCCAGAACACGCTGATCGGCAACAACGTGCTGATCCATCCCGGCTGCAACATCGGCCAGGACGGCTACGGCTTCATCTTCTTCGGGCCCGACGGCCATCTGAAGGTGCCGCAGACCGGTCGGGTCCTGATCCAGAACAATGTCGAGATCGGCGCCGGTTCCACCATCGACCGCGGTAGCCTGCGTGACACCGTGATCGGCGAGGGTACTAAAGTCGACAACCAGGTCCAGATCGGCCACAATGTGACCATCGGCAGGCACTGCTTGTTGGCGGCCCAGATCGGGCTCGCGGGCAGCCTGACCATTGGCGACAATGTCGCGCTGGGCGCCAAGGTGGGCATCAACAACCATCTGAAGATCGGCGACGGCGCCCAGGTCACCGCGATGAGTGCCGTGAAGGACGACATTCCAGCCAACGGCCGCTGGGGCGGTCACTTTGCCAAACCGACCAAACAGTGGTTTAGGGAGATCCTTGCGGTGGAGCGCCTGGTGCGTGACGGTGCGCCGAATTCGAAAGGCGAGGAAAGGGAGTGATGGAGGAGTCACCGGTCAGGTTCGAGCTTGTGGACATCAACGACATCCTCAAGACGCTGCCGCACCGCTATCCGATGTTGTTGATCGACCGGGTCATCAACATCCGCGCCGACTATAGCGGCATCGGGGTCAAGAACGTCACGTACAACGAACCATCGTTCCTCGGGCATTTTCCCGAACGTCCCGTCTATCCCGGCGTGATGATGATCGAGGCCATGGCGCAGACTGCCGGCGTGATCGGCATCAAGTCGGTGGAGGGCACCGAGAAGCCGCGCGCGGTCTACTTCCTCACCATCGACAAGTGCAAATTCCGTAAGCCCGTGATGCCCGGCGACACCATCGAGTACCACATGCGCTCGATCGGCCGCCGCAAGACCATGTGGTGGTTTCACGGCGACGCCAAGGTCAACGGTCAGATCGTCGCCGAAGCCGATGTCGGCGCGATGCTGACGGATTGATCGGCTCGGCGCGCCTTCAATCTTCGTCCCGTGTACCGCGCGCTGCAATATGCAGTCATCATACGTCACTGGACATGCCGGGCAATGTCGCGCTAACAGCCGGAAAATTCGATTGTTTAGCGCGCTTGCGCATCAACCAGTAGCGGGCCTGTCGTAATGAGCATGATCGATCCCACCGCGCGGATTGCGGATGGCGCCGTGATCGGCGAGAGCACCTCGATCGGCCCCTATTGCATCATCGGCCCCAACGTCGCGATCGGCGCGAACTGCAAGCTTGATGCGCATGTGACCGTCTCCGGCCATACGTCGATCGGCGCGGAATGCGTGATCTCGCCGTTTGCGGTGCTGGGCGGACCGCCGCAGGATCTGAGCTACCGCGGAGAGCCGACGCGGCTTGAGATCGGCACCGGCTGCACCATCCGCGAAGGTGTGACGATGAACATCGGCACGGTGAAAGGCGGCGGGCTGACGCGCGTCGGCGACCGCGGCTATTTCATGAACAACAGCCATGTCGGTCATGACTGCATGGTCGGCAATGATGTGATCTTTGCGACATCAGCCACGCTTGGCGGTCACTGCGAGATCGGGGACTTCGTCTATATCGGCGGGCTTTCGGCCGTGCACCAGTTCACCCGGATCGGGCGACAGGTGATGGTCGGTGGCGTCTGCGGCGTGCGCGACGACATCATCCCGTTCGGCCTCGCCAACGGCCAGTATGCCGTGCTCGAAGGTCTCAACATCATCGGCATGAAGCGCCGCAAGTTCACCAGGGAGCGGCTGGTGACCGTCCGCGCCTTCTACCAGAAGCTATTCCATGGCGAGGGCGTCTTCGCCGAGCGATTGGCCGCGGTGCAGCCGCTGGCCGCCGAGGATCCGGCGATCGCCGAAATCCTCGCCTTCATCGGCAAAGGCAAGCGGCCGCTCTGTCTTCCGGCTGTCGACGGCAAGCACTGATGCGAGGGGCGCCCGAGCCATGACGTCAGCGGCTCCAGCGATTTCCTCTCCAGTTGGCGTCATCGCAGGCGGCGGCACCATGCCGTTTGCGGTTGCGGAGTCGCTTGCCAAACGCGGTATCGCGCCGGTGCTGTTCGCATTGCGCGGTGCGTGCGATCCGGTCCGTGTCGAGGGTTTCCGCCACCGCTGGATTTCGGTCGGCCAGCTCGGGCGGGCGACCAGATTGTTTCGCGAGGAGGGCTGCCGCGACCTGATCTTCATCGGCACCTTGATGCGGCCGGCGCTGTCGGAAATCCGGCTGGATCTGAAGACGCTCCGTGTTCTCGCAAACGTCATCCGCGCGTTTCGAGGCGGTGACGATCATCTGCTATCGGGGGTGGGCCGCATTCTCGAGCAGGATGGATTTCGCATGGTCGGGATCAAGGATGTCGCCCCGGATCTGCTGATGCCCGCAGGTTGCATCACGCGCACGACGCCGGCTGGCAACGCCAGCGCCGACATTGCAAGGGGGCGCGAGGTGCTTGCCGCGCTCGGTCCGTTCGACATCGGCCAGGCTGCGGTTGTGATCGACGGGCATGTGGTCGCGGTCGAGGACATCGAGGGCACCGACGGGCTTCTGGCGCGTGTGGCGCGGCTGCGTGCCGACGGCCGCATCCGTGCCCCGAGCGGTCGCGGCGTGCTGGTGAAGGCGCCCAAGAGCAGCCAGGATCTGCGCTACGATCTGCCGACAGTCGGGCCGCGCACGGTCGAGGGCGCCGCGAAAGCGGGCCTTGCCGGGATTGCCGTCATTGCCGGCAATACGCTTGCCGCCGAACCGCAGGCGATGATCGAGGCTGCGGACGCAAGACGGCTGTTCGTCGTCGGTGTGCCAAGCTGATGCACGGCCGCGCCCCAGACATCACGCGCAAGATCTTCCTGATCGCGACGGAGGAATCCGGCGATCGCCTCGGGGCGGCGCTGATGAAGGTGCTGCGCCAGCGGCTCGGCGATGCCGTGCAGTTTGCCGGCGTCGGCGGCCGCATGATGGCGCGCGAGGGCCTCACGTCGCTGTTTCCGATCGAAGAACTTTCGATTGTCGGCCTTGCCGCTGTTGTGCAGCAGTTGCCGAAAATCCTGCGATTGATCCGACACGCTACGGATGCCGTGATCGATGCGGCGCCGGACGTGCTGGTCATCATCGACAGCCCCGACTTCACCCATCGCGTCGCCCGTCGCGTCCGGGCGCGCAATCCTACCATTCCGATCGTCGACTATGTGTCGCCGTCGGTCTGGGCCTGGCGACCGGGCAGGGCGCGCGCGATGCTCGGCTATGTCGATCACGTGCTGGCGCTGTTGCCGTTCGAGCCGGAAGAATATCGCAAGCTGCGCGGGCCGCCCTGCAGCTATGTCGGCCATCCCCTGACCGAGCAGTTTGCCTCGCTGCGGCCGAACGACGAGGAAGCAAAGCGGCGCGATGCGCAGCCGCCGGTCCTGCTGGTGCTGCCCGGGAGCCGGCGCAGCGAGATCAGGCATCACCTCGCGCTGTTCGGCGAAACGCTGGCGCAATTGCGCGCAAGCGGCGTTGTGTTCGAGCCGGTCCTTCCGACCATGCCGCATCTGGAAGCTGTGATCCGCGAGGGTGTGCAGGGCTGGCAGGTCAAGCCGCAGATCGTGGTCGGCGAGAGCGAGAAGCGCGCCGCGTTCAGGATCGCACATGCCGCGTTCGCCAAATCCGGCACCGTGACGCTGGAGCTGGCGCTGTCAGGCGTTCCGATGGTGACGGCCTACCGCGTCGGCGCCATCGAGGCCTTCATCCTGCGCCGCGCGATCCGCGTGCCATCGGTGATCCTGGCCAATCTCGTGATCGGCCGGGAGGTGATCCCGGAATTCCTGCAGGAGAACGCGACGCCCGAAAAGCTGTCGCAGGCGCTCGGCGAGGTGCTCGCGGATTCCGCGCTGCGCCGCAGCCAGATCGAGGCCTTCGCCACGATGGACGCGATCATGTCGACCGGCGACCAGCCGCCAAGCGTTCGCGCCGCCGACATCGTGCTGGCGACAATGCGGAACGGCCGGCAGACGAACTAAATTAGCCCGTCGTTCAAGACACCCGGCCAGCACGCCGGCATCTGGTTCGTCTTCATCCATCCCTATGAGCCTTACGGTCGGTCGCGCTCGAGCCGTGCTTGGCCCCAAGCAAGGCTCCGCAGCTTATTGCAGTTGCGACTTAGTTGCATGAAGCTTGCCTAGCGGAACCGCTTATGTCAATCCTGATTGCGAGTAGCTCGCAACTGGGGTGGGGCGACTGTGGGAGTGCGGCGTAAGATCGACGATTTAAGAGTGGTCCGCAATGAAATTGCAAATGCATCGCAATTGCATCTCCCTGGTTCCAGTCGACGATCCCAGGTGTCAGTGGTGGTGGGCTTGGTGGCTGCGTTTCTGGTTTCCGCGCCTGCCGCCGCTGACGACGCCGCTTCGCTGAACGGCATTCCCCCGTCGTCGATGGCGACCAGCCTGCCGGACGAGGGCGATCCCACCGGCGTGCGCAAATGGCTCGCGGAACGCGGGATCAGTTATGGGCTGATCTACACCGGCGAAGCGTTGCGCAATCTGTCCGGAGGCGTGCGGCGCGGTGGGCTCTATGAGGGCAAGCTCGAGGCCTTCGTCGCGGCCGACCTGGAGAAGCTCGCGGGGTGGTCAGGGCTGGGTTTCTTCGCCAACGCCTTCCAGATTCATCATACGGCGGGGCTGCGCGACCAGCATTTCGAGAGCCTGATCACGATCAGCAACATCGAGGCTGTTCCGTCGACACGGTTGTCCGAGCTATGGCTGGAGCAGAAATTGTTCGACGATCGCTTCAGCATCCGCCTCGGCCAGCTTGCGGCGGACACCGAGTTCTTCGTCAGCGACTACAGCAAGACGCTCATCAGCAGCGATTGGCCGACAATCGCCGGCGGCAATTTGCCGAGTGGCGGTCCCGCTTATCCTCTCGCAACGCCCGGCATCCGGCTGAAATTCGATCCCAGCCCGAGCTGGACGACCCTGGTCGGATTGTTCAACGGCGATCCAGGCGGGCAGGCGACCGTCAATCGCGCCGGCACCAATTTCCGCGTGAACGATCCGCCCTTGCTGATGGGGGAATTGCAGTATCGCTACAATCAGGACAAGGATTCGCGCGGGCTGGCCGGCACGCTGCGGCTTGGCGGATGGCACCATTTCGGGATGTTCGCGGACATGAGGTTCGACGATGCCGGCCTTTCGCAGGCGAGCCCGTTCAGCAGCGGGAACGCTCGTCTGTTTCGCGGGTCGAGCGGCATCTACGGCATCATTGATCAGCAGATCTGGCGCCCCGAGGGCGGGGATGCCGCAAGCGGCATCGCCGTGTTCAGCCGGATCTCGGGCACTCCATCGGATCGCAACCTGATCGACTTCTTCGTCGACACCGGAATCGTGTTCTCAGGACTGCTGCCCGGCAGACCTGACGACAAGTTCGGAGCGTCGTTCATCTGCGCGCATATATCCGATCGGGCGCGCGCGCTCGATCGCGACATCATCGACCTGACTGGAGTCCATCAGCCGCTTAGAGATTTCGAGCTCACGATTGAGCTCTCCTACCAGGCTCAGATCAAGCCAGGCTGGACGCTTCAGCCTGTCTTTGAATACATCGTCCATCCCGGTGGACACGTTCCCGATCCGATCTTGCCGAATTCGCCGGTGAAGAGCGGGGCACTGATCGGCGTACGCAGCACGATCGCGTATTAGCGAGCCGTCGGCGGCGGAGATCGCAGCCCGCGGCAAACAAAACGGCGCCATCAGAACGATGGCGCCGCCTCGAATTTCGCAGAAAGCTTGAAGCTTACTTCCGCTTGTCGATCGGGACGTATTCGCGGCGGGCGACGCCGGTGTAGAGCTGGCGCGGACGGCCGATCTTCTGCTGCGGATCTTCGATCATCTCGCTCCACTGGCTGATCCAGCCGACGGTGCGGGCGACCGCGAACAGCACGGTGAACATGTCGACCGGGAAACCCATCGCCTTCAGCGTGATGCCCGAATAGAAGTCCACGTTCGGATAGAGCTTGCGGTCGATGAAGTACTGGTCGCTGAGCGCGATCTTCTCCAGCTCCATCGCCACCTTCAGCATCGGATCGTCGCCGTGACCGGTCTCCTTCAGCACGGCATGACACATCTTCTGCATGATCTTGGCGCGTGGATCGTAGTTCTTGTAGACGCGGTGGCCAAAGCCCATCAGGCGGACTTCGCTGTTCTTGTCCTTCACCTTGGCGATGAAGTCCGGAATGTTCTCGACCTTACCGATGCCGTACAGCATGTTCAGCGCGGCTTCGTTGGCGCCGCCATGCGCCGGGCCCCACAGGCAGGCGATGCCGGCCGCGATGCAGGCGAACGGGTTGGCGCCCGAAGAGCCGGCGATGCGCACCGTGGAGGTCGACGCATTCTGCTCGTGGTCGGCGTGCAGGATGAAGATCTTCTCCAGCGCGTCGGCGAGCACCGGGTTGATCTTGTATTCCTCGCAAGGCACGCCGAAGCACATATTGAGGAAGTTCTCGGCGAACTTCAGCGAGTTCTTCGGATACATGAAGGGCTGGCCGATGGTGTATTTGTAGGCCATCGCCGCCAGCGTCGGGATCTTCGCGATCATGCGCATGGAAGCGATCATGCGCTGCTGCGGATCATTGATGTCGGTGGAGTCGTGGTAGAACGCGGCGAGTGCGCCGACGGCAGCGACCATGATCGCCATCGGATGGGCGTCGCGGCGGAAGCCCTGGAAGAAGCGCGCCATCTGTTCGTGCACCATCGTATGATGGGTGACGCGGTAGTCGAAATCCTTCTTTTGCGCCGGAGTCGGAAGCTCCCCGTAGAGCAGGAGATAGCAGGTCTCCAGGAAGTCGCCGTGCTCGGCGAGTTGCTCGATCGGATAGCCGCGGTATTCGAGGATACCGGCGTCGCCGTCGATGTAGGTGATCTTGGACTGGCAGCTCCCCGTCGAGGTGAAGCCCGGGTCGTAGGTGAACACGCCGGCCTGGTTGTACAGCTTGCCGATGTCGATGACATCAGGGCCGACGGTGCCACTCAGGATCGGGAAATCGTAGGTCTTGTTGCCGATCGTGAGGGTAGCTGTTTTGCTGCTGGATTGTGCGTCCATCGTGTAGTCCCCGATGAATTTGTTGCGAAAATCGAGCCTGCCCGAGTTGCCGTTTCTACGGCGGATGTCGGGACAAGCCGGATTGTCTAGAAGGCCTCGCGGAATGCGTAGCTTATTGCCCTGTGCGCTGCAAGGTGGACCCTCGGAGGGGCATGGCAGGGGGCTTACGCAGCCGACTGATCGCCCAGCCGGGCAAGACTTTCCTCCCGCCCCAATACCGCCAGGACATCGAAAATACCCGGCGAGGTGGTGCGTCCCGTCAATGCCACCCGGAGCGGCTGGGCGACGGCGCCGAGCTTGAGATTGTTCTGCTCCGCGAAATTCCGCATGGCGGCTTCCGTGGTCTCCAGCCGCCAGTCGGTGACCGTCTCCAGCGCCGCGCGAAGCTTGCCGATCAGCGCGCGCGTTTCCGGCGTCAGCAGCGCGGCGGCCTTTGGCTCGATCTGGATCGGCCGGTCGGCGAAGATGAAAGAGGCGCCCGCGATCAATTCGAGCAGCGTCTTGGCGCGCTCCTTCAGGCTCGGCATCGCCCGCAGCAATTGCGCGCGCGTCTCCTCGTTGAGCTTGGCCTTGATGGCGGCGCCGTCGGGAACGTAGTCCAGCACGTTCTCGAACTGCGTCACGAGAGATTGATCGTCGCTGTGCCGGATATAGTGGCCGTTGAGGTTCTCCAGCTTGGCGAAGTCGAACCGCGCCGCTGAACGGCCGATCGACGGCAGGTCGAACGCCTCGATCATCTCCTGCGTGGAGAATATCTCCTGGTCGCCATGGCTCCAGCCGAGCCGGACCAGGTAGTTGCGCAGCGCCGCCGGCAGGTAGCCCATCGCCCGGTAGGCATCGACGCCGAGCGCGCCGTGGCGCTTGGAGAGCTTTGAGCCGTCGGGGCCATGGATCAGCGGGATATGGGACATGCTCGGGATGTTCCATTCCAGTGCGTCGTAGATCTGCTTCTGGCGCGCGGCGTTGATCAGGTGATCGTCGCCGCGGATGACATGTGTCACGCCCATGTCGTGGTCGTCGACCACCACCGCGAGCATGTAGGTCGGCGTGCCGTCGCCGCGCAGCAGGACGAGGTCGTCGAGGTTCTCGTTCTGCCAGACCACGCGGCCCTGGACCTGATCCTCGATCACGGTCTCGCCGGTCAGGGGCGCCTTCAGCCGGATCGTGGGTTTCATCCCGGCCGGCGCGTCGGCCGGATCACGGTCGCGCCACATTCCGTCGTAGAGGCGGGTGCGGCCCTCGGCGCGCGCTTTCTCGCGCATGGCGGCAAGTTCCTCTGCCGTGGCGTAGCAGCGATAGGCGCGCCCGGCGGCGAGCAACTGCTCGGCGACCTCGCGGTGGCGGGCGGCGCGGCTGAACTGGTAGATGACCTCGCCGTCCCAATTCAGCTCGAGCCAGGTCAGGCCATCCAGGATGGCCTCGATCGCCTCCTTGGTGGAGCGCTCGCGGTCGGTGTCCTCGATCCGGAGCAGCATCTTGCCGCCGTGCTTCCTGGCATAGAGCCAGTTGAACAGCGCGGTGCGGGCACCCCCGATATGGAGGAAGCCGGTCGGCGAGGGGGCGAAGCGTGTGACGACGGAATCAGACATGACCGGATGCGAACTCGGGCTTGAACGGCGCTGGTGTATAGCAGGAACAACGCATAACTAAAGCCTTGGCCTTACCAAAGCCTTGGCTGTCCACTTGGGCTGTCCCAAGGCAGCCTCGAAAGCGGCAGCCTCGAAAGCGGCAGCCTCGAAAGCGGCAGCCTCGAAAGCGGCGGCCTCGAAAGCGGGCTTGGCGGGCCGGGGCGAATTTGGCAGAAGGGCGGCTGATCCCTTTTTTGAGCATGATCTTTCGGGAAAGCGGCTTCCGGTTTTCTGGACCATGCATAGGAACCCTCGATGACGACAGAACCAGTGGCGGCAGAAGCGGTGGCGGCGGAGACCGGACGCGATTTCATTCGCGACATCGTCCAGGCTGACCTCGCGTCAAAGACGCACAGCCACGTCGTGACGCGCTTCCCGCCGGAGCCGAACGGCTACCTGCACATCGGCCACGCCAAGTCGATCGCACTTAACTTCGGCATCGCGCAGGAGTTTCCCGGCCACTGCAACCTGCGCTTCGACGACACCAATCCGACCAAGGAGGAGCAGGAATATATCGACTCGATCCAGGCCGACGTGCGCTGGCTCGGCTACGACTGGGGCGATAACCTCTATTTCGCCTCCGACTATTTCGAGCGCCTCTACGAATGGGCCGAGGAACTGATCAAGCAGGGCGATGCCTATGTCGACGACCAGAGCCAGGAGGAGATTCGCCTCGCGCGCGGCACGCTGACCGAGCCCGGCAAGAACTCGCCCTATCGCGACCGCTCGGTAGAGGAGAACCTCGACCTGTTCCGCCGCATGAAGGCCGGCGAGTTCCCGAACGGCGCGCGCGTGCTGCGGGCCAAGATCGACATGGCCTCGGGCAACATCAACATGCGCGACCCGGTGCTGTACCGGATTCTGCACGCACACCATCCGCGCACCGGCGACACATGGTCGATCTATCCGAGCTATGACTATGCCCACGGGCAGTCGGACGCGATCGAGGGCGTCACGCACTCGATCTGCACGCTCGAATTCGAGGATCATCGCCCGCTCTATGAATGGCTGCTCGACAAGCTGCCGGTGCCGTCCAAGCCCAGGCAGTACGAATTTGCGCGCCTGAACCTGACCTATACGCTGCTCTCCAAGCGCGTGCTGACCCAACTCGTGCGCGAGGGACATGTCGCCGGCTGGGACGATCCCCGCATGCCCACGATTGCAGGCTTGAAGCGGCGCGGCGTGCCGCCAGCGGCGATCCGCGAGTTCATCAAGCGGATCGGCGTGGCCAAGTCCAACAGCGTCGTCGACGTCGGCATGCTGGAGTTCTGCATCCGCGAGGAGCTGAACCGCACCGCGCTCCGGCGCATGGCGGTGCTGCGGCCGCTCAAGGTGGTGATCGAGAACTATCCGGAAGGGCAGGTTGAGGAGATCGAGGCGATCAACCACCCCGACGATCCCACGGCCGGCACCCGCAAGATCGCCTTCGGCCGCGAGCTCTATATCGAGCGCGACGACTTCATGGAGAACCCGCCGAAGAAATTCTTCCGCCTCTCGCCGGGCACCGAAGTGCGGCTACGCTATGCCTATTTCATCAAGTGCACCGGCGTCATCAAGAACGACGCCGGTGAGATCGTCGAGCTGCGCTGCACCTATGATCCCGCGACCAAGGGCGGCAACGCCCCCGACGGCCGCAAGGTGAAGGCGACCATGCACTGGCTGCCGGCGGCGCAGTCGAAACCGGCCGAGATCCGCATCTACAACCAGCTCTTCGCGACGCCCAGTCCGGACGCCGGCAACTTCGCCGCCGACCTTAATCCGCAGTCGCTGGAAGTGCTGACGGACGCGCGCATCGAGCCGGCGATCGCCGAGAGCAATTCGAACGAGGTAATGCAGTTCGAGCGCCAGGGCTATTTCGTGCGCGATGCCGACTCGACGTCGGACAAGATGGTGTTCAACCGCACCATTGGACTCCGCGATACCTTCGCCAAGGAAGTCGGCGGCAAGAGCTAGGGGCGGGCGAGATGCAGGGCGAAGCCGAGGAGATCGTCTCCGCCATCATGGCAAAATGGTCCGCCGGCTTCAGCAGGCTGGATGCCGCAGCACTCGCTTCGCTCTATTCGGAGCGCGCGTTCTTCTTCGGCTCCAATCCGACGCTCTATCGCGGCAGGGAAGGGGTTGAGGCCTACTTCAACGGCCTGCCGCGATGGCGCTCGCCGACCGTTCAGTTCTCTGACGTGCGCGCGGCGCAGGTCAGCCCTGATCTCATCAACATGGCTGGCACCGCGTCGTTCTTTCTGGGTGAGAGTGATCCGACGCTCTCAGTCAAGATCACCTGGGTCATCGTTCGTGAAGACGGCGACTGGAAAATCGCCAGCCATCACGTTTCATCGAAGACGCCGCTGATTGACCAATAGGCCGGTCACCCGGGCGGTCGTCGCTAGATGTCGTAATAGAGGTGGAACTCGTACGGATGCGGGCGTAGCCGGATTGGATCGACCTCTTTCTTCCGCTTGTAGTCGAGCCAGGTTTCGATCACGTCGGCGGTGAAGACGTCGCCACGGAGCAGGAAGGCGTGATCGCGCTCGAGCGCGTCGAGTGCCTGGTCCAGCGATCCGGGCGTCGACTTCACATCCTTCGCCTCGGCGGGCGGCAGGTCGTAAAGATTCTTGTCGATCGGGCTGCCCGGGTCGATCCGGTTGTTGATGCCGTCGAGGCCGGCCATCAGCATCGCGGAGAAAGCCAGATAGGGATTGCACGAAGGATCCGGCGAGCGGAACTCGACGCGCTTGGCCTTCGGGTTCGGCGAATACATCGGAATGCGGCAGCAGGCCGAGCGGTTGCGCTGGGAGTAGACCAGGTTGATCGGGGCCTCATAGCCCGGCACCAGGCGCCGATAGGAGTTCGTGGTGGGCGCGCAAAGCCCGCACAGCGCCCAGGCGTGGGTCAGGAGACCGCCGATATAGTAGCGGGCAAGCTGGCTCAGCTCGGCATAGTCGCCCCTGTCGTAGAACAGATTGGTCTCGCCCTTCCATAGCGACTGGTGAACGTGCATCCCTGAAGCGTTGTCCTCGAACAGCGGTTTGGGCATGAACGTCGCGGTCATGCCATGCTGCTTCGCGGTGTTCTTCACCACGTATTTGTAGATCATCAGATTGTCCGCCATGCGCGTGAGCGTGGTGAAGCGCATGTCGATCTCGTTCTGGCCGCCGGTCGCGACTTCATGGTGATGGGCTTCGATCTGGATGCCGAGTTCTTCCATCGTCAGCACCATTTCGGCGCGGAGATCCTGCATGCTGTCGGTGGGGGGAACGGGAAAGTATCCTTCTTTCGGGCGCGGCTTGTGGCCCAGATTCGGCACTTCCTCCTTGCCCGTGTTCCAACTGCCTTCACCGGAATCGATTTCGTGGAAGGCGTAATTGATGCCCTGTCCGTAGCGGACGTCGTCGAACACGAAGAATTCCGCCTCCGGACCGAAGTAGCTCGTATCGGCGCGCCCGGTGCCTTTCAGATGGGTTTCGGCCTTCTGGGCGATGTAGCGAGCATCGCGGCTATAGGATTGACCGGTCACGGGATCGCGGATGTTACAAATCAGGACCAGGGTCGATGCCAGCGAATACGGGTCGAGGAAAGCCGTGGTCGGATCCGCGACGACAAGCATGTCGCTTTCCTGGATTTCCTGAAAGCCGCGGATCGATGAGCCGTCGAAGCCAATGCCCTCGCTGAGAGCATCGATACTCGCCGCGCTCGGCGGGACGGAAAAATGCTGCCACACCCCCGGCAGGTCGGTGAAGCGCAGGTCGATCATCTGCACCTTCTCATCGGTGATCGCCTTCACGAGATCTTCGGCTGTCGTACATCTGGGAAACATGGCTTCGCTCCTGTCATGGAGAGCCGGTCACTAGAGGTCATGTTGTCGCTCCGCCGCGCGTTAAAGCGGCTTGCGACGAATCCTGCGCCACGTTCGCGGTTGCCGCACCGGAGCGTCAGCTTTGGTGCGGCCCGCGCATCAGCTTCATGGCGTCTTCGATATGCCGCCAGGTCTTGGCGAGTTCGACCTCGCCCTTTGCCTCGAGCTCAATGGCATTCTGCGCAGCTTCCGCAATGGCCTTGGCGCCATGTGCTTCCAAGAGCTGCCGCGCATAATCGTGGATTTCGATTTCTCGCATGGCGTCATGCTCCTCTCGTTCTGGACGCAACCTTGAATTCCGGTCGGGCCGAGAGCCGTAGACGTTGACACCTGATTGAGCGCAGCAGTTTGCATCCTGCTGCGGCGCACTTGCAAGCGTGCTTTCCGGGTGGTGGGCGGCGGGAAGCGGCTCCGGAACACGGAGAGCCGCAACACAACGCAGGTCAGGCGGGATGTCTTTCCGGCGCCGCGCCGCGTGACCATATGCATGGGAGAGGGGAGGTGAGCGTCATGCGCATTCAACACTGGCAGGACGTTGCCAGCTTGTTGGTGGGTGTGTGGCTAGTCGGGTCGCCGTTTGCCCTGGGCTTCGGCGGAGCGGCCGTCTGGATCACCATCGCGCTTGGGTTGGCTGTCATCCTGTTTGCCGTCGAGGCATTTGTCATTCCGTCCTATCTGGAGGAATGGGGAGAGATGCTGCTCGGACTGGCTCTGCTCTTGGCACCGTGGACGGTCGGCTACGAGCAGGTCTCGGCGACGGTAAGCAGCGTGCTGTCGGGCATGCTGGTGATCCTCTTGGCCGGCTGGGAGCTGCTGACGGATCGTGATTTCACCGCCTGGTGGCACGATCGCTGGCATCACCGCGCCGGCTGAGAAGGCGGGTTTGTCCGAGCCATCGGTCCGACCGCTACGCGGTAGCGGCCGGCGCGAGGGGATTGTTGCGGCAGAGGTGTCGACCCGCTCCTGCCGGATGTTGGATTCCCCCGCCACAGGGCTTGGTAGCCCCGCGGCAAGGGCTATTGGGCGTCACGATGCGGTTCTCGGTTCGACCTGCTCCCAGATGCTGGTCTTGTTCGTTTCCGGCATCAGGAAAACGGCGAGCACGAAGCAGATCGCAGGAACTAGGACCGGATAGATCAGCGCGTAGCCGACGCTGCCAGTGGCGGCGAAAGCCGCCGAGGTGATGAACGGCACCAAGCCGCCGCCCCAGCCATTGCCGATGTGATACGGCACCGACACCGACGTGTACCGGATTCTGCTGGGGAAGAACTCCGCAAGGAACGCGCCGACCGGCCCGTACACCATCCCGACGTAACAGACGAGGATGAAGATGATGAAGATTGCGATCGGATAGTTGATGTTTCCGGGGTGCGTGACCGTTCCGAGCCACAGATACAGCGGATAATAGGTGATCGCGGCAAGCAGCATGCCTCCCAGGATCACCGGTTTGCGGCCGATCAGGTCCGACAGCCAGCCAAAGAAGATCAGGCTCGGCGTCGCAAGTAGCAGCGCAGCCCCGACGATGTACGACGAGGTCAGCGCGTCCACCTTGGAGACCTGCTGCAGGAAGTACAGCGCCCAGAACTGACCGCTGTACCACACCACGCCCTGTCCGATCAGGACGATGATGGCGATTCCGATGTATTTGATGTTCGAGCTAAGGAACGCCTCCTTCCAGGGATTCCTGGTCATCTGCCCGCGGGCCTTGATCTCCTGGAAGATCGGCGTCTCCTGGAGCTGGAGGCGGATGTAGATGGCGATGGCCACCAGCAGGAATGACAGCAGGAACGGAACGCGCCATCCCCATTCGTTGAAGGCCTGATCGCCAAAATAGATCCGGGTCAGAATGATCACGGCCAGCGACACCACGATCCCGAGCGTCGGCGAGGTCTGGAGCCAGCCTGTGTAGTAGCCGCGTCTGTCGTCGGGCACATGCTCGGCAACATAGGTGATGGCGCCGCCATATTCGCCACCGAGGCACAGGCCCTGGATCATGCGCAGCCCGAACAGCACGAACGCTGCGGTGAGACCGATCGATTGATAGGTCGGGATCAGGCCGATCGCGCCCGTTCCCAGTCCCATTCCGGTGAGCGTGATGAGGAACGTGTACTTGCGGCCGACCCGGTCGCCCATCCATCCGAAGAGGAATGCTCCGAGCGGACGGATCAGGAATCCTGCAGTGAACAGGGCGATCGTGCTCAGCAGGGCTGCGACGGGGTGGGATTGTTCGAAGAACTTGACCGACAGAACGGCGGCCAGGCTGCCAAAGATATAGAAGTCATACCATTCGATGATGTTTCCGACCGACGCGGCAACGATCACCCGGCGAAAATCGCTCGGTACTTGAATTGCCATGTGCTGCTCCTTTGGTTCAAAGGCTTCTCCTCGCGTTTTTCAGCGCTCTGTTCGCTCGCGGAGTGCGCGTGATGCGTGACGCTACAGGCCTGATTTGCGAGTTGCGTCCGCAACGCCGGTCTCAGGGAAGCCTTGAACCACCTGAGAAGGGCTCCAGCGGTCTTCGAACCGCGAGCCACCACTGCCTCTTTCCCATCTGTCCGGGTTGAGGCGTGACGGTACTCTAATCCTCAATGGGACTGTGGCCTTATGAGACTTTCGGCTCAATCGGGCTTGGAGCGCTAACATCGGATACGCGCCGGCAGGGCGTCCTTTCCTCCGTATTCCGCATCTGTTCCGCTATCCCGCGGATACCCGGTTCCGGTAGCTTTGTTGAAGCAGGAATACTCCAGGGCGCAGGATGTCGGACGAGGGCAGGACGCCGGGCGGCAGGCGCGGCTATGCCGGCACCTGGCCGCCCCGCGAGGCGGTGGCGCCGGCGGGTGGTTATGCCCCGATCGGCGTCGGCGCCTGGCCGCCAATCGTCGAGACGTTGCGCCAGTGGGTCCGGGCGGAAGCGGGCGCCGGACGGCTTCTGCCCTGGGTGCCGGTCGCGTTCGGCTGCGGCATCGCGCTTTACTTCGCCGCCGACCATGAGCCAGTGCTGTCGGTCGCGGTCATCGTGGCTATCGCGCTATGCGCTGTCGCGTTCCTGCTCAGGCGGCGGCAGGCGTTCGCTGCCGCCGTCATCATTGCCGCCGTTGCGACGGGTTTTGCGGTTGCCACCTGGCGCACCGCGCGGGTCGCACATGGCGTGCTGGCGCGGCCGATGTTTTCGGTGTCGCTCACCGGATTTGTCGAGACACGTGACATCCGCGAGCGTACCGACCGTTTCGTGCTGCGCGTCGCGAGCATCGAAAGCCAGCGCGGCGCGCCGAAGCTCGAGCGTGTCAGGCTGTCGGTGAAGAAGGGCACTGCCCCTGACGTCGGCAGCTTCGTCGAATTGAAGGCACGGCTGCAGCCGCCGCTCGCTCCCTTACGGCCCGGCAGCTACGATTTCAGCCGCGATCTCTATTTCCAGGGCATCGGCGCCTCCGGTTTCGTACTCGGCGCGATCAAGACGACGGCGTCGCCGGAAGGCCGCGGATTTGCGCTGCGCTATGCGGCGTTCATGCAAGGCATGCGCGATGCGATCGATGCGCGGATCCGCAACGTGCTCGAAGGCGACAATCGCGCGATCGCGACCGCACTCCTGACCGGCCGGCGCGATGCGATCTCCGAGCCGGTGAATGATGCGATGTTCATCTCGGGGCTCGGCCACGTACTCTCGATCTCGGGCTATCACATGGCGGTGGTCGCGGGCGTGGTCTTCTTCGCAGTCCGCGCCTTGCTCGCACTGTTCCCGGTGCTCACTGTGGGCTTTCCGATCAAGAAATGGTCCGCCGCGGCGGCGCTGGTCGCTGCCGCCTTCTATCTGCTGCTGTCGGGAGCGGAGGTCGCGACGCAGCGCTCGTTCTTCATGACTGCGGTGGTGCTGATCGCCGTCATGGTGGACCGCCGCGCGGTGACGTTCCGGACGCTCGCAGTCGCGGCCATGATCGTGCTCGCGATCGCACCGGAAGCGCTGGTTCATCCGAGCTTTCAAATGTCGTTTGCGGCCACCCTCGGGTTGGTGGCGCTGGTGCAGATTGGCATGCCGCATCTGTTTGCCGCGCCCGATCATTCCGCGACCGCGCGGATCGCGCTGTGGGGCGGGCGCGAGATTGCGATGCTGCTGCTGGCCTCGCTGGTAGCGGGGCTGGCGACCACGCCCTATGCCGCCTTTCACTTCCATCGGGTGGCGCCCTTCGGCGTGCTTGCCAATCTGGCGGCGATGCCGGTGGTGTCGGCGCTGGTGATGCCGGCTGGGCTGCTTGGCCTGCTGGCGATGCCGTTCGGCTTCGATGGCGTGTTCTGGGCGATCATGGGCAGCGGCATCGACTGGATGATCGTGGTTGCGCAATGGGTCGCCGCGCTGCCGGGCGCAGTCGGCCACGTCAGTGCGTTCGGGATCGGCCCGCTGATCGCCGCGAGCCTGGGCGTCATCCTGCTCGGGCTGTTGCGCACGCCGCTGCGCTTCGCCGGCGCGGCGGTGCTTCTCATTGCGGTGGTCTGGGCGGTGAGGGCGCCGCAACCCGACATCCTGATTTCCGGCGACGGCCGCAATGTCGCCGTTCGCGGCGGTGACGGGCGGTTGCACCTGATGCGGACCGCGAAGGACGCGTTTCTCGCCAAGGAGTGGCTTGCCGCGGATGCCGATGCCCGCAGCGCGAGCGATCCTTCGCTCACGGAGGGCGTGTCCTGCGATGAGAGCGGCTGCGTGACCTCTGTGGCCGGTGGCGCGTTCATCGCGCTCACGCAGCGATCCGAGGCGCTCGCGGACGATTGCGAACGGGCGGTGCTGATCGTGACCGCACGGCCGGTGCCACAAGGCTGTGCGGCGGCGGTCATCGATGCCGAGCGCCTGCGGCGGCAGGGCGGGCTGGCGCTGCGGCGGAACCGGAACGGCTTCGTCATCGATGCGGTCAAGCCCGCCGGCCTCGACCGGCCGTGGTCGCCTGCGGTGTCAGGCGAAGGCGAACCCGAGACCACGATCCGGATCCAAGGGGCACCCGCGCCGCGCGCCATCGATGCGACCCCGTCCGAGTCCGACCTGCAGCCGGAAGACTGAGCGCTCCCGTCAATCTCCACCGGCGTTGGCCGGCAGCTCGAAGGCGCCGAGCCGAAATTCGTCGGGACCGCCCGAATGCGACGGCACTTGCACGAGCGTGAAGCTCGCATCCGGAAATCGCTCCCAGATCGCGAGATCTTCCGCTGCGACGGTGAGCCAGCCGAACCTGAACATGTATCGGCCGGGCTGGGCCACCCGTCCGGCTTTTTGCCATGTGATCTTGGTGACCACCGATCATGCCCCTTGCGAATAGTTCAACAAAACCACATCTGCCCCGGGATGGCCTCCGGGGCCGCTCGAATACTTTGCTTTTCACCCGCGGCAACGTCCCGCCGGCCGAGACCGGCGGCGCACGCTGCCCGAAGCTCTCAGCCGATGAACAGCGGGTTCGGCGCGGGGCGCTGGTCGACCGCCTTCGGTGCCGGCTCTGCAACATGATGCGTCACGGGCAATTGCAGCACGGTCGCCCGCTGCCCTTCGCAGAGCTGGGTCACCAGCACATGGCTGCCATCGGGGAAGTCGATCGCGTCGTGATGACGATCCCGAATATGCGCATCGATCTGGTTGAACTTGCCGACACGGAAGCCGGTCGTCTTGGTCCAGATCCAGCGATTGTCGTAGCGGACGTTATCGGCGAACGCGAGTTCGGTCCCGGGAAGCATGCAGACTGCGACCGTCGGATCGCTTTCCGAAGCGAAGCCGCGGGTCGAGGTACCGCGGAAGGTGGTGGTGATAAGCGTCTCTCCAACCTGGGCGGGACGCGTCGCCACGGCATGCAGGCTATAGTCACACATCGGATTGCTCCTCATTCGAGATAGCCGACCCGGCCTGGGAAGAGGCGCAGGCCTCTATCAGAGTGGACGATAACTTATAAGCCTCTGCTCCGTTCTTGGCATTTGTACGGCCCGCGCCCTCTAGCCGTTCACAAACACGATAGGAGGCGCTGCCGCACATCTCCTTGCACCGAGAGTGCCCCGGCGAACTTACCGGGGCTCTTATTCTAATCACTCTAAATCGTTCTTGTCAGTGTCCTTGAGGGCAGATCACCCACCAAAGTACCAGACGAGCTGCTGCGTCCTCGTCGGCTCAGTACTTGCGATAAAGCCCGATCAGCTTGCCCTGGATCCGCACCCGGTTCGGCGGCAGGATGCGGACTTCGTAGGCCGCATTGGCAGGCTCAAGCGCGATTGACGCGCCGCGGCGCCGGAAGCGCTTCAGCGTCGCTTCCTCCTCATCGATCAGCGCCACCACGATGTCGCCGGTGTTGGCGGTGTCGTTACGCTGGATCAGCGCCATGTCGCCGTCGAGGATGCCGGCCTCGACCATGGAATCGCCGCGCACCTCGAGCGCATAATGCTCGCCGGAGCCGAGCATGTCGGGCGGCACGCTGATGGTGTGGCTGCGGGTCTGCAGCGCCTCGATCGGCGTACCCGCCGCGATCCGGCCCATCACGGGAACGGCGACGGGACGGTTGCCATCGTCTTCGGCCACGGCCGCGCTGGTCGTGCGCTTGCCGAGCGTGCCCTCGATGACGCTCGGCGTGAAGCCGCGGCGGCCGTTGCCGGCGGCGGAGAGCTCAGGCAGTTTGATCACCTCGATCGCGCGGGCGCGGTTCGGCAGGCGGCGGATGAAGCCCCGTTCCTCCAGCGCCGTGATCAGGCGGTGGATGCCGGACTTCGAGCGCAGGTCGAGCGCGTCCTTCATCTCGTCGAAGGAAGGAGGCACGCCGGCCTCTTTCAGCCGTTCGTTGATGAAACGCAGAAGTTCATACTGTTTGCGCGTAAGCATCGCGAGCATTCCCCCGGTTGGTAGCGTCGTTCGATCCGAGACTTGAGAAGAGCTGATCTCGGGAGTCACGCACTCCCATTCGTAGACAGCGAGTTTCGAAACAAATCATGAACGGACACTATATGTTCGATATGTGTTCCGCAACCACTTAATTTCTGGTGAACGCGACCAGAGATGCTCCGGCAGGTGTTGGTCGCAGCGTCATTCAGGCAATCGGAGGATGTCGCAAGGCGCGCCTTTTGCTGCGGCCGGCGCGAATGGCGGACGGATCACAAGTGCCTGCGCCGCAGTGAGATTCCCAAGCAGCGAACTGTCCTGCTTGGTGACCGGCGTTGCGATCAGCGTGCCGTCGTCGCGCTCTTCGAGTAGCGCACGAAGATAATCTTCGCGCTGATCGTTGGCGGCGAGATCGCGGCCGAGCAGGGCGCTTTCCGTCACGTGATGAATCGCCGAGCGGCCGAGCAGGGCCCGAATCAACGGCACCAGGAACAGATAGGCGCAGACATAGGACGACACCGGATTGCCGGGCAGGCCGATCACTCGCATCGCGCCGAGCCGGCCATGCATCATCGGCTTGCCCGGCCGCATCGCGATCTTCCAGAACGCCATGGTCACGCCCTCGGCCTCAAGCGACGGCTTCACGAGGTCATGGTCGCCGACCGAGGCGCCGCCGGTGGTGATGAGGATGTCGGCGCCCGCGGCATGCGCGCGGCGTATGCCGTGGGTGGTGGCGGCAACCGTGTCGGCGGCGACCCCCAGATCGATCGCTTCAGCGCCTTCTGCACGCGCCATCGCCCGCAGCGCATAGCCGTTGGAATAGACGATCTGGCCTGGACCCGGAGAGGTGCCCGGCATCACGAGTTCGTCGCCGGTCGCGAGCACGGCGACCTTGGGTCGGCGCCGCACGGGGAGTTCCGGATAGTTCATCGACGCCGCCAGCGACAGCGCGCGGTCGGTCAGCCGGCTTCCGCGCCTCAGCAGCACGTCACCCTCGCGGAAATCGACGCCGGCGGGCCGGATATGCCGCCCGGCGACAGCGGCCTCGGTGATGGTGATGTGATCGCCATCGACCCGGGTGTCCTCCTGGATCACGACCGCATCGGCGCCGGCGGGAATGACGCCTCCGGTGAAGATCCGTGCCGCTTCCCGCGGACCAAGTTCCCGATCGAACGGCCGGCCCGCGGCGACTTCGCCGATCACCTTCAGCCGCGCGCTCAAGTCGGCGGCATCGGCGGATCGCACCGCATAGCCATCCATCGCCGACATCGCCAGTGGCGGCTGAGTACGCTTTGCCGCGACGTCACGGGCAAGCGTGCGGTGATAGGCGGCATCGAGTGCGACCATCTCTTCCGGCAAAGGTTCCGCGCCGGCGAGAACCGCGGCAAGCGCATCGGCGACCGGCATCAAGGCCACGGGCAACTCCTAAATTCCGAGGGCGAGAAGCGCGTTCGTCACATCATCCGGTGATGTGACGTGAATGGCTGCGAGGCCCATCGCCCGTGCGCCGCGGATGTTCTCGGCGGAATCGTCGAAGAACACGATGCGCGAAGCCGGCACGCCGATCGCCTTTATCACGTAATCATAGGCGTCCGCGTCAGGTTTCCGTAGCCCGATCGTGGAGGAGAAGAAGATCTGACGGAAGTGGCCGAGCACGTCCGAATAGGCTGTCGAGAAATGCTCGATATGAGGCGGATTGGTATTCGAGAACGCATAGAGCGGCAGACGCGTCTTGGCGCGCGCCAGGTGCTCGGCGATTCCCGGCATCTCGCCGGCGAAGATCGCGTTCCAGCCTTCCAGGAACTGGGCGTCGGAGATGCTGATGCCGAGCGACTGCCGCAGGCCTGCGAAGAAGGCGGCGTCATCGATCTTGCCAACCTCGTGATGTCTGTAACTCTCGTCCATGACAAAGCGGGTGGCGAGCTCGCCGGGCTCGCAGCCGGCATGGCCGGCCCAGGTGGTCATCACCTTGCCGAAATCGATATCGAGCACGACGCGGCCGAGGTCGAACAACAGGACATCGGCGGAGCCGGGGGAAAGGGACGGTTGGGTCATGGCGACGGTTGTGTACGAAAATCCCAAGGGGGCGGCAATGTCTTCGTTCGCGGGCCTGCAGGATGGGTAGAGCGAAGCGAAACCCATCGCGATGGAGCAAGCGGTGCGAATGATGGGTTTCGCTTCGCTCTACCCATCCTACGACCGTAGTCCTGGGGAAACGCTCTCTCCACCGTCATTGCGAGCGCAGCGAAGCAATCCATTTCTCCGCAAGTGGCGCGATGGATTGCTTCGCTGCGCTCGCAATGACGGGGATGGGTTCTGATTCAACTTTCAAACAGCATGAGGATGTGAGTCCGCATTCTCGCGGCGTTGTTCGCCCGAGCTTTGCGTTACTCTCGGCCCTCTCATCGAACAGAGGGCGCAGGGAAAGCCGGGTGCCGGTTGCACCCATGGGTCCCGTGCAACAAAAAGCACGGGAGTAGGACCACAGGTTCAACCGAAGCATTCCGGCTTTCCCTGCGCGATGGTGTTACGGCTTACTTCGTACTCTCCCCGGTGACCGAGCTTTCTTGCCACCGTCGTCTAGTGCGAATGTGTTCGCACGAAACTTAGCGCCAGCGTCGGGGCGCCAGGACCACACGACTTCGCCGTCCGTGCTGTGTGTGCTCGTCAGTCACACCCATCACGTCCACCGCATCTCACCGCAACGTTCGTGACGATCGCGAGCCGCCCCTCTCTTGGGTGAGACGCGCGGAGTTAAATCACTGATTTGCCCGACGGCGAAAGCGAAATGTTTTTCGCTGATAGTCTGGACACGTTTCTGCTGATTTGCCCGTCGGGTTGATATGTCGCACCCAAAGCAACCACAACATCATTGCGAGCCAACGGATAAGCGCGAAGCGCCGTCCGATGACAGGCTCCGCGAAGCAATCCATA
The DNA here is from genome assembly GCF_055229415.2 of Bradyrhizobium sp. Leo114. Lineage (NCBI taxonomy): Bacteria > Pseudomonadati > Pseudomonadota > Alphaproteobacteria > Hyphomicrobiales > Nitrobacteraceae > Bradyrhizobium > Bradyrhizobium sp. Leo114. The sequence continues at coordinate 8,487 of NZ_JBUYEN020000024.1, read as the reverse complement.
GCGCAGCGAACGGAGGCATGGATTGCTTCGCTCCGCTCGCAATGACGGAGGCTGTCATTCCGGGGCGTCCGAAGGACGAGCCCGGAATCCATTTCGCAGCTTGCGCCAGCGGATGAATGGATTCTCTGATGTGCAATTGCACATCATAGCTCGCGCTGCGCCCGCCCCGGAATGACCGCGGGAGTTGGCAACGGGTGAAGCATAAGTGCGACGGACGAGCGCGAGACTCGTGCTTCGGCAATCGCCGATTGGGCATGGAAGCCTCCCGCATTTCGGCTTTGCCGTCATTGACGGCACATATATCGTTCGCGGCAGGAAACCGACCCCGGTGAAATAGCGGGTAACGATGTCCAGTGATGCGAGGAAAACCATGTCCGATACGCTCCTGTTCTCATCAATGACGATCCGCGGGATCACGCTGAAGAACCGGATCGTGGTGCCGCCGATGCATCAATATTCGGCCGTGAAGGGATTTTCGACCGATTGGCATTTGATGAATGCGGGCAAGTTCGCCGCCGGCGGCGCGGGGCTCGTCATTGTCGAGTCGACCAAGGTCGAGCGGCGCGGCTGCGGCACGGTCGGTGATCTCGGCATCTGGGACGACAAGTTCATCGCGCCGCTCAACCGGCTCGTCACCTTCATCAAGCAACAGAACGCGCTTGCCGGCATCCAGCTCGGCCATTCCGGACGCAAGGCGCGCGCAACGCGGCCGTGGGAAGGCGACGGACCGCTGCAGCGGTCGCCCGAGATCGAGGACTGGGACGATTGGACCCCGGTGGCGCCGAGCGCGATCGCGCATAGTGCGCGCTGGCCGGTACCGCGGGCGCTGGAGCGCAGCGAGGTGAAGGACCTCGTGCAGGCCTGGGGCCAAGCCGCGCGCCGCGCCAATGAGGCTGGCTTCGACGTGCTCGAATTGCACGGCGCCCACGGCTATCTCGTGCATGAGTTCTTGTCGGAGCGCGGAAACCAGCGCACCGACGAGTATGGCGGCTCGGAAGAGAACCGCATGCGCTTCATCATCGAAGTGACGGAGGCGGTGCGCAGCTATTGGCCCGACCACAAGCCGCTGTTCGTGCGGCTGTCGGTGGAGGACAATGCCGGTTGGGGCCCGGAGCAGAGCGTACGGCTCGCCCGCATCCTGAAGGCGAAAGGCGTCGATGTCATCGATTGCTCGTCCGGCGGCATCACCGACATGGCGCCGATCCTCGGCAAGGAAATCAAGTACAACTACCAGGTGCCCCTATCGGAATACGTCCGCCGTCACGCCGACATCCTCACCATGGCCGTCGGCCTCATCATTCATGGTGACCAGGCGGAACAGATCCTGCGCGAAAAACAGGCAGATCTGATCGCGATTGGGCGCGAAATCCTCAACAACCCGAACTGGCCGATGGACGCCGCGCTGAAGCTTGGCGTGGACGGGCCATTCCGTAATGTTCCGCCGCAGTTCGGCTATTGGCTGGGCACGCGCGCCAAACGCGGCTTTGGAACCAATCCGTCGACCTGGCAGAGCGGCCTCCAGGAGGGACGTCCATAGCGGCGCACGAGCAACGCACGATGTCGTGAGCGACGGTATTTCTCCGGTACAATTGGCCTTGATCCGACCAAAAAGGCATTGTGTGTTTGTCCACGTCGGGTGAGAACGACGATTCATCACAGTCGTGGCGGCTACAGCGGGAAGGATCGCACGCATGCGCAGGAATTTTGGCTTTCTCCTCGGCACGGTGACCGGTGCTGGCCTTACCCTTCTCGTCACCGCCCCGCAGGGCGCCAATCTGGTTGCGGTCGCCAAGGCCGCGGTCCGCTCCGATACCTATTCCCAGCTCAATCTGTTCGGCGACGTGTTCGAGCGCGTCCGGACCGACTATGTCGAAAAGCCCGACGACTCCAAGCTGATGGAGGGCGCGATCAACGGCATGATCTCCTCGCTCGATCCGCATTCTCGTTACATGAACGAGAAGGGCTGGACCGACATGCAGGAGACCACCCACGGCGAGTTCGGCGGCCTCGGCATCGAAGTCACGATGGAGGATGGTTTCATCAAGGTCGTCGCGCCGATCGACGACACGCCGGCTTCGCGTGCCGGCATCATGTCGGGCGACATCATCACCCAGATCGATGACGAACAGATCCAGGGCATGACGCTGGATCAGGCCGTCAACAAGATGAAGGGCCCGCCCAACAGCCAGACCAAGCTGAAGATCATCCGCAAGGATGCCGACAAGCCGATCGACGTCGCCATCACCCGCGAGATCATCCGCGTGCGCCCGGTGCGCTTCCACACCGATGGCGGCAATATCGGCTATATCAGGATCAACTCGTTCAATGAGCAGACCACCGAGGGCCTGCACAAGGCGATCGCCGATATCTCCAAGGAGATCCCGCAGGACAAGCTTGCCGGTTATGTGATCGACCTGCGCAACAATCCCGGCGGCTTGCTCGACCAGGCGGTGTCGGTGGTGAGCTCGCTGATGGCGCGCGGCGAGGTGGTCTCGACCCGCGGCCGGTTGCCGGAGGAAACTCAGCGCTTCACCGCTCGCGGCGGCGACATGACCAAGGGCAAGCCGCTTGTGGTCCTGATCAACGGCGGCTCGGCCTCTGCCTCCGAGATCGTGGCCGGTGCGCTGCACGACCACAAGCGCGCGACGCTGATCGGCACCCGCACCTTCGGCAAGGGCTCAGTGCAAACCATCATTCCGCTCGGGGCTGGCAATGGCGCGCTGGCGCTGACCACCGCGCGATATTTCACGCCGTCGGGCCGATCGATCCAGGCGCAGGGCATCGCGCCCGATATCGAGATCCTGCAGGATGTGCCGGACGAATTGAAGACGCGTGCCGAGATCAAGGGCGAGGCCTCGATGCGCGGGCATCTGGCGGCCGAAGGCACCGAGCAGACCGGCTCGCAATCCTTCGTCCCGCCTGACGAGAAGAACGACAAGGCGCTGAACGCTGCCTACAACCTGTTGCGTGGCGTCACCGTCAACGCCGACGCCAAGGGCGCGCCGAAGCGGACGATCCCGAACTGAACATCACGTTGACGTGGGAAGGCGGTATCGAGACGCATCAGAGTTCGTCATGCCCGGACTTGTCCCGGGCATCCACGTCTCTGCTGCTGTGCAAGCCTCTTCGTGGATGGCCGGGACGAGCCCGGCCATGACGGGCCTCATGCCGGAATCGTAGGTGGGCAAAGCCAACGGGTCGCGCGAACGCGCGCCCGATGACAGGCTCCGCGTGCCCACCGTCCACGGACGGTGCAAGAAAGGTGGGCACGCTTCGCTTTGGCCACCCTACTGTCGAGCGGACCGGTGGGTCCGCGAGCGCTTGCCGACCGACGGGATCGGTGGATCCTGAGCCCACATCCCGTAACCCTGGTCGATGTAGCGCTGATAGCCGCCTGTATAGGGGTTGCCCGGACCTTTGTTCTGGCAATTGGCGTTGGGGTAGAATTGCGCGCAATAGCCGGGCTCTGAAATCACCTGCTGTGCCATTGCCGGCGCGCTGACCACGCTGAGCGCTGCAGCCGCACCAAGAAGCTTGAAGGCCCACATTGCGTTGCTCCTTCAAAAGGCTACGTCAAATGTAACACCGCAAGCGGTAACGCACTCCGGGCCACCCGGTCACAGCCGCGTGACAGAGCCGTCGTGGCGTAAGGCCGTTTGAATGGGTGTCAGCGATAGACGGCGCGATAGTGGCCGGACTTGCCGCCCTGCTTCTCGACGAGGTGGATCCCTTCGATGCGGACGCCGCGTTCCACCGCCTTGATCATGTCGTAAATGGTGAGGCAGGCGACCGAGACCGCGGTTAGCGCCTCCATCTCGACGCCAGTCGGGCCGGTGACCTTGACGGTCGCCTGCACGATGCAACCCGGCAGTTTCTCGTCCGGCTCGATATCGACCGTGACCTTCGACAGCGCGAGCGGATGGCAGAGCGGGATCAGTTCCGAGGTCCGTTTCGCCGCCATGATGCCGGCAATGCGCGCGGTGCCGAGCACGTCGCCCTTCTTGGCATTGCCTGAGACGATCAGCTCGAGCGTTGCCTTGCTCATGACGACGCGGCCTTCGGCAACGGCTGTGCGTTCGGTCGCGGGCTTGGCGGAGACGTCGACCATGCGTGCCTCACCGCTGGCATCGATATGGGTGAGGGCGGGACCGCCCTTTGACTTCTCCGCCATCGCTCTAACGGGTCCCGGTGGTGCGTGGCGCGCTTTTGCGTGCGAGCAGCGCGCGGGTTGCCGCTGTTACATCGGCCTGACGCATCAGGCTCTCGCCGACCAGGAAGGTCGACATGCCCACGCGTTCCAGCCTGGACAGATCGTCCGGCGTGAAGATGCCGCTTTCGCCGACCATCAGCCGCTCCTTCGGGATCAGCGGTGCCAAGGCCTCGCTGGTCGCGAGCGTGGTCTCGAAGGTGCGGAGATTGCGGTTGTTGACGCCGATCATCGGCGAGCGGAGCTTCAGCGCGCGGTCGAGCTCGCCGCGGTCGTGGATTTCGATCAGCACGTCCATCTGCAGCGCGAGCGCGGCGTCCTCGATATCCTTGGCCGCTGCGTCATCGAGCGCGGCCATGATGATTAGGATGCAGTCGGCGCCGTGGGCGCGGGCCTCGAGCACCTGATAGGTGTCGAACATGAAATCCTTGCGCAGCACCGGCAGATTGGTTGCCGCGCGCGCCGCGACCATGAAGTCGAGATGGCCCTGGAACGAGGGCGTATCCGTCAGCACCGAAAGGCAGGCCGCGCCGCCGGCCTCATAGGCCTTGGCCAGGACAGGCGGATCGAAATCGACGCGGATCAGGCCCTTCGATGGCGAGGCCTTCTTGATCTCGGCAATCAGCGCGTAATCGCCGCGCGCGTGCTTTTCGCGGATAGCGCGCACGAACCCGCGCGGCGGCGACGCGGCCTTGGCGCGCGCCTCGATCTCGGGCAGCGGATGCGCGCGTTTGGCTGCGGCGATCTCCTCGCGCTTATAGGCTTCGATCTTCTTCAGGATGTCGGACATCGCGGACCCTATGTCTCTATGAGCATGATCTTTTCGGAAAACCGGTTCCCACTTTTCCGGATCATGCTCTAGCTGTTGGAAACCGCGATCAAATGTTTGAGCTTCGCGGCGGCGGCACCGCTATCCAACGAATTGGTCCCGAGCGCGACGCCTTCGTTCAAATCTTTGGCACGGCCGGCGACGATCAGCGCCGCGGCGGCGTTGAGCAGCGCGACGTCCCGATAGGCGCTCGGCTCGCCATTGAGCACGCTGAGCAGCGCCACCGCGTTGGCATCGGCATCGCCGCCCTTCAGCGCCTCGCTGCCGACGCGGCCAAAGCCGGCATCGTCAGGGGAAACTTCGAAGGTTCTGATCTCGCCGCGCTCCAGCGCCGCGACGAAGGTCGGGCCGGTGAGGGTGATTTCGTCGAGCCCGTCGGAGCCGTGCACCACCCAGGCCGCTTCCGAGCCGAGGTTCTTCAGGACCTGCGCCAAGGGCTGCACCCATTGCCGCGAGAACACCCCGACCATCTGCCTCTTGACGCCGGCGGGATTGGAGAGCGGGCCGAGCAGGTTGAAGATGGTACGGGTCGCAAGCTCGACCCGGGTCGGGCCGACATTCTTCATGGCCGGGTGATGGGCGGGGGCGAACATGAAGCCGATCCCGGCTTCCTGGACGCATTGGCCGACCTGGGCCGGGGTAAGATCGATCTTGACGCCGAGCGAGGCCAGCACGTCGGCGGCGCCCGAGCGCGACGACAGCGCGCGGTTGCCGTGTTTTGCGACCGGCACGCCCGTGCCGGCCACGATGAACGAGGCGCAGGTCGACACGTTCACGGAGCCGGAGCCGTCGCCGCCGGTGCCGACCACATCGACCGCATCAGGCGGCGCGGTCACCCGCAGCATCTTGCTGCGCATTGCCGACACCGCGCCGGTGATCTCGTCAACGGTCTCGCCGCGCACGCGCAGGGCCATCAGGAGGCCGCCCATCTGCGAGGGCGTGGCTTCGCCCGACATCATGCTGTCGAAGGCGCTTGCGGCTTCGTCGCGCGACAAGGTTGCGCCGGTGGCGACTTTCGCAATTATCGATTTCAGGTCGTCCATCGCCCGCCCGTGAAGATTTTAGAGCATGATCCGGAAAAGTGGAAACCGGTTTTCCGATAAGATCATGCTCAAACAAAAGATGAGAGCATGATCTAATCGGATCATGCTCAGTTGTTATTCGCGCCCGTCACCTGTGCGAAGGCGGCCTGATTGATTGTGGTTCCGATGTCTTTTTCGATCTTGTTGACGTATTGCGCGACCTGCTCGTCGGTCAATCCGCGCTGCAGCGCCTCTTTCAACTTCTTCACCTCCTCGGAGGAAAGATCGACCGGCGGCACGATGATGTCGGTGACGCGGAAGACGACGCGCTCGCCACCGGTACCCGTGGCCTGACCGACGCCATCCTTGGCGGTGCGGAACGCAGCCGCGACCACGCTCTCAGGCACGGCCGGTAGCGAGGCATCGCGGCGGAATTTATCCGCAGTCTCGACCTTCACGCCGAGTGCGGAGGCTTCGTCGGCGAGCTTGCCGCCGGCCTCGACCTTCTTGACGATCTCGGTTGCCTTTTCGCGCAGCCTGGTCGCGATCTGGTCCTCGCGCCATTTCGCCTCGACCTGGGCGCGCACCTCGTCGAGGCTGCGCTCGCGCGACGGCGTCACGCCGAGCACGTCGTACCAGACATAGCCGCCGCGGAACTGGATCGGCTCGTTGTCGACGCCGACATCGCTGCCGAAGGCCTGCGAGACCACATCGAGACCGGTCGGAATGTTCGCCACGGGCTGGCCGTTCGGCATGCGGCCGGAGCGGTCGACGGCGTCGATGGTGACGGCGGTCAGCCCAAGCTTCTGCGCCGCCTCGGCGAGATTGGCGCCGCCGCCGCGCTCGTCTTCCATCTTGTTGTGGAGATCGGCGACCTTCTCGCGGGCGCGCTCGGCTGCGATCTGCTTCTTGATCTCGCCGGCCATGCTCTCATAGGTCGGCGTCGTGCCCGGCTCGATCTTGCCGACCTTGACCAGCGCCACGCCAAAGCGGCCCTGCACCGGCTGGCTGACTTCGCCCGAGGGCAGGGAGAACGCCGCATCCGCAACCGCCGGATCGAGGATCGCCGACTTCGCGACCATGCCGAGATCGACGTCGGTCAGGTTGAGGTTGCGTTCCTTGGCGAGGTCGTCGAACGAGGTGGTCGAGGTCAGCCGCGCACGTGCGGCAGTGGCTTCTTCCACGTTCGGAAACACGATCTGCGATACCTCGCGCTTCTCCGGCGTGCCGAGCTGGTTGCGGCGCTGCTCGAATATCTTCTTGGCATCCTCGTCGGAGACCTCGGTCCACTTGCCGATCTCCTCGGGCGTCACGACGACGAACGCGATCTTGCGGAATTCGGGCGCGCGGAACTGGGCCTTGTGATCCTCGAAATAGGCGGCGAGCGCCTCGGGCGAGGGCGGGTCGATGGTGCCGGCCTGCGCCGCGTCGAGCTTGATGTACTCGATCGAGCGCTGCTCGTTCTGATAACGGACCAGGGCCTCGATCAAGGTCTTTGGCGGCTCGATGCCGGCGCCGATCGTGCCGGCGATCTGGCGGCGGAGGCCGACGCGGCGCTGCTCGGCGAGATAGCGCTGCTCGGTGTAGCCGAACTGGCGGATCACGGACTGGAAGCGCTGCGGCTCGAACTGGCCGTTCAGCCCCTTGAAGTTCGGATCGTTGTAGATCGAGCGCATCGTCTCTTCCTGCGACTGGCCGAGCCGAAGCCGCCTGGCCTCCTCGTCGAGGGCCGCTTCCGCGATCGTCTGCTGCAGCACCTGGCGGTCAAAGCCGAAGGCGCGCGCCTGGTCAGGCGTCAACGGACGGCCGAACTGGCGGCCGACCTGCTGCAGCCGGTCGGTGTAGATCTGGCGGAATTGCTCGGTCGAGATTTCGGTGCTGCCAACCTTGGCGAGCGTCGACTGGCCGAACCCCTTGAAGATGTCGGCGATGCCCCAGATTCCGAAACTGACAATCAAAACGCCCATCACCACGGCCATGACGATCTTGCCGAGCCAGTTTGATGAGGCTGTCCGAATTCCTCGAAGCATGGGTCCAACTTGTTTGAAAGGAGGGGAACCGGGTCGCGCCTGGGGATGATCCGATAAGCGGATTCCTTAAAGCGCGTCACCGAGTTGGGAACGCATCATAAAGTGGCAACTGCGCCGTCGCAACCTAGAGCATGATCCGGAAAAGTGGACCCCGGTTTTCCGGAAAGATCATGCTCAAACAAGAAGCTAACGCGGGACGGCGGATGCCGTCCCGCTATGGCGGCGATTTGTAGCGGTGGACCGCCGGGTCTGGAAGTGACGGCCGGGCTCTGCTAGGTCGTGTGGACTCTTGGGATTCTCAAATCAGATTGAACGTGATTCAAGGCTTTCTTTTAGGAGGAAGCCTTGGGTGTCATGGATCGGCTGGTTCTGAGCGATGTGCAATGGGATCGAATATCC